>NZ_OY760437.1:324449-648898 GCF_963663625.1 uncultured Ilyobacter sp. | reverse complement strand
AACAGCATCTGCACCACAGGGAATCATGCATCCTGTGGGAACATATACTGTTTCATTAGTATTAGTAATGTATCGGTTATTTATCCATCTATGGTAGTTTTATCAAAACAGTAAACAGAATCCTTTGAGACAATCTTGGAGGTAGAACACCTTCCAATTGATTCACTCAGAGGAACAATTTCTTTTTTGAAAAAATTTCAATAAATTTTTTGTATTATTCTTTTTTGATTCTTCCGATGAAGTTACTTAAAAAAATCCAATTAATCCACTCTCTTCAAATACTCCTTCAGTTAAATGTTCTGGTCCGCCATTTTCTCAGTTTGCTCATTATTATGATTTATCATAATTACTCCTCCTTTTCTTATCTAGTATATCTGCTTAGCACATTTTCAGCAAGAATGATAGATTCTTTATCTAGATTTAAATTAGGTTTGTCTAACAATATCAGTTTCGGTATAAAAGAAAGAGTCCTGAAAATGGCGACTTTCTAACTTTCTCCACTGCTTAATCTGCTGGCATTCTTATGGAATTAATGCTCTATTTTAAATTCAGATAAGAGAAAATCATTTTTTTATCTGGCCATCACTCTACTTTCTTATTTTTAAGGGATAAGATATATTCTCATAAACACTTATTTTTAACAGATAAAAATCCTGCTGTACAAATGTAGTATCCATTTGGCCTATTCCATTTTTTTACAATTTCACCTTCAAACTCCAATTCTAATCCAGATATCAGAGAAAACAAAGTAGTTTTTCCTAAACCATTCTCTCCTCTTACAGCAGTTACCCAAAGGGTATTTATTAGCATCTTTTCTATGTTTAAAATTCTTATTTTCCCAAATGATTTGGCGAGGTTTCTTATCTCTATCATAATTTTTTTACTCCCCTTTGTGAAGCATATACACCACACTGTTGGCACCAAATGTTAGCAACATAAGTATTATCCCGAGAGCAATCCCCATTGGATAATCACCCTAATAGTTGTAGCATAACCCCTATACCCTTTGCTGACCTAGGGGCATAGGCAGGAAGAGCCTGTTTCTTTACAACTGATACCCCCTCTGTTCCATTTGTCCCTCATATTAATACGACAGATTTTCAAAATAAATCCCTCCTTTTTTTGCTCCTTTCCAAGCAAGACAGGCAGACTAGTCTCCCCATCTACCCAAAGGTGCAGTTTCATAGATTTTATCTTTAGGAATTTACATTCGGAGTACTAATAAAAAAATAATAAAAATTTTTAACCTATTGATAAAATTCCATGTGACCCTGTATAGTAAGTTTCAGTTGTAGCCACTGTCATACTTAAACCCTTTATTATCCAACATACAAAGCTCTATAAAATAAAACTTTATATTTTTTACAGTCTTTTCTCTAAAGAAGTAGTATATTAAACTTATAAACAAATCATGTATATAAAAATTAAGAAGAGAGGGATTTTATGAAGTATGTGATAGGATTTATCCTAGTATTTATGACATTTGGATGTATTTCAGCCCCGAAAAATCTCGGAGTAAAATCCGGAAAAATGTCTCCCTTGAAATCATCCCCCAATGGTGTATCTTCACAGACAGACCAGGTGAAAAAACAGGTGGACCCTCTGGTGCTAGACATTCCTGTAAGTGATGCAAAAAAAATAATCAAAGCGGCTTGTAAGAACTATGGTAAGCACGAGATTATAAACGAATCTGAAGATTATCTATATGCAGTTTTTATAACTGGAATAATGAGATACCGAGACGATGTAGAATTTTATTTTGATGCTGAAGATAAGGTCATTCACTACCGTTCACAGAGCAGGATCGGTTATTCTGATATGGGATTAAATCGAAAAAGGTATAATGAACTGGCAGAGTTTTATTACAAAAATAAACAGTAAATTTCTTAAGTTTCTAATTTAAAGAGGTTTTGGTAAAATACTGAATTTATAAGGATATAGAGTCAAAAGATTTCATCACGAATGAAAATCAATAAAAGACAAAAAAATTAACACAAATAATAACAAAACCTTTTGGTCACAGAGGACACAGAGAAAAATAAGAAGTTTCACAGAGAGAAAATAATTTTTTTAATTTTTAGATTGCTTTACCCTTTAAAAAATTCCGTTAAGAAATCACTTTTTCTGAAATCCACTTTCTTTGAAATAAGGAGGCTTTGCCGACTATATTTCAAGTGAAAGTTAGTTCAGAAATGATTTTAGGAATCTTTTTAGGGGTGTCTTTTCTTTGGTTACTTTCTTTGGACAAGCAAAGAAAGTAACAGAGCTTAGAAATTCAATACTTTATTCTTAAAGTATTTTGATTTTTTATTTTAGCCACTTTGAAAAAAATATATAAAATGGAGCATCAGCTTTTTTTTGCTGTTGCTCCAAAGATCAATATAATTTTAAATTATTAGGTTATTCAAGAGATACTCCAATATATTTTTCATATTGATTTTCATTTATTTTAAACCTCAATTTTTCAGAAAGATATTTGTTGCTAAACTTCAAAGATTCCAATAAATACTGAGTCTCTTCTCTATACGATATAATCTTTTCTTTACTCCAGTGTTTCGGAGGTTTCTCTAAATTTGTTATTCTGTCAGACATTTTTACTATCCCCACCTATTTTAGACAACTCAAAATCTTTTCTGTAGAGATTTCTCATATATTAATGTTTTGCAATATTTCTATCCGTTTCCCCTATACCAAAAGTCTTCTCCAACTTCTCATAGGTGGTCTCAATGTCCTCAAGGACATCATACAAGAGAGCCAACTGAAGAGCATATTCTATATCAAAATCTTTGCAAGATTCCCAGGCAAACATGACTTCCATAGCTACATTGCTCAGATGAACCACATAGGGTAATCCATCAATTGGCAGCTTTTTCTTTTTATGTTTTCCCTATACAAACAAGACAGTCTTTTGATGCAAATCTTTTTTCAGATACATCTTTCACCCCATGATTTATGTTTGGTGTGCTTGGTGTGTTTGCCGTATTTAATTGCAAGTTATCAAAAACAATTATATTCAAACAGTTTCTCCTTCAAATCAATAGATGTTGTAAAAAGTATTGTTTTAAATCCTAATTTTTCAGCGCTTATAACATTATCTTTTGTATCATCTATAATTACTGACTCAGCCGGATTTATCCCGTATATTGCGACTAATTTATTATAAATTTCATCTTCCGGTTTAAGTAGATTTTCTATGTATGAGACTATCCCTCCATTAAAATTTCTGAAAAAATCATATTTCTTGGAAACCCTTTCAAATGCCAGCAAATGAAAATTAGATAAAAAATAAATTTTATACCCCTTAAGTTTTAATTCTTTTAAAATATCCACCACATCTTCCATCGGGGTAAGTATTTCATACCAGTTGTTCATCACTTCTCTTATAAGCTGATCATTTTCTGGATTTCTGCCACATATCCTGTTGATCGCTTCATCCTCTGTAATTACTCCCCTATCGAGCATAAGCCATTCATCACTTTTAAATATCTCTTGGTAAATTTTATAGGCTCTTTGCTTATCAGGAATTTTTTTGTATGTATACTCTAAAGGCTCAAAATTAAGCAATACTCTCCCCAGATCAAATATAATATTTTTTATCATAATCCCACCCCTTTTTACTATCCTTTAATACAAAAAAACCCTTCCACCATAAAAGATAAAATTCATTTAATGTCTTATGTTTTTATTTGAGCATATAGCACTTAAAAAAGTTTTAATCTAGTTACGCTCTATCTCGTCAGGGATGAATCCCTTATACTGAGCCTCATACAGAGAGCTGTATATCCCCTTTTCCTCTAGAAGCTCCTCATGAGTTCCGATCTCCTGTATCCCATCCTTGTTGATAACTATGATTTCATCAGCGTGTTTTATCGTAGTGAGACGGTGAGCTATAATAAGGCTTGTCCTGCCTTCTGATAGTTTTTCAAGGGCCTTTTGGATCTTAAATTCAGTTTCATTGTCAAGGGCGGAAGTAGCCTCATCTAGTATCAGTATAGGGGGATTCTTAAGGAATACCCTTGCAATACTTATTCTTTGTTTTTGGCCTCCAGAGAGCTTGATCCCTCTTTCTCCCACGTCAGTATCATAACCATTTTCCAGGCTCATGATAAATTCGTGGATTTCGGCATTTTTAGCCGCTCGGATCATCTCTTCTTCTGTGGCATTTATATTTCCATACATGATATTATCTTTTATAGTTCCTGCAAATAAGAAAACATCCTGAGAAACGAGGCCTATATTTTTTCTAAGGCTGTTAATTTTTATATCTTTGATATTGATATCATCGATGGAAACCTCTCCTGTATCCACTTCATAAAATCTTGGTATAAGGTGACACAGGGTTGTTTTCCCTCCTCCTGATGGTCCCACAAGAGCGATTACTTTCCCTGATTCTATGTTTAAATTGATGTCAGAGATTATATTGTGATTTTCATTGTAGGCAAAGGTGACATTTTTGAAACTGATCTTCCCTTTGCACTGTTCTATCTCTATGGCGTCTTCACTATCCTTTATCAGAGGTTCTATCACCATAATTTCCTTAAATCTTGCGAATCCCGTCATTCCTGATTCAAATTGCTGAACCGAATTGGTAAGCCTTCTAATTGGAACTAAAAAAGCATTAGTATATAAGGTAAAGGCGACTAAATCTGGAAAATTCATCTTTCCAGTGTAAATCAAGTAGCCCCCTAGTCCGAGAACAACTATATTCAGTAAGTTTATAAAAAAATGCATACCCCCCATAAAAACAGCCATCTGCATATAAGCTTCATTTTTAGAGTTTTTAAAGAGAACATTACTATCATTGAATTTATTGATCTCATGCTCTTCATTTGCAAATGACTTTGATACTCTTATTCCTGAAATGCTGCTCTCTAGCTGGGCATTTACACCTGATATTTTTTCTTTTACTTGTTTAAATCCCTGTGACATTTTTTTTCTTCTTTTTACTGCAAAAAAAACCATAACCGGCACAACGGTATATACCCCTATAGCTAGCTGCCAGTTCAGAAATATCATGGCAAAGAAAGAGCCTATAAGCATTACCACTGATAGAAAAACATCTTCAGGTACATGATGGGCCATCTCTGTCATTTCATTCAGATCATTGACCATTCTAGACATAATATGTCCCACCCTAGTCTTATCATAGAAACGAAAGGAAAGTTTCTGAAGATGAGAAAACAGTTCTTTTCTCAGGTCATATTCGATTCTTATTCCAAGGATATGACCCCAATAATCATTTACAAACTGAAAAAACACCCTGAGAATATACAATCCAAGTAGAATCAATACAAAAATAAAATAACTTCTGAATTCATCTTTTGGAAGAAGGTCATTTAATGCATATTTAGCCATCATTGGATAGGCTAAGTCAATAAGTGCTACAAAAAAAGCACATGCCATATCAACTATAAAAAGCTTTTTATGTGGCTTATAAAATCTTCCGAATTGTTTAATCATAGAGAAATCAAGTTTCATATTATGCCTCCGTTGCATCATACTGTATTTAACAAAATGTTATAAAGATTAACTGCATTTTATCATAATTTTTTGAAATATTGCAAAAAAAGGAGACATAATATCTGTCTCCATCTTTTATAGAGCCTCAGGTTTAACAACCAGTATAGATTCCTGATTGCTGTAGGTTACAAAACCGGGCTTCCCTCCCTTTGGTTTATTCAAGTATTTTTTTAATGTATAGTCTATCAGAACCTTCTCACCTGGGAGTGTTTTTGAATAAAAGGCGGCCACTTCTGCCCCTTTGAATATAACATCCTCTGTAAATTCACCGTTCCAACGTATTATCACATGACTTCCGGAAACCTCTTTTGAGTGAAGCCACATGTCATTTCTGTCGGCTACCTTGAAAGACAGATTGTCATTTTCAAGATTATTTCTTCCGAAAAAAATCTGATATCCTTCAAATTCTATGATTCCGTAATTAAGAGGTATACTCTTTTTCTTTTTCAGACTTTTTACAGCTTTCATATATCTCCCTGCCACAAGTTCATCTTTGATAGTGTTTAGATTTTCCATGGTAGAGCTTTCATCTAGAAAACTTTTCACACCTTGTAGATAGCTTATTTCATTTTTTACCTCTTCGTATCTTTTGAGATTAAACTTAAAACCACGTTTTAACTTATTGTACTTTTTGTAATAACTGTCTAGGTTTTCCTTCGGAGAGAGATTTGGATTCAGAGTTATAGTTATCTCACAGTTGTTATAAAAATCAAAAAGCACTGCTTCTTTTTGTCCCCTTTTTATAGAGTAAAGATTTGCAGCCAAAATATCCCCTATCTCTCTTGATTTTTCATGTTTCCTGTTTTTTTCCATCTCTTTTTCTAAAATTTTAAGAGTACGTTTATTTTTTTTGATCTCTTTTTCTACAACATTTACAAGAGAGAAATAAAGATTGTTGTAGGACTCTGAGGATTTTGTAGCCTTTATATAAAAATTTATCATCTCATTTACAGTTTCAAACTCCTCTTTTCTGTCAAACTGAGTGTTTTTAACGTGAAAAACCGAGGCCAAGGTTATTTTTCTGTTGTTGTAGTAAACCGTAGGTGTTCCTTTATCGGCTAGCATCTTCAGCAGATCATCAGGTGATTCTAGTGATTTAGCTGCGATCATACCCAGTCCCTCTACATTCTTCACAAGTTCCTTAGGATTTCCTATCATGGCCTCTAGGCTCTCTTCAGATATGTCAACAGGGGAGAGCTTTTTATCTGTTACAGGCTGAGAATATTTTGCTCCAGGGAGAAGAACTCTAAGCTTATTTTCTTCAATTGAAAACCTCTTCATGAGGTCTAATATTTCCCCATCTTTATCTGTGAGTATGAGATTGCTGTGCTTACCCATTATCTCGAAATAGAGCTTGTACTCTTTGTATTCCCCCAGCTCGTTTATCTTCTTAAATTTAAATATGATTATCCTGTCAAATCCAAGCTGCCCTACCTCTGTGATGATAGAGTTCAGCAGATGTTTCCTGAGATTCAGTGAAAAACTCATAGGGATCTCCGGGGCATTTTCCTTCTCATTCCTCAGATAACAAACAGGGAGGGAGGCGTTGCAGGAAAAAAACAGGTTCAGTTTTCCAAAAAAAATAGAGGTTGTCAGCTTGCTGTACTGAAAAATCTTGGTTACTTTTCTCCCTGTCAAAACTTCGGCCAGTTCATCTTTAAGCTTATTTATAGATATGCCGTCTAAATAAAGCACTTTACCATCTCCTTTTCAGAAAAAAAAGAACCTACCTCAGAAAGGTAAGTTATGATTCTTTTTTAACCGCTATTAAATTCTTTGCGTCTAATACGTTTATCTCTAAAAGAGATCCATCCTTTTTTTCTACGGTTATAGTTTTTAGATTATTAGAAATTATTTTTATAACACTGTATACCTCTATCCCTTGATCCCTGAAAAAAGCCTTTATAATCGGCGTCCCTTTTATATCGATGATACTCACAAGATAGTTTTTTGGGAAATCAGTTATTGGATTTGGCTTAAAGTAATCTATTTTCTCTCGCAGATTTTTCAAAATTTTCTCAAAAACACTTACGAAAACCTCTATATCCTTGGGATCTATATTTTTAGTTATACTCGACATTATCATATTATGGTAGTTTGTATGGTAATTTAAAGCCTCGTCGCCCTTTCTAGATAGGGATACAAACACTTTTCTTCTGTCAAGATCTGATCTCATCCTGTTGATAAATCCCTTTTCGGAAAGTTTTGATATGGCTACTGTGGCTGTCCCCATTGTTATACCTAGTCTGTCAGAAAGTTCGTTCATGGTAAGTGAATCACTTCCGATAGCTTCAATAACATGAAGTTCAGTATGAGTAAGACATTTTATTCCCTGTTTTAGAGCAAGATCTTCAGTTTCATAAAAAAGCTTGTAAAAATCTTCCAAAACTATATTAACCTTTTCTAAAACCATAAAATTCACCTACTTTTTTAGACTTTCTATTCTCTCCTTGTAATTTCCAGAGAAAACGTAAGAACCAGCTACAAAGACATTGGCCCCAGCTTCTATACAATCTTTTACAGTTTCGTCTGTAATCCCTCCATCCACCTGTATATCTATGTTTGCATTCATAGACCTTACCTCTTTTATTTTCTCAAGGGTGGAAGGGATAAATTTTTGTCCACCGAAACCTGGGTTTACAGACATCAAAAGGACCATATCCAATTCGTCAATGACATATTTTAAAGACTCTACAGAAGTGGCAGGGTTCAGAGAAACTGCTGCTTTTATTCCGTGGGCTTTTATCTGCTGTATTGTTCTGTGAAGATGTGTTGTAGATTCTGCGTGGACAGTGATGAGGTCGGCACCTGCCTTTACAAACTCATCGATGTATCTCTCCGGGCTTTCGATCATAAGATGTACATCAAAACAAAGGTTTGATTTATCTCTTATTGACTTTATTACCACCGGTCCGAAGGATATGTTTGGGACAAACATCCCGTCCATAACGTCAATATGTATCATGTCAGCTCCAGATTCAGTTATAGAGGTGATTTCCTCTCCTAATTTACTAAAATCCGCTGAAAGAATAGACGGAGCTACCTTTATCATAATTTATTCCACCTTTCCATTTTTAATTTTTCATAACATCTCAGGAAAAACTCATATCTTTCTTTTGAAATCGATCCATCTTCAACAGCGTCTTTCACAACACATCCAGGCTCATTTACGTGGATGCAGTTTGAGAATTTGCACGGCTTATCAATGTCAAATTCAGGAAAAAGATCTATAAGTTCCTGTACATTTTCTATCTCTGGAAGATCCACTGAGGAGAATCCAGGAGTATCTATTACAAACCCCTCCTCTTTTAAGGGAAGAAGAGTCGTAGCTCTTGTGGTATGCTTTCCTCTTTTTAACTTTCTGCTGGTCTCTCCGACCTTTAGGGTGACACCTTTCTGCAGAAGGTTTAATATACTTGATTTACCCACCCCGCTTGGACCTCCAAAAGCAGTAACATGACCTCTTATATAGGACTTAACTTCTTCTATACCTATATTTTCAGTCGTGGAGACAAAGAAAAGGTCAATATCAAGGGCCTTCAGATAGTGAAGATTATTTTTTATTTCCTCTATGTCAGCCTCTTCTATAAGGTCAATTTTATTTATTATAATCACGGGTTTTATCTTGTGATAATAGGAATTAAGTATCAGAATATTTATTCTTTCATAATCAAGCCTTGGATCTACTGCCGAAAATTGTATTACGATGTAATCTATGTTTGCCACAAGAGGTCTGTGAATAATATTTTTCCTCACATAGACCTTTGTGATGGAGTAGTCTTCAGAAAACTCCACTATATCCCCTACGATGCAGTTGTCTTTTCGATCGGTTTTCTTTAGTATTCCTCTCAAACGGCACTCATAGGTCTTTCCCTGGCTCTCTACGTAATAGAACCCCTGCATTTTTGTAATAACTATGCCTTTTATGATAATTCACCTCTATCTATTGATTATTACGTCTACAACGGTCCCCTCAAATGTCATTATACCCGGCTGAATTCCACTATCTACGATAATTCCACTCTCTAGCTCGCTGTTTTGTATATATTCTATATTTCCCAGTATCAAATTTTTAGATTTGAGCAGACGTTTCCCGCTAGAAATGTCTACCCCTATAAGATCTGGCATTCTAACCTTAGATCCAACCCGTTTTGTGTCCACAAGAAAAGAGATCTCCTTGTTTCGATAGACGGTGCTTCCTGCCCCTGGATCCGAAGAAATCACCTGATTATACACTGCATTTTTTTGTGCATAGGATATATTTTTAATCCTGAGTCCTAGCTTCTCAGCTGAGGCCTTGGCATCAGAAAGATCCATTCCTCCAAAATCAGGAACAACTATTTGATCCTGCCCACGACTGATCCATACTCTTATGACTCTTCCTTTTTTTATAATTTCTCCCGCTTCAGGTTCCTGAGAAAATATCTTTTCTCTGTCATACTGTGAATAATCTTCCCCCATCTTCTTTATTGCAAGGGAGCTTTTGGAAACTATTTTTTCAGCTTCAGAAATACTAAAATTTGTAAGGTCTGGAGTTACAATCAGAAACTCGTTAAAGTAATATTTTACAAAAATATTTCCTGAAAAAAATAGGATCGCTATAAGCATCAAAGCTGACGAAATATAAAATCCTCTTTTATTCATTATTCCTCCTGTATGGTCAAAAATCAAGCAGAAAACTTTACTGAAATCATAACATATAGAAGCCCAAATAGCAATAACTACTTGATAATTCTTGTTTGAAGTGTTAGAATGTGTTTATGATTTTTTTACTTTAGGAGGTAATTTAGTTGTCAAAAAAACCTTGGGATGAAGGAATTTCTAGGAAGATGTATACCGAGGACCAGATCGCTCAGAGAGTGAAGGAATTAGGTGCTCAGATTACAGAAGATTTTAAGGATAAAGATGAAGATTTAATCGTAGTTTGTCTGCTAAAAGGGTCTATTATGTTTATGGCAGATATCTGCAGAGAGATAAAGCTCCCGTTAAAGATGGATTTTATGAGTGTTTCTAGTTACGGGGATGATTTCGAAAGCTCTAGAGAGGTAAAGATTGTAAAAGACCTCGATGAAAATATCATGGGAAAACACGTGGTAGTTGTAGAGGATATTATTGACTCAGGACTTACTTTAAAGAAAGTCCTAAAACTATTAGGAAGCAGATCACCTGCATCGGTATCACTTTGCACCCTTTTAAACAAAGAGGTCAGAAGAGAGGCAGATGTAGAAGTTCAGTATATCGGCTTCAATATTGAAGACGAGTTTGTACTCGGGTACGGTCTTGATTTCAAGCAGGAATACAGAAATATCCCTTATGTGGCTGTAATGGGGTCCGATAGATAAATCTGTTCTAGGTTGATCTAGATTAAAGAATCTAAGAGAAGAAGTTTGAGGTGTAGTGTAAAATGAAAAAACACAAAATCGAGGTTATGATACCGAGAGAAGAGATAAAAAGAAAAGTCATAGAACTTGGTGCACTTATAGAGAAAGATATCAGAGACAGCGATAACGAGGTCATCTGTATAGGACTTTTAAAAGGTTCTGCAATTTTTATGGCAGACCTTGTTCAGAGGATAGACCATCCTGTAAAGATGGACTTTATGAGTATTTCTAGCTACGGAAGCAGCATGGAGACCTCTGGTGTGGTTAAGATCATGAAAGATGTAGATGAAGATGTAGAAGGAAAAGATATTTTGATTATAGAGGACATTATCGATTCCGGACTTACTCTCAATTATGTCAAAAAATTTCTCTTATCCAAGGGAGCAGCATCTGTAAAAATATGCACCCTTTTGGACAAACCTTACAGAAGAAAGGCAGAGGTCTTTGTTGATTATGTAGGATTTGAGATTCCAAATGAGTTCGTAGTAGGTTACGGGATTGATTATGCAGAATTTTACAGAAATCTTCCGTATATTGGTAAGGTAACCCTGTTAGATTAGGACGGAGGAGATATGTCTTTTAAGCATAAAAAAAAGTTTGGTCAAAATTTCCTCACTAATCAGAGTGAGGTCTTAAAACAGATAATGGAAGTCTCAGGTGTGGAAGAGACAGATGTGATCTTAGAAATAGGGCCCGGAGAAGGTGCTCTTACTGAGCTGCTTCTAGAAGCATCGAGCAAGGTGAACTGCGTAGAGATCGACAGAGACCTAGAAAAAATACTGGTTAAAAAATTTAACCAGAACCCTAAATTTAATCTAATTATGCAGGATGTACTCACTGTGGACTTCGATAAACAGATAGGGGAAAAGGTAAAAGTCGTGGCAAACATACCATATTACATCACCTCGCCTATAATAAACAAACTTATCGAAAACAGAAGGTACGTAGACGAGATCTATATAATGGTGCAAAAAGAAGTCGCAGAGAGAATCTGTGCAAAATCGGGTAAGGAGAGAAGTACTCTCACCCTTGCAGTAGAATATTTCGGAGATGCCGAATACCTTTTCACAATTCCAAAAGAGTTTTTCCAGCCTGTACCTAAGGTGGACTCAGCATTTATGTCTATAAAACTGAGGAAGGACAACTCCCGTATAGAGGAGATTTCAGAAGATACTTTCTTTAAATATGTAAAGGCTTCTTTTTCTAATAAGAGAAAGAACCTTCTAAACAACATCTCTACTCTTGGGATTCCAAAAGATGAGGTAAGAGAAAAATTAGAAGAGGCAGAGATTGACGGGAAAAGAAGGGCCGAAACCCTTTCTATAGATGAGTTTATGAATTTGATCAAAGTATTTGAAAAATAAGCAAGTGGTCCCCTTTGGGATCGCTTGTTGTTTTAAATATGGAAAAGGAGTGTCTCTATGCAAAGTTATGAATTTTTTGTAGACAGCGAAAAAAAGCACATTGATTTTATAAATAAAATTATTGAAGCCTATGAAGGTATAGGGGTTGTAAGAACTCTCGATGCTTCCCTAGGACTTATAAAAATAATATCTACAGATGATTTTAAAGAGTTTGTAAGAGAGGTTTTACAAGACCTAGACAGCCGTGGAATAACTGCCAAAATAACTGAAGAGGGCCCTTGGAAAGGTGAACTCTAAGCCGAATCAGGCGACAACTCTCCACAGGGTATATTACAACGAAACAGATCAGATGGGCAGGGTGTACCACGGGAATTTTGTCAACTGGATGGAAAAGGGCAGGACCGAGTGGCTGAGAAGCAAGGGAATCTCATACAAAGAGCTAGAAAGTATAGGGGTATTCCTACCTGTTAAGGATATAGGTATTGAATATTTTCTCCCGGTAGAGTATGATGATGTGGTGAAGATAAATGCCCAGGCAGACTGTATAACAAAAATTAAAGTTGAGTTTAAATACGAGATGACCGATAAATCTGGGGAAAAATTATACGCCAGAGGTAAATCTACAAATATATTCACAGGAAAAGACGGAAAACCAAAAAGAATAGATAATGAGTTTCTAAGGATTATTAGGGAGGTAAAATAATGGAAAAATTGGAAAAGCTTCTTTACTACGTTGTGTCACAGATGGTAAAAACAGAAACAGATATAAGAATTACATATGAAATTCTCGACGATACAGTTACTTTCAGAGTAAGTGTGGCTGATGGAGAACTTGGAAAAGTAATAGGAAAGAACGGACTTACTGCAAATGCAATCAGAGGAGTAATGCAGGCAGCAGGGGTAAAAGACAAGTTAAATGTAAATGTAGAATTTTTAGACTAAATTATCAGGGGGATACAGATGTCAGACCTTTTAAATGTTGCTAAAATTTCCGGAACTCATCATCTAAAGGGAGCAGTAAAAGTAGTTTCCCATATGGATGATATCGAGCTCCTCATAGGAAATAAAGTAATTGTCGAAACTCCAGCTGGATTAAAAAGGGTGCTTACAGTTACCTCTGCTGGATTTTTGATGGGAAACAAAGCAGTTTTAGAGTTTGAAGAGATAACAAATAAAGTTGATGCTGCTGCCCTTGCTGGATCTATGATCCTCGTAAAAAGAGAGCTAATCGGCATAGGAGAAGATGAATATCTCGCAAGTGATATTATCGGTATGGACGTGGTTGAATTAAACGGAGAATCCATCGGGAAAGTGACTGATGTTTTTGAAACTCCAGCCCATGAAATATACGTTGTTAATGAAGGGGCTGAGGAGATAATGATTCCAGGTATAGAAAAGTTTATCAAAGAGATCGATTTTGAGAACAGAAAAATAACAGTAGAGCTCATTGACGGAATGAAACCAGAAAAGGAGTAAAAGCATTGAAAATTAATATACTGACTCTTTTTCCTGAGATGTTTAACGGCTTTAAAAGTGAGAGTATCATTAGAAGAGCTATCGAAGGAGAATTTCTTGAGATAAACGCTATAGATATAAGGTCTTTCTGCTATGACAAACATAAGCAGGCTGATGATCTTCCATTTGGCGGGGGAGCGGGGATGGTTCTTAAACCTGAGCCACTTTTCAATGCCCTCGAAAATATAACTGGGAAAGTGATATATACTTCTCCTCAAGGAAAAAGATTTGATCAGAAAATGGCAATAGAGCTGTCGGAAGAGGATGAGATCACAATAATAGCAGGTCACTATGAGGGAATAGATGAGAGGGTAATTGAGGAAAAAGTAGACTTTGAAATATCCATAGGAGATTTTGTTTTAACAGGAGGAGAACTTCCTGCCATGGTCATAGCTGATGCCATAGCGCGGCTTATTCCTGGGGTTATAAAAAAGGACTCCTATGAGAATGACTCTTTTTATAACGGACTTCTAGATCATCCTCATTATACAAGACCTGCAGAGTATAGAGGGAAAAGTGTCCCTGATGTACTTCTTTCTGGAAACCATAAAAAAATAGATGATTGGAGGCTAAAAGAGAGCCTCAAAAGAACCCTTTTAAGAAGGCCTGATATTTTAGAGGGAAGAGAGTTTACAAAACTCGAAAAAAAACTTATGAAAGAGATAAAAGAGGAGCTTTGCAAAGAGTAAAATCTTATTCTCTTTTAGATGTTGGAATATTTTAGGAGGAAAGTTATGATTTATAAATTAGGAGACCTTATGCCATCAATTGGAGAAAATAACTTTATTGCCGAGAATGCCACAGTTATAGGGGACGTAAGAACAGGAAACAATGTAAGCATATGGTTCAATGCAGTTTTGAGAGGAGATCTGGCCCCTATAATCATAGGTGATGACAGCAATGTCCAGGATAATGTTACCCTCCATGTAGACTATGATACTCCTGTAGAGCTTGGAAACGGAGTTACAATAGGGCACAACGCCATAATTCACGGATGTAAGATCGGAGACAACAGTGTTATCGGAATGGGGGCAACTCTTTTAAACAAAGTTGTTATCCCTAAAAACTGCCTTGTAGCTGCAGGATCTGTGGTCGGTCCTAAACTGAAAATAGAAGAGGGAGACCTTGTGGTGGGAAATCCCGCCAGAATAGCTAGAAAAATGTCAGAGGATAATATAGCATATCTTTCAAAAACTAAAAAAATATACACTGACGATATAGAGATTTACTTAACACAACTTGAAAAAATCAAGTAAGGAGAGATAATGAGAGAGAAAATATATTTAGGATTGGTCCACTATCCAGTTTATAATAAAAGATCAGAGGTTGTATGTACTTCTGTTACAAATTTTGATATACACGATATATCAAGAACATGCAAGACCTATGATGTAAAGGGTTATCATATAATTGTTCCTTTAGATGCCCAAAAAGAACTTACAAATAGGATATTAGGCTACTGGCAGGACGGTTTCGGTGCCAATCACAACAAAGACAGAGAGGAAGCTTTTTCCTCTACCTGTGTGAGTGAGTCTATAGAAAAAACCATTGAGTTGATCGAAAAAGAAGAGGGAAAAAAACCTCTGATAATAACAACATCAGCTAGGATTTATCCAAACTCCATCTCATACAGAGATCTTTCCCAAAAGATAATGGATGATGACAATGTATACCTTCTGCTTTTTGGTACAGGATGGGGACTGACAGAGGAAGTTATGAATTCGTCTAAATATATTTTAGAGCCCATCAGAGGAAATACAAAATATAACCATCTTTCAGTAAGATCAGCTGTTTCAATTATTTTAGACAGGCTGCTGGGAGAAAATTAAAACACGGGAGCCATAAGGGCTCCTTTTTTCTAATGAAAGGATATGATGTGATGTGTATAAAAACAAAGTCAAAATAAAACCCCGTGGAAATATTTTTGAATCTATCGGGATAAAAAATATAGATATAACAGAGATAGTGGTATATGAGAGGGAAAAAAAGATAGAGCTAAATTGTCTGGTATCAACTACAGCAAGTCTAAAGGAACTTGATATCCTTGAAAATGCTCTGGCTACTAAATTCGGTGAAGATGCAGACCTTCATTTTGAATTGGAATTTTTAAATAAAGAGATCACAAAAAATGATTTAAAAGAGATCATAGAAAGAATTATACGGGAAATAAAAAGAAAAAATGCAATATCCCGATCTTTCCTCTATCTCTATAGAATAAGCATACAAAATGAACATATTGATATCGAACTGAAGAATGAAACGGCTGTGGACATTCTTATTGAATCCAATATTCATGAAAAGCTAAATCACAGACTAAAAAGATACGGGATAAGAAATTTTGAAGTAAGGCTTGTGTCTGGAGATTTTACAAAAGAGCTTAAAGAAGTGGATAATTCCATAATTAAAATCGAAAAAGAACTTGAGAAGAAAATAGTATCTGAAGAGTTAAAATCTACTGCTGCTGTTAAAAAAGCTGCACCTGTTGCTACATCAGAGAGTAGGGATGTGATCATAGGAAAAATTATAAAAGGCAAAACCATCTCTTTTGAGGCTTTTGGAGAGATATACGACGGTGAAAACTGTGTTCTAGAGGGACAGCTTTTTTCCATAGAGAGAAGAGAACTTAAAAGTGGAAAAATACTAGTTACATTCAATATTACAAATCTTGAAAATTCAATATCCTGTAAAAAATTTATGGAAAAATCCGAAGCAGACAAGCTTTCTATCAAAGAAAACATCTGGGTTAAATTAAACGGAAAAAAACAGCGGGATAAGTATTCAAATGATGAAGAGATACTCATGATGGGATCTATAAATATAATCGAGTCAAAAACAATTGAGAGGGAAGACAGGGCAGAGGAAAAAATGGTAGAACTCCACACCCATACAAAAATGAGTGAGATGGTCGGTTCTATCGATGCAAAAGACCTTGTGAAAAGAGCTCTGAAATACGGACATAAAGCTTTAGCTGTAACAGATTACGGTAGTGTGCATGCATTTCCATTTGTTTACAAAGCTGCCAAGGGCAGTGATCTCAAGGTTATCTTCGGATGCGATGCATATATGGTCGATGATACCCGTCCGATGGTTGAAAACCCCAAGGATGTTCTCATTCAGGAGGAAACCTATGTGGTGTATGACTTAGAAACCATGGGTCTCAACTCCCACGAAAATGAGATAATCGAGATTGGTGCAATAAAACTAAAGGGCACGAGAATAGTAGACAAATACTCTCAGCTTATTAACCCAGGGAAGAGTATCCCAGGTAAAATACAGGAACTTACAGGAATAACAGATGATATGGTTAAAAATGAGCCCTCTATAGAGGCTGTTTTACCTAAATTTTTAGAGTTTGCAGGAGATGCTACTTTAGTCGCCCACAATGCACGGTTCGATATAGGATTCTTAACCAGAGATGTTAAAAAATATATTGGTATCAAAGATTACAAACCATCTGTCATTGACACATTACAGTGGGCCAGAGACCTTCTCCCTGACCTAAGAGGGCACGGACTTAAGTCTGTTACAAAGAAGTTGGGGGTAGCTCTTGAAAATCACCACAGAGCCGTTGATGACTCACAGGCTACTGCTCACATGTTTGCTATTTTTCTCGAAAAATTCATAGAGATGGGAGCAGTCAAACTAAATAAATTAGACGGTGTCTTTCCTGTAAACATAAAAAAACAGGACACCAGCAACGTAATACTCCTGGTAAAAAATAATACAGGCCTTAAAAATCTATATAAGTTGGTATCAGAAGCTCATATTAATTACTACGGAAATAAAAAGCCTAGGATCCCAAGGTCACTTATAGAGGAAAATCGCGAAGGAATAATTATAGGAGGACCTATGAGTATGCACTTTGCAAATGAAGGAGAACTGGCTTCAGCTTACTTTAGATACAACCTAGATTGTCTTAATGAAAAAATTGATTTTTACGACTACATAGAGCTTCAGCCGAGGGAAAGTTACAGCGAACTTAACGAAAAAGAGGGCACTGGAACAATAAGTTCCCTTGATAATATTCAAAAGGCAAATAAATTTTTATATGACCTGGCTAAACTGAAAGGTAAAAGGGTAACAGCAACTTCAAATGTCCATTATCTAGATGAAGAAGATCACAGGGTTAGAAGTATACTTCTCTATGGAAGTGGTGGAGTTTTCCGTGAAAATCAGTATAACTCAGACAACAAATTCTACTTCAGAACTACCAACGAGATGCTTAGAGAGTTTTTTTACTTAGGAGAAGGTGTAGCTAGAGAGATAGTTGTAGAATCCACAAACGCCATAGCTGATGAAATAGAAAATGTTCAACCAGTACCTAGTGGATTTTACCCTCCAAAAATAGACGATTCTGAAAAAATAGTAAAAGAGATGACATATGAGAAGGCATATAAGATCTATGGAAATCCACTTCCTGAGATAGTAGAACAGAGATTAGAAAGAGAATTGAAAGCAATTATTGGAAATGGATTCTCTGTATTATACCTTTCTGCTCAAAAGCTTGTAAAAGAGTCTCTAGACAATGGTTACCTTGTAGGTTCAAGAGGATCTGTAGGATCTTCTCTAGTGGCCTTCATGATGGACATTACCGAGGTTAATGCACTTTACCCTCATTATATCTGCTCTAATGAGGACTGCAGGTATTCTGAATTCATGGACAAGGAAGGAGCAGGGGTTGACCTTCCTGATAAGAGCTGTCCAAAGTGTGGAAAAAATCTCAAAAAAGAGGGACACGCTATTCCTTTTGAAGTTTTTATGGGATTTAACGGGGATAAAGTTCCAGATATCGACCTAAATTTCTCTGGGGAATACCAATCTGAAGTACACAGATACTGTGAAAGACTTTTCGGCAAGGAAAATGTATTTAAGGCGGGGACAATCTCCACCCTTGCTGAAAAAAATGCATATGGATATGTAAAAAAGTATTTTGAAGAGCATAATCTCTCTGTTAGAAATGCTGAAATTATAAGACTTGCAAAAAAATGTGAGGGTGCAAAGAAAACCACAGGACAGCATCCAGGAGGAATGATAGTAGTTCCCCAAGGACATTCCATATATGAGTTCTGCCCGGTACAAAAGCCTGCCAATGATGAAAAAAATGAATCTATAACAACACATTTTGATTACCACGTAATGGATGAACAGCTTGTAAAATTAGATATTCTAGGCCATGATGATCCTACCACCATAAAACTTCTTCAGGAATACACAGGAGTTGATATATACGATGTCCCACTAGCAGACCCAGAAACCTTAAAGATATTTTCAGGAACTGAGTCTTTAGGAGTTACTCCAGAACAGATCAATTCAGTTATTGGGACATACGGAGTCCCAGAATTTGGTACCCAGTTCGTAAGACAGATGCTTTTAGATACTATGCCAACTACATTTGCAGAGCTTGTAAGAATATCCGGGCTCTCTCACGGTACGGATGTTTGGCTAAATAACGCACAAGAGTTTGTCCGTAAGGGAGAAGCTACACTTTCGGAAATCATATCCGTTAGAGACGATATTATGAACTATCTTATCGATTCTGGCATCGAAAAAGGAACTGCATTTAAAATTATGGAATTTGTTAGAAAAGGGCGTCCAAGTAAAGAGGCAGAAGCATGGGGAGACTATTCTAAACTTATGAAAGAACATGATGTTCCTGACTGGTATATAGAATCCTGTAGAAGAATAAAGTATATGTTCCCTAAGGGGCATGCCGTTGCCTATGTGACCATGGCAATGAGGATTGCCTACTTCAAAGTACACTATCCACTAGCATTTTATGCGGCTTACCTTTCGAGAAAAGCAGATGATTTTGATTCAGAATTTATGCTTTCTCTAAATAGTATTAAAGAAAAAATAGATGAGCTCTCTAAAGAAATTAAGCTTGATGTTAGACAAAAATCACAGCTTGCAGTTAGTGAGATAATCTTGGAGATGCATGCCAGAGGATTTGGGTTTTTAGGAATAGATATATATAAATCAGATGGCTTCAAGTTCACTATAGAGGATGGAAAAATAAGAATCCCTCTGGTAGCCCTAAACGGTCTAGGAGGATCCGTAGTAGAAAATGTAACAAGAGAAAGGGAAATAGGAAAATTCCTCTCCTATGAAGACCTTAAAAGAAGAACAAAGACTTCACAGACCGTTGTAGAAAAGTTGAAATTAGTCAATGCAATAGACGGTTTGAGCGACACAAATCAAAAATCTCTTTTCTAAAAAATAAAAAAAGGCAAATGGCTCTCTGAATAATTTCAGGGAGCCTTAACTCTTTTATCTCGCTCTCTTTAATTTATGGTGTAGTTTAACTAGAAAATACCTCATAAAATTCAAACAGAATTAATTAGTTTGAAACTATATGGAAACAATGCCATTCCCTATTAATCTATGGCTTATTAAACTTGCATTGTTAAATGCTTATAAAAATAAATTTACGAAACAACTTGTTTATAAAAATTAAAAATTTAATTTTTTTAGCAAACTTTAAAAATATTATAGTAAAATATATATTAACAGATAACATTATCCGATAATTTTCTTTACTATTTTAAAAATTTAATAATACTTTCACAAATATTTTCTAAAATCTAAATAATTTTTTTAAATTTTATAAAAAATAATCACTGTACTTAATAACTGATGAGGGTTGTTCTACTTACACTTTAAGGGAGGAGTCATATTTGAGAAAAAAAATAATAATTTCTATCACATTAAGTAGTTTCATTATATTTTTCTTACTTTTTTGGTTTATAAGTGAAAATATAAAAAAAGACTATAAAGAGTTTGAACTCAGACGCTCAATAGCACGTTATAGCACTATAAAAAATGAATTTAAGAGTTTATCTGATAATCTAAAAACTTTGAATTCCGACTGGGGAATGTGGGATGATACTTACGAGTTTGTACAAAATAAAAATGAAAAATATATAAAATCAAATTTAGGGTCAGAAAGTATTGAAACATTGGGTATAGATTACTTATACATAACTAATTTAGACGGAAAAACCATTTACAGTACTGGTTATGATCATAAAAATCAAAGAGGAATCGTTCCGCCAGAAAAATTACTTTTTAATCTGCTTGATTTTGATGACTCATCAGGAATATATATAGATGAAGAAAATAAAGTTATGATCTTTTCTTCAGATTCAATCACAGACTCTTTAGGACTAAAAAAAAGTATAGGAAGAATAATAATGGCATATGAGTTTCAGTTAGATGACCTAAATAACAAATTAGGAACCCAACTAGAATTTTTACATATAAAACCATTGGAAGAAAACACTTTTGAAGTAAATATATCACAAGATAAAGTATATAATAAATTTTATATTCCATCTGTTAGCAATAAGAGCTTAGTTTTAAAAGATAGCTTAGATGCAGATATCCTTGTACTAGGAAAAGATAGCATAGAAAAATATGCATGGATGTTTTTTACAAATTTGATTGTTTTGATTTTAATAATCTCATTTAGAATTGAAAAATTAATATTGTCTCGTCTCAAAAAAATTGAAATTTCAGTTGAAGAAATAATAGAAAAAAAAGATTTAAGTAGAAGGCTTGAAGTTGCAGGAAATGATGAAATATCATTATTGAAAAAAATATCAATGTTTTTTTAGATACCATAGAAACCATAAATAATAAATTAATTGATAAGGCTAGTTATGACTTAATGACCGGGGTATTCAACAGACATACAGGTATAGAGAAACTAGAACTTATGATTCAAAAATCAAAATTTAAAAATGAACCCCTCACAGGATGCTTTATAGATGTAGACGGATTAAAATTTGTGAATGATAATTTTTCTCACAATGATGGAGATGAACTTATTAAAAAAATAGCTTCCATTCTTAAAAGCTTTTCTAGAGAGGAAGATTTATTATTTAGATTAGGTGGGGATGAATTTTTTATGGCCTTTCTAGGCGTCAACCATTCAGATGCAGAAAATATATTTTTAAGAATAAATATTTACCTGAGTGAGTACAACAAAACTAGTGAAAAGCCTTATGATCTAAGAATAAGCTATGGGATTAACTCTTACGATCACAATAAAAATATTGATGAATTTATTGATTCTGCTGATACAAAGATGTATAAGCAAAAATCTGAAAAAAAGATTCTTCAGATCTAAAAATATACTTATGGTGTTATGATGGTTTAGTAGACAATTTAGCACTCAAAAATAATTTTGAGTTTATCAAAAATTTTTCTATCCAACTTTTATACTATCACCAGCTTTTATAAAAATTAATTTTTGTTTATATAAATTCCATTATAAAATAATTTTTAAAAAGGATAAGTGTATTTAAAATCATATTAAAATGTAGTTGTTTATAACAAAAATATCAAGGAGGTTTGAAATGGAAAAATGGAGATGTGTACCTTGTGGTTACATTTATGACCCTGCAATTGTTGATGAGGCTGGCAGTATAAAGCCAAGTGTAAAATTTGAAGACCTTCCTGAAGATTGGGTATGCCCTCTCTGTGGAGCTCCAAAAGAGGACTTTGAGTCGGCCCAATAATTTTTAAAACTAATCAAAATAAGAAAAATGCGGGACAATTGTCCCGCATAAATTATTTTCTTATTCCTAATTTTGCAATAAGAGCTCTGTAACCATCAAGATCTTTCTTCATCATGTAGTTAAGAAGTCTTCTTCTTTTTCCTACCATTTTTAAAAGACCTAATCTTGAATGGTGATCCTTCTTGTGTGTTTTTAAGTGATCAGTTAAGTGGTTGATTCTCTCAGTTAAGATAGCAACTTGCACCTCTGTAGATCCTGTATCCCCTTCAAATTTTCCAAACTCTTTAACTAATTCTGCTTTAGTTTTCATTGCCATTTGTATTTCCTCCCAAATATTTATTATCTAAGCCAAGTGAAGCGTTGGCAAACGCATAACCTAGCTCAAATTAAGAATATTTTATCACATTATTTGCCTTTTGTAAATTTTTTTCTGTCATTATCAATAAAATGGATACTCTCTCATCTATTGCAAAAAATGATTCTAAGTATATCAACATTTTTACCGCACTTTGATTATAAAATAACCTGTCTTTAATCTCTTTTTAACTTCAATCAAAAATAAAAATAGGAGCAATGCTCCTATTTTTATTTTACAGAATCATCCTCTACATTTTCTGTTTCAGAGTTTTCATCTAGTCCACTATCTTCAGTAGTATTTCCTTCTTTTGCATTCTCTTCGATTTTAGTCTCTTCATCTTTCTTTTCTTCAGCTTTTTTAGGAATTACTGATTTCAGAGGTCCTAACTCCCCGCCCTTCATCAAAATATCAAGTTCTAAACCAGATATTGTTTCTCTATCTAAAAGAGCCCTAGTAACTTTTTCAAGCTTCTCATAGTTCTCTCTCAATATCTTCTTAGAATCTTCATAAGCATCTGTTATAAGAATTCTTATCTCGTCATCTACATCTTTACCCGTAGTTTCACTGTAGTGTTTCTGCATGAAGAGATCGCCTTCATTTGTGTTATCCAGTAATATCGGTCCAAATTTTTCACTCATACCAAATTTTGTAACCATAGCATGAGCTATCGCCGTAGCTCTCTCTATGTCGTTACTCGCTCCTGTAGTTATGTCCCCAAAAACAACCTCTTCTGCTGCTCTTCCTCCTAAAAGGGTTCTGATCTCAGAAAGGTATTCATTTTTGGACTTCAGATACCTGTCCTCTGCAGGAAGAGTCATCGTATAACCTAATGCAGCCATTCCTCTCGGTATTGTTGACACTTTATGTACAGGTTCTGTATAAGGCAGCACCCATTGTACAAGAGCATGTCCTATTTCGTGATAGGCTACAATAATCTTCTCTTTTTCCACTATTACTCTAGATTTTCTCTCTGGACCTATAGAAACTTTTTCTGCCGCTTCTTCCAAATCCTCCATAGTGATAGTGTCCCTACCAGCACGAGCCGCCAATATAGCCGCTTCGTTCAGCATATTTGCAAGATCTGCCCCAACAAATCCGGGAGTTTTTCTGGCTATTATATGCAAATCTACATCTGGTGAGAGTTTTTTACCTTTTATATGTACTTTCAATATTGCTTCTCTACCTGTTATATCAGGTCTGTCAACTACTACCTGTCTATCAAATCTTCCCGGTCTCATGAGAGCCTTATCTAATATCTCAGGTCTATTTGTAGCCGCTAAGACAATAATAGTTTCTTCACTGTTAAATCCATCCATTTCCACAAGAAGCTGGTTCAGAGTCTGCTCTCTTTCGTCATTTCCGCCACCCTGTCCTGCTCCTCTTTTTCTTCCTACAGCGTCGATCTCGTCTATAAATATTATACACGGAGCATTTTTCCGAGCTTTATTAAAGAGATCTCTTACCCTTGAAGCTCCTACTCCTACGAACATTTCAACAAATTCTGATCCCGATATGCTGAAAAACGGAACTCCAGCTTCTCCCGCCACAGCTCTTGCAAGAAGGGTTTTTCCTGTTCCAGGTGCTCCTAGCAGAAGTACTCCCTTTGGAATCTTGGCACCTATTCTTTTAAATGTCTCAGGTTCTTTTAAGAACTGAACAACTTCTTCTAATTCGACCTTAGCCTCCTCTATACCCGCCACGTCTTTAAACGTAACATTTGATATCTGTTCTCCATTCTCTTTTGCTCTAGATTTCCCCATGTTGAATATCTGAGGTCCTCCTCCGCTGCCCTTATTCATCTTATTCAGCATAAATATCCATATACCTATAAGAAGAAGCATAGGGAACCAAGATATGAACACATTTACAAGGAAAGGGACTCCTTCAGGTTCAACTGATTTTACATTTGCTGCACCGTCTTCAAGAGCTCTTACAAGATTTTCATCCTGAACAAGTCTGTCGGATATCATTCTTGCATTAACCTTTTCGTCGCTGTCTTTTTTCACAGCATATACATAACCCTCTTTCTCTTGTACAGATTTGAAGGCCCCATTTCTAGATAAATCTAAAAACTCTGTATAACTAACTTCTTCGCTCCCTGTTTGGGATGTATCTGTCATCAGTGAAGGTATTGACATGAAGATCGTCACTATGAATAAAAGCATAACTATGCTCTTAAAGTTGAACTTACCTGGTTTTGGATTTTTTCCATTACCACCATCGGGATTTTGATTGTCCTCGGTTTCACGGTTTCCTCTACCTCTCATCCCATATTTTAGCTTGGCTTTGAGCTCTTTTTTTCTCTCTTCTAGCTCATTGTAGACACCATCGTCCTCTTGATTTTCCTGCTTATCTTTTTCCCCATCTTGCTTTTTTTCATTGTCTAAATTGTCTTGGTTTTCTTCAAAACCATTCTTTTTCTCCATATCATCACCTTGATTTCTGTTCTCACTCACTAAAGTTGTCCTCCTCTACAGATAATTTTACAACTGTTTTCGCTGTTTTTTCTGATTTAAATTTTTCACTACCTCTTACAGAGGCTATCCATACTATTTCATCTTTCAAAACTAAAATTGGAATAGCTTCTCTTGTTTCTTTTGGGATTTTATCATTAATAAAAATATCCTTTATTTTTTTTAATGAATTCATTCCTACAGGCTGCATTCTGTCCCCAGACTTTCTGCTTCTGATCAATAATTCAGAGCCTTCTTGAAGTTTTGTACAAAATTCATTTTTACCTATACTTTTGTTTACATCCCTAAAGGCCTTTATTTTATAGTTTCCGTATTTGACTTCTCCTGGTATTTTCAAGAACACTTTTTCTACATTTACATTATTTGAACCAGTTTCCCTTGGATTTACCGAAATTTTATCATATTCCTTTTTAAGCTCGATATTTTTACCAAGGGAGAGCCTTTTGCTTCCACCTTTTTCTAGTATATCCATTATATTTTCTAATTTTTCTCTGCTAATTTCTATTTTGTATATTTTTAAAAAATCATTGATTACTTTTCTTTTTTGATATTCCTGAAGTTTTTCAAGTTTCATTAAATCTAACTTTTCATCCTCTATATAGTCTGAAAGATTTATTTTCAAAATTTTATTGGCCTCTTTTATCTCCCCTATAAGTAAAAATACCCTCTCCTTAAAATTAATATTGTACTTACTCTCTATCATAGGTATGAGGTCGAGACGTATGCTGTTTCTGGTATAGACATTTTCAAGATTACTAGAATCAATTCTGTACTCTATTTTATTTCCCTCTAGATATTCCAAAATCTCCTTTTTGTATACTTCAGATAGAGGCCTTATAAATATATCTCTTCTTATAGGAATCCCCTCTAGACCCTCGAGAGAGGTCCCACGCATCAGTCTAAAAAGAAAAGTCTCTATCTGGTCATCTTTATTATGAGCAAGTGCAACCTTATCCGCTCGCCACTCTTTTGAGATTTTATAAAAAAAATCATATCGCATGGCTCTTCCGGCTTCTTCGTCTCCAACTCCGTGCTCTTTTGCATATTTTTTTATGTCTGCTCTTTTGACATAGCATTGAATCCCGTGTTTTTCAGCCAATCTCTTACAGAATTCCTCATCACCGTCCGACTCTTTTCCCCTCAAAAGGTGGTTGATATGAGCCAGGGCAATTTCTATCTTGAATTCCTCTTTTATGGCCATCAATACTTCAAAAAGGAAAACAGAGTCCGGACCTCCTGAAAATCCTATCAGAATTCTCTCGCCGTATCCCATAAGATCATTTCTAAGCATAAATTCTCGGACTCTTTTGACAACTTCCATCTTTTTCCCCGCAATTTAGATTTTAAAATAATTATAACATATTTCAACCATTTTTCAACGTTTTTATTTCTACTCCAGTGTAATAGTAAAATATTATTTCTCTATATTTTTTGCCCTTTGCAGCGAGACCATAAGCTCCGTACTGGCTCATACCGACTCCGTGTCCAGAACCCTTTCCTGAAAAGACAAATTTTTCTCCATCATCCTCTATCTCAAACTGTGTACTATATATTTTATTATAACCCACCATTCTTCTAAACTCATTGCCACTAACAGTTTTCTTATCTTCACCTATAAGCTCTAAACTTATTACTCTTCTGTTATTTATAGAAAGAATTTCTATTTTTTCTACAAAAAAACCTGTATTTTCATAAAGTTCAGTTTTTGTTATGGAGGTGATCCAGTTTTTTCTAGGGGACTTTTCCTCGTTATTACTATCGTCTCTACTTCTCAGGTATGCTACAGGTTCTCCGCCCCACACATCTTCATTGTTAGCTGTGATCCCACCGCTAGTAGAGTGATACAATGCATTTATTGGTTCACCGTTAAAGACTATTATCTCTCCTACAGTACTGTCTACCAGTTTATTTATCTTAGTATTCTCTCTTACCTTACCAAGATACATCTGAGAGTTGACGTTATCCATGAGGTCAAACTCTTTATATTTATAATTTTGAATATTGTGATAAAGGTATGTTCTGGCTGCTAAAATCTGTGCTTTTATAGCCTCCTCTGGGAAATAACCCCCTATTTCAGAGGGTACGACCGAATAGAGATATTCTTCGGATTGTACACTATTTACAGGCATTATTTTATTTTTATAGGGTATAAATTCCAGATCTCCCCTATATGAGTTAAATTTATTCCCATCTCTACTTAAAGAAAAAACAGAGTCAAAATTTCCCTGATAGACCCTTATAACATCAGAACATTTTTCTTCAAAAAAAAGCCTATCGTTTTTTATTGTCACAGTTTTTACCTGTCCATGAGGCACCTCAACAATCACCTTATCTAATCCATCGCCAATCTCTACAAAAAGGGAGCCCTTTTGAGCCTTGAAAAAAATTTTTTCCCCGCAAAATTTATTGAGAGCTACCCTAAGATCCTCCTGAATAAAGCTTCCAAAAGAAAAACTTAGACTTTTTAACAATATAATTACAGTCAATATAATTATTTTTCTCATAATTAATACTCCCGAATTTTCGTCTCTTTTCCATTATAAATAAAAAGTATCTCAACCTCTCCATCCATGTCAGAGATTACATTATATTCAAATTTCTCATACTCTGTCCGATTATGTCCTTCACGAATTGATTTAAAATCCATCCCCTTTAATATATCATTATATTTTTCCTTGTCTTTTGATGATTTTATCCAGTATGGGTAGTTTCCTGGCTTTCCAAGGGTTAAATAGTCATATTTCAGATATTCTGTAAATATTTTTATGTCTGAAAAACTCTTATAAAGGTAAAATTCATACAGGTGATTAAAAATCGAAACCTGTTTGTGAGAAACTTTAAAGTATCCACAACTGTCATAATATCTGGCTATGTCTTCATAAAAATCAAAAGCTCTCTCATAGTTCTTTTTCAAAATATATTCTATACTTTTAGGATAATTTTCTGAATTGTAATAGTAGTCCAAAACCGTTTCTATTTTTTTCAGTTCAGCTATTTCCTCGTAACTTATAAACTCATTAGAAAGAACCTCATATGGTGGAAAATCCAAAAATTTATACGAATAAGTTTCCACCTGTCCAAATATAAGCGTACCTTTAAGTATCTTCAAAAAACCTAATTGAATCATTTCAGGCTTAAGTCCGTACACATAGTCAAAGGAATCTTTGAATGTATTGTAATCTTCATATGGCAACCCAGCTATCAGATCTAGATGAAGGTGTATATTGTCTTTTATTTTCAAAACATTGTTTCTAAGTTTTGTCAGATTGTTTTCTCTTTTTATAGCCTTCATAGTTTTTTCATTTATTGTTTGTACCCCTATCTCAAACTGGAAAAAATCTTTTGGGATTTTTTCCAAAAAAGAGATCGTCTCTTCATCGAATAGATCTCCACTTATTTCAAAATGAAAAGTTATATCTTTCCTGTAATTTTCCAAAAGAAAGTTCCATAAATCCATATATCTTCTTTTATCTATGTTGAAAGTTCTATCAACAAATTTTATGAGGGTGATCCCCTCCTGAAGAAACCTTTTTAAATCCTCTTTTACCCTATCTAAAGAAAAGTAACGTACACTTTTATCTATAGATGACATACAGTAGGAGCACTCAAAGGGGCATCCTCTTGAAGATTCATAATATAATATTTTGTTTTTAGAATTTTTAAGCTCTTCAACTGAATATGGGAAAGGTATTTCATCCAAATTCTCAATGGGAAGTTGGTAACCGTTAAATTTTATCTGGCCATCCTTTCTATAAAAGACACCCTTTGTACCCTCTATACCATTACTGAGAAACTTGAGGGTAGTTCTTTCCCCTTCCCCTGAGATTATAAAATCTATCTCTGGGTTTTCATTCATTATCTCAGCCGTCTGGTAGCTAACCTCTGGTCCACCTAATATTATAGATATGCTCGGCATAATCTTTTTTATTTCTTTTACCAGCTTGAAGACATACTCTTTATTCCATATGTAAGTTGAAAATATTACCTTTTCTGGATTTTTTTCAAAAATATCCATTAAAATGGCAGAGAGTTGATTGTTTATACTGCTCTCATAAATATCTAATTTCATAGAACTGTAATTTTCAACATAATTTTTTATGTATCTAACAGCCAAATTAGTATGTACATATTGGCTATTTATACCAACCAAAAGTATTTTATTCATAAATTACCTCTTCTTCTCTTTATCTTTTTGAAATTTCATATGTTCTTCATAGGTTCTGCTGAAATAATGGCTTCCGTCTCCTATTGCCACAAAAAACAGATATTCTGTATCAAAGGGGTTGAATGCAGCCTCTATAGATAGATAATCAGGGTTGCATATAGGAGCCGGCGGCAGACCCTTGTACTTATAAGTGTTATAAGGTGAATCTATCTCTAAGTCCTTGTAGTACATCTTTCTCTTAGAATAATCATAGAGATAATTCACTGTAGCATCTGAAGCAAGGTTCATACCTATCTTAAGCCTGTTATGAAAAACGGAAGATATCAGTCTCTTTTCATCTCCCACCTGAGCTTCTCTCTCTATTATAGAAGCAAGAATAAGCATTTTATAAAACTCTTCCTTATTTGTATATCTCTCTTTGGGGAATTTTTTTAAAAACTCTCCCAAGAAAATATCGACTATATCACTTTCACTAGACCCCTCAGGAATGAAATAGGTCTCAGGGTAAAAATAACCTTCAAAATTACCATCTGGTGTAGGGTAATAAAAATCTTTTTCTCTTAAAACTTTTTTTAAATTTTCCCTGTCTATAAGTTTATTTTTTTCCAAGGAGCTTACAATCTCTTCATGTGAATATCCCTCTGGTATTGTAAACTTAACCATTTTATATTCCCCATTTTCTAAAAGGTCTATTATATCCTTTATACTATAATCTCCACTAAGTTCATAATACCCAGCTTTTATATCCCTTCCGCCTTTTCTTATCTTGACATATATTTTGAACAAAATGTTTTCTGATATTGGAAGGGCCTCAAGGGATTTTTTCAGCGGAAGCTTTTTATCAATCTCTAAAATTTGATTATAATTTTTTTTATTAAAATTTATCCCCCAAAATAAAAAAACAATCACACTGAGGAAAGTAAATACTACCCAGTTTAACCATAGTTTTTTCATGAAAACTCCTTTATACAGTAAAGGGAGTATCTCTACTCCCTTCATCTGCTTATTTTCTTACTTTTGCTTTTTCAACTAGCGGTTTTCTTCCTTTTCTCTCTTTTTTGAAAGTTTCAAGGATCTCTTCAGCTTCCATAAAAGGAACAGTCATAAATGAAAAGTTTTCGTAAACTTCTACTTTCTTTATTTTCTGTTCAGAAATCGTTGTTTTCTTTTTGATCATATCAACGATCTTTTTAGCTGTTATATTGTCTTTTTTCCCAAGAGCTATAAACAATCTAGATTTACCAGTCTTGTCAACCTGTACATTATCTATCTCTCTGTAATTACCTTCGTCTAACAAATCTTGGTAAGAGTGTGTTAAAAGAGCTGCAATTACGTCTACAGGACTTTCCCCTTCAAGTAGCTCTTCGGCCATCTCTTGGAATCCTTCGTATTTTCTTTCATCAAGAATTTCATTAAGCTCTTCACGCATTCTGTTTTTCTTAGCCTGAATTACTTCTTTTACTCCAGGAACTTTTTCTTTTCTTATCTCTGTATTTACAACTTTTTGTATCTGAAGTATTTTTCTGTATTCAGATGGAGTGATAAATGTAATTGCTGTTCCTTCTTTTCCAGCACGTCCTGTTCTTCCGATTCTGTGAACATAGCTTTCAGGATCTTGTGGTATAGCATAGTTTATTACATGGCTCAGGTCATTTACGTCTATTCCTCTAGCAGCTACGTCTGTAGCTATTAGAATGTTTATTTTTTTGTCCTTGAATCTTTTAAGAGTTACCTCTCTGTGATTTTGAGAGATATCTCCGTGAAGTCCCTCTGCGTCATATCCCCTGTCTTGCAGTTTACCCACAAGAACGTTAACGTCATTTTTTGTTCTACAAAAAACTATTCCGTAAAAATCAAGTTCTAAGTCTATGATTCTGCATAAAGCTTCAAACTTATCTTTTTCTTTAACTTCAAAATAGATTTGATCCGTAAGGTTTGTAGTAAGTTCCGTTTTCTTTACTGCAAGTATTTCATGATCTCCCATGTATCTCTGAGCAATTCTCAGAATCTCTTTAGGCATAGTTGCAGAGAAAAACAGCATTCTCTTATTTTTGTTGGTATTCTGAAGAATCAATTCTATATCTTCTAGGAACCCCATGTTTAGCATCTCATCAGCTTCGTCTAGTATAAAGTAGTCTATTTGGTCTAGTTTCAGGATCTTTCTGTTCATCAGATCTATTACTCTTCCTGGAGTACCTACAACTACATCTATTCCTCTTCTTAGTTGTTTGATTTGAAACTCTATAGATTGTCCACCATAAACTGGAGCGATTCTTAAGTTTCTTCCGTGAGATAGCGAATTCATCTCTTCCGCTACTTGAACTGCCAGTTCCCTTGTAGGTGCTAGAACTATCGCCTGTATGGAACCTGTACTTTTCTCTATTTTTTCAAGAATCGGCAGGGAGAACGCAGCTGTTTTACCGGTTCCTGTTTGAGCCTGACCGATAATATCTTTATTCCCGTTTAGTAATACAGGTATTGTCAAAGCCTGAATTGGACTCGGCTTTTCAAAACCTTTTTCTAGCAATGGTATTAGAGTCTTTTCACTCAGACCAAGTGCTTTAAATTCTTTTAATTTTTCCATTAGTCACTTCCTTTTCATTTAAATAATTTATTTAGCATTTCATTATAACATATTTTCGAAAAAAATACACTACCTTGAAAAAATAGAAAGAGGGGGATTCACCCCCTCTATACTGTCAAAGCTTCAACTATATGTAATATGTGGTCCCTCATTCTTCTGTAGTGGTTAAGTATATCCATGTACCCTGTACTTAGCATTGCAGGCATTTTATTTTCCCCTACTCTTTCCATGTGATCATTTCTAGCTTTTTTATACTCATTTTTTATATCTGTAGCTTTTCTCATAGCCTCTATAAGAGTTTCTTTATCATTTGACTTATAGGCTTCATTTGCAAATACAAAGAAATCAGCTACTTTATCGTGGACTTTTTTAAGATCATTTACCTTAGTTTCATTAAGCAATATATCATTTTCACTTAGTTTGTTAAGAGTCTTTGCAATCCTCAAAGAGTAGTCGCTTATTGTCTCATATTCATCGCATACTTCTAGATTAACTCGTGTTTCGTCTACATATTTTTTCTCTAATTCATGATTAAGAATTATAAAGTTTACATCTGAAACTTCCTTCTGTACAATATCCAGTTTCTCTTCTAAAGCACTCTGTTCTTCTACCGTTTTTTTAATCTGAGTACTATCTTGTAAAGCAGAATCTAGGCCTGCCAGCATAGTTTTTATGTCGTCTGCCATAACTAGAATCTCTTTTTTAGTTTGATCTATTACAAGTGTAGGAGTATCGACCATACGTATGTCTAAATGTGTCACAGATTTTACCTTTTCTTCATCATCTTTTACCACTTTCATAAGGAAATTAGCCACAAAACCGATTAAAGGGGTAAAGAGAATTACGTTAGACACGTTAAACATTGTGTGGGCAGTAGCTATAAACCTCGTAATGTCTGTCTCTGGGTTTGCAAAATTATGAAGGAATTTTATGTAAAGTCCAAATATGGATGTGGCCCATATTACCCCTGCTATATTTATAATCGTATGTGCATATGCCGCTCTCTTTGCATTTGCTCTAGCCCCTATTGATGCTAGGCATGCAGTTATAGTTGTTCCTACGTTTTCTCCTAGCACAAGTGCCACAGCTGTTTGATAATCAATAAGTCCTTGTACAGCGAGAGTTATTGTTATACCTAGAGTCGCCGATGAAGACTGTACTATCGCCGTCATAAGGGCTCCTACACAGGCTGCTAAAAGAACACCTGTATAACTGTCTGCATTAAATCTGTGGAACATCTCTATGAATTCAGGCATAGTTCTTAGAGGCTTAAATCCTTGGCTCATCAGTTCAAGTCCAAAGAATATCATTCCAAGTCCCATTGCCGTAAGGGCTCTTGTTTTGGCTCTGTCACTTTTTACAAACATACTGATTATAACAGCTATACCTGCCATAGGAAGTCCGTATTTACCGATTTTAAGCACAAGTATCCATCCAGTTATTGTTGTACCTATATTTGCACCTAGAATTACTCCAAGTGCCTGCTGTAAATTCATTAACTGTGCGTTTACAAATCCGATTGTCATAACCGTACTTACCGATGACGACTGCACCATTCCTGTAACGAAGATACCCATTATGATAGCCATGAATCTGTTTTTTGTAAGTACCGCCAAAGTTTTCTTCAGTTTATCCCCGGCTAGTTTTTGCATTCCTCCAGACATGTGTTCCATACCATAAAGGAAAATTCCTAACCCTCCTAAAACCTTAAATAAAATATCAATTATCATCTTTCCTCCTAGTCCTCTTGTTAATGCTATTTTAAAATACTGTTAAAGTATATCCTGCCAATGTAAAAAATATATAAACCCAATGTAAAAATAGTGTAAAAATTTTTATATTGGACCTTATAAAGAACCCTATTTATTAACAGCTTTCAAATTATATACTATTCTCTAAAAAAAATAAACTTTTTTAATTTTAACTTCTCTAAAATGCGAGAAAGGATAAATTAAATTTTTGCTGTCTCAATAAAAAAATCCAGTTTCGAGACTGGATTTTTTTATTTAAATATCTTTTGGTAAAATCTTATTTAGCACAACACCTGTGAAAGCAGCTATTGCCAGTCCGGAAAGTGATACTGTTTTCCATAAAACAACGTTGTCTATAGCTATACCTAAAACAAATATAAGGGAAGCAATTATTAGATTTCTTGAGTGTCCAAAATCAAGCTCAGCTTCTATAAGAGTCCTTACTCCTACAGAGGCTATCATTCCAAAGAGTATTAGTGATACCCCTCCCATAACAGGTGTGGGGATAGTCTGAAGAATGGCTCCAAATTTACCTATGAAACTCAGCACTATTGCATAACCAGCTGCTATTCTCAGTACTGAAGGATCATAAACTTTAGTTACTGCCAATACCCCTGTATTTTCACCATAAGTTGTGTTTGCGGGCCCCCCTAAAAAACCTGCAAACAAAGTTGCAACACCGTCCCCTAGCATTGTCCTGTGGATTCCAGGTTCTTTAAAGAAATCCTTTCCTACAACTGCACCGTTTGTTGTGATATCTCCAATATGTTCTATAAATACAACCATTGCTATAGGAGCTATAGCTAGGAGCCCAGTCATTGAAAACTCAGGGATAGCAGTTAGGTCGTGTAGAGCTTCAGGAGAGAAACCAATCCAACCTGCGTTTTTTATAGGCTCAAAGTTAACAAGTCCTGCTGGTATAGAGGCTAAATAACCCAAAGTGACAGATATAAGTATCGGAACTAGTCTAAAAAAAGACTTTTCTAAAACAGATATTCCTATCATAGAGATTACAACTATCAGAGCTATAGTTAGTCCTTTTATATCAAAGTGTCCATTTGAATATCCTATCATTCCAAGGGCGACAGGACTAAGTCTCAGCCCTATTACCATTATAGTAGGTCCTGTAACTATAGCAGGAAAAAATGAATTTACTCTCTCTACTCCGTAGGTTTTTATTATAAACGCCATTGTTATATAGACTAGACCGGCTCCTATTACACCAGCCTTTACAACTCCTATACCCTCTTCCTTCAAAACAAGGGATATCGCTCCTATGAATGCAAATGAAGAACCTAGGAATACAGGTACTATCTTCTTAGTACAATAGTGGAATAATAAAGTTCCGGCTCCTGCTGTTAAAAGTGCAATTGAAGGATTTAACCCTGTCAAAAAAGGTACCAGTACAGTCGCTCCAAACATAGCGAGTACGTGCTGCAGCCCCAAGATATATTTTGTTTTTGTTCCCAATGTAGTCATTTTTCCCTCCTTGGATTTTTCATTTCTGAATATACTCAATATATAAATTTTTTAATTAATTTTTTCAAAAAAAAAGAGACAGTTGTCTCTTTCAAAAAAGCATCTATCCCCTTATTCTTTCAATAAACTTCTTTTCATCGACAATATAACGGATGTGCTCCCCTTCGCCAACTATTTCATCTTTATAGGTAACTTTAACATTAAAAAACAGCTTTTTTCCATCTGTTTTGGTAAGCAGTGCTTCACATTTTAGAATATCCCCCACGAGGTTAGCCTTCAAATGCTTTATATTTACAGAGATACCTACTGTAGTCTCTCCCTCTTCCAGTTGTTTTTGAGCCAAATTAAAAGCTGTGTTTTCCATGAATGCGATTAACATCGGTGTAGAAAAAACATCTAATGCTCCTGATGCAACTCTTGCAGCTGTTTCTTCAGCTTTTACAGTTTTCTCAAGAATAAGTTTTATTCCCTCTTTCAATTCAAGCCCTCCCTTTATTTCCAACTTTCCTATGGAGTCTACTATGTTTTTTCACATTTTGTCAAGTATTTTTTGATAACTCTTGTCTCTGTATCTTTAAAATGCTATTATTTTAAAAAATTAAAAGGAGTGTTTCTATGAAATTATTTGTTATTTCAGATATTCACGGTTCCTTGGAATATTTGAAAAATTCTCTAAAAGCATATGAAAATGAAAATGCAGACATGATCCTTATTTTAGGTGATATTCTTTACCATGGTCCTAGAAACCCTATACCAAATTCTTATGACCCAAAGGCTGTCGCAAAACTTTTAAACAAGCTAAAAAATAAAATTATCGCAGTGAGGGGAAACTGTGATAGTGAAGTAGACCAAATGATTTTAGATTTTCCTATTATGGCTGACTTTTCAACCATCTTTTGGAACAATCGACGTATCTTTGTTACCCACGGCCACCTCTATAACAGAGATTCCCTCCCAAACCTAGATCCAGGAGATGTATTTGTCCACGGGCATACACATATACCCTCGGCTGAAATTTATGATGGTGTCTTTATTTTAAACCCAGGTTCTGTAACATTTCCAAAAGAAAATCATCCAAACTCATACGGTATATTTGAAGGAAATTCTTTTAAGGTTATCTCCTTTGAGAACAAAGTATTAAAAGAGGTCAAATTTTAAACAATTAAAAAAAGTAGAGGGTTGCAAACCTCTACTTTTTATGATCAACAAATTTTCTGTCTTTTAATATGTTATAGCTCAGAAGTATCATAAATATTGCCATGGATTCTTCTAGATTTTTGAACGTACCTTTCTTTTCAACTGCATGGTCGTGAAACCTAAATCCAACCTCCATTATTTTCAGAAGATATTTGTCGTCATCTTCATAAGGAGTAAAGATCAATAAAGCAGCTATATAGAGCACGATAATAAACAGGGAAACCACAAATAAAATAATAATTGTTGCCATACCAATCCCCCCTTTATAAGGTATTAACACTTCTTAAAAAACTTATACGGGATAAAGTTTATTTTCCTTTATTTTTGAACTATACAGAGGAGAGCCCCATTTTCAAAATTTACTTCTGCTGTATTTTCTATTATTATATTACTCATACAAATTGATGACCCTCTTTTCAACCTATGTTTATTCAACGGAAATTTAAATCCCTTCAGTGTCAGAGGTCCCACCTCGTTGGAAAAAGGGATGAAAGATACCTCACTTCCCTTTTTATTTTCAAATTTAAAATATCTGTCTATAGAAAAAATTTCTTCTTTTTCAGATATAAACCTAGCCTTTTTATATTTAAATATCAGGTTCAAATTTGTGAGCATATGGTCAGTTCTACCTCCTAATGCTGCAAAAATAATTATCTCATCATAACTTTTAGAATTCAAATATTCTAGGATTATTTCTCCATCTGTAAAATCTTTTTCCTTTGAGAACCTTCTTATAAGAGTTCCGTTGTTTTCATAGTGTTTTAGCACCTCTTCCGAGACAGAATCCATATCCCCTATTATTTCAACAGGGACTTTCCCAAGTCTGTATGTATGCATAGCTCCGCCGTCTGCACAGTATATATCACCATTTTTTTTTAGGAACTGTTGATAAAATTCCATGTTTTCTGAAAGTTCTCCGTTTAAAAAAACAAATGCTCTCTTCATAGTTATAGTATCAATCATCATCTTCTGAAGTGTCCACCTCTATAAATACAGGAAGATGATCAGAAATACTTTTTCTCACCTCGCTATAATTCCCCTTTGTAAAATCTAAAATTCCGCTATTACCTGTAAACTCCTTGGTATATCTGTATGAGTAAAAAATATTATCATATGAGTTTGAAAGTCCGCTTTTCCCTATTGTCGTTTTATTTATCGGGTCTATACCGTAAAATATTTGATCCTCGTGAGAAAAAAGCCGTCTAAAAGAATCATCATAGGCAGGAAGGTTAAAATCGCCCCCTATAAGAATATCCTGCTCATTTATATCTAAGTCCTGAAAATATTTATAAACCTTATCTAAAAGATACGCCTCTGCCCTTCTTTCTCTGACACTGTCTCCATAGACCACGTGGCATAAAACATAGGTAAAATCAAACTCTCCTATTTTAAAGTCTGCCCCATATGGATCCCTCATATACTCTTTTTCACCGTTCGTACCAGCATTTGGCTTATAAAAACCTCTGTTTTTATTCACAAGTTTTACTTTTTTATCTCTCCATATATAGGCATAATACTCTCTATATTTTTCTGTCCCAACGCTGTGGTCAGATATAAGATATTTCCATTTTTCTCCTGTGGTTCTCTCTAGCTCTCCAGTGAGTTTTTTTACTCCGTCTTTTTTCATGACTTCCTGAAGACCTATGAGATCAAAAAGAGATAGGAATTCAGAAATACTTTTATAATCCTTGTTCTTATCCCAACCTAGATGGAGTGAGTTAAAACTGGCTATATAGGCTTCCTGTGAAAAAATAGAAAATGAAATTAAAAAATACGTAAAAAATTTTTTAAAAAAATTCATATTTAATTCATCCTTTGAGCTTTTAGATTAATTATATCAACTTTGTATAAAAATTAACAGTGATTTTACATAGGATGGTATTCTTACCCCCCATTCAAAGTTATATAAATTAACTTTTTAAAAACCAAACATTGTAACGAAGTCCTAACAACATAAAAGCCGCATACAAATTAAGAGTATATGGCTGTATCATATATATCTTTGGGTTTGTAGGGGCTGACCATTTTTTCAATGACCTTATCCCACAGCACCTTTATTTCTGCCTTTTCTAGTTTTTCTACAGAGACGAGGAGCTGCTCTTTATATATAAGCTCATCTTTTGAATTTTTTATACCATTAAAAATAAATCCCCTTACTTTTTCTTCGTCACCCTCTGACTTTTCCAGGCTATAATATTTAACAAGTAGATCATTTTCCACATAGTCTTCAAGGTAAATAAGTTTTCTTACAGAGCTTGCTATAAAGTCAATATTCAGATTGTTTGAAAATCTCCCCCTTCTTTCTCCCTCTGTGATGATAAAAGGTAAAAATACATCTTCAAAATGGTACTCTTTCACATATTTTTTAAGAATAAAAAAGTTTTTAAAAAAACTTCTTCTTTTTACATCCTTTTTTATAAAATCCTGGTCTACTAAATACACACTTCCTATGTGTTTAAAAAGTGATGTGGTCATATCTTTAGAGTGACAGAAATTAACTATAACATCTTCATAAGCCTTATTTTCTTTCAGTTTTGAAATAAATGACTTGGCTTCTAAAAGCCACTTTGAAAATTCCGGAATTTGAAAAAGTTTTTTTACAAAATTGTGGTCTCTGAAAAGATTCCTCCTGGTATTCATATCAAAACTTATCATATATTTATCGAATTTTATATATTTTATAAAGTCATCTATGAAGGCATCTGTTATGTTAAATTCCACAACTTCATCCTCTTTTAGCTTTACGCTCTCTCTGTCTTTTATGTGCCCCATTTTTTTTAGCTCTCTAAATAAAAATCCCATAAAAAGATCCCTCATCTGGACCAAATATCCCATTTCCCTCTCACTAAAGGGATATATCCGTCCAAGTATCTCTTCAAAATCTATAAAATCATCTATCCCTATAATTCCGCTCTTATTTATTCCAACAGCATTCCATGTACAGGTATAGGGGATTGTATAACCTTTCTTATCTGCCATTATAGCCACAAATTGCGCTATCCCACCGCCTAGGGAATGCCCTGTTATGGATATATTTTCAATCTCCACTTCATCTGATTTAGCAATTCTCTCATAGACATCTAGACCATCTTCAAACTGCTTTGGTCGTTTACCCATACCTATTAGTAGGTCAGTCTCTATAAAGTCCCTGTAGGCATCTTCTACTGGGTAGGTCTCACTTCCCCTAAAGGAGATGACAAATTTATTCTTCTTCCTAAAGGTGACTGCATAAAACCCTGAGGCTTTTGAATAAAAATTCTTTCCTATTACCGTTCTGTTATCAACATGAAATATCTCCCACTCCCTCAGAAATTCCTTAAAATAATCAAATAAAAGATAATAATTATCCTTGGTAAGTAGTATCCCCTCATTATTTACTATTCTTTCTCTAGACTCTTCATCTCCAAAAAGAAGCTCTTCTAGGGTTTTCCCATAGTCCTCTTCTGAAAAATCACCGTATGAAAGCATACTCAACAATAAAAATTCCATAGCTGTATTCATAGACACTCCTCCTAAACTTTAAGGACAACAAGTAAAAAATAAGTTAATCCCCCTCCTAAAAGAGCACCATAAATAGTTTCGAGAGGAGTATGAATCTTCCCTTCTATTCTAGACTGCATTACCATCAGCATAAGGAAAAAGGTGAGTAAAAATACTTTTATGTTTTCTGTTAAAAAAAATATATTTACCCATATAGAGGCTGCTAAGGCACTGTGACCGCTTGGCATCCCACCCTTTAAAGGAGTACCTTCCTTATGATAAGACTTGACCCATATTACCGCCACAATAACTATAACAAAAATTATAGAAACAACATGTTTATGAGAATTTCTTAAAAATTCAAAAGTTTGTCTGAAAATAATATCTAATTTTTCGTCAAATATAACATAACCTACAATCAATGAGTTCATTGCAGCAACTAGAACTGCTCCTGCAGCCATATCCTTTGCATTTTTGGCAAGTGGATGATAAGATTTGCATACAATATCTATAGAACTTTCAACAGCAGTATTTATAAGTTCTGTTATCCATACCAATGAAATTGTTATGGCAAGAATTATAAATTCCGACTTTGTTACCCCGTACATAAATGAGAGGATTATCACCATAAAAGTTGCCCACACATGAAACCTCATATGTTTTTCAGTCTTGATTGCTTCTACTACACCCTCTATAGCAAAATTAAAACTTTCCCTTATAGTATGTGTTTCCTTCTTGTCAGGCATAAAACCACTCCTTAGTTTCTTGTGTAACCACACCTTTTTAAAATTTCTTCCTCTTTCTTCCTCATAACAGCCTTATCTTCATCTTCTATGTGATCATATCCCAATAAATGCAGTATCCCATGAGTCAGAACATAATAGAATTCCCTTTTAAAATTATGTCCGTAATCTCCAGCCTGCTCCTCTACCCTCTCTAAAGATATAATAATATCACCTAAAGTGTCGTAGGGCCCTATCTCAAACTCCGTCTCATGATAGGCAAAAGATATCACATCAGTAGGTGAGTCTTTTCCTCTATATTCTCTATTTACTATTTGTATATTCTCATTATTTGTCAAAAGAATCGATACATATACAGGCTTTTGGGCCTCGGGATACTCCTCTACTAAGAGCATCTTTATATACTCTTCCACTTTTTCAATATCTATCTTTTTTTCATAACCTTCTGTCTCGTTTCCAATTTCAAGCACTAATTCCATTTTTACTTCCTTTCACCTCATTTTTTTTATATTTGGATTATACCAAATTTTCTTAAAAAAACTTTCAATATCAAAAGAAAATTAAGAAAGATGGGACTGATCCCATCCTTCTATTTTTGACCTGGATATTTTATCCTTACATGATGGATACCCATAAGCACCTTGGTAAAGGTTTTTATGATAATCTCTATCTCTTTAAATGTAAGGTTTGCCTCAGAAAGCTGGTTATCCTCTATCTTACCGCTTATTATTTTTCTTATCATCTTTTCTATGGTTATGGGTGTTTTCTCGTCTAGAGACCTCACCGCAGCTTCTATAGAATCTGCTAGCATTATTATGGCAGATTCCTTTGTCCTAGGCTTTGGACCTGAGTATCTAAAGTCCTCCTCCTGCACAGTTGGATTTCCTTTTTTGGCTTTATTGTAAAAATAAGCCAGCAGGGTCGTTCCCTGATGTTCCACCATAATATCTCTTATCTCCCTTGGAATCCCATACTCTTTCGCCATCTCCACCCCGTCACGAGTATGAGAGGTTATTATAAGGTTACTCATTGATGGAGTAAGTTTTGTATGAGGGTTTGTCCCACCCTGCTGATTTTCCACATAAAAATTTGGCCTCTTCATCTTACCTATATCATGGTAGTATGAAGCCACCCTTGTAAATATGGCATTTGCACCTATTGCCTCTGCTGCATTCTCTGAAAGGGTAGCAACGAGCATAGAGTGGTGAAAGGTTCCCGGGGCATTTACAGATAGCTCTCTTAGCAGAGGATGGGAAAGATCCCCCAATTCTATAAGCTTAAACGGTGTTAATATATTGAATGTCCTCTCAAAATACGGGAGAAGTGCTATCGTCAGCATACCTGAAAAAATACCAGAGAGAAGCATTTCACCTCCTTTGATAAGGGTATATACCGCTTCCTCTCTTAAAAACATATTTACCAAAATTTCCAAAAGAAGTTTTGTCACACCTAGTTGTACCCCTGCATTTATGAGAGTAGTCCTATTTTTTATGTTATTTATTAGGTAGGTTGATAGCAAAAATGCCACACTGTAAGTTACAAAAAAGACTAGGTCAAAATCTACCATAGGCATTGAATACAGTAGGACAAAGGCACCCATTACAGCTGCAAATTTAGTATCTACGAGTATTCCCAAAAGAAAAAATACTGTATCTAATGGAAGAAGATACAAAAAATTTGATTTTATAAATCTTAAAGATAAAAACGTAAAAGCTATTATAAGAAATGTGCTTCTAAACTTATTTTTGTTAATAATTTCAGTTTTTAGATATCTTTTAGCAACATAATAAAAGACTATAGACAGTATTCCTAAATAAATTATATTTGCCATTATAAAAAAAGCATTTCTTTCTCCGCTGTAAAGACCATATTCCCTGAGTGCACTCACCTGAGACTCTGTTAGTATTTCACCTTTTTTGGCTATTACACTACCACCCTTTACCTCTACTATTACATCATCTATTTGAGCTACTTTTTCCTCTATGAGTTTTTTTGTGGCTTCTGCATCATAGACATAGTTTGGAGACAAAAAATATCTTAGAACTATTTTTTCCTCTAGACTCAGTCCCTCTTCAAACTGCTCTACAGTCGTTGTTGTATTTATGAGCTTCATCTCTCGTGTGATACCTATCTCATATATTTTCTTTAGAACGTTTATTATATTCTCTCGGCTCTTAGTCAGAACCTCTACTTTTTCCTGTTTCAGCTGTTCTAATAGGCTTTCAGAAATACCGGTATCCGTCCTACGTTTAAACTCCTCTATATCTATATCTCTTCTATTCGGCCCTTTTAGACTGATCAAAAGATTGTAAAATTTATCCACCTTTTGAATAGCTAATTTCTCCGATTTCGGTATATAGATATACTCTCTCTCAGATGAGTTTATCACATCGTCTATTAGTCTCTCTTTTGCTGCTCTATCATTATAACGAATAGACCTCGGAGCAATTATATCCTTTTTCACTATATCTCCGACATTGAGAGTACTTGTGAATAAAAAAGCTTTCGAGCTCAGAACTATTGCTGATATTAGAATTATAAGATATATTAATTTTTCTCCTACAACCTCATCAAAATTTACGTTGTATTCTCTTTCCTCTTCTTTTTTCTTTTCTAGCTTAAAAATAAGTCTTCTTCCGAAAATTTCAATTTTTTTCATGAGACACACACTCCTAATTTTTACAACCAGATAAATGGCTTTTTTATAAATTAATTGAGAATCTCTCTTCTGGTTTTTATGCATATATTTTTTGTCGGTATAGCATTTAAAAACAGTTTACCGTATCTCTTCTTTATAATTCTTGTATCTAAAATAGTAATTATACCTCTATCATCTCTGCTCCTTATGAGCCTTCCTATTCCCTGTTTAAATTTTATTATGGACTCTGGAATTTGATATTCCAGAAATGCATTTTTTCCTTCATTGTCAAGATTTTCTATGATCGCCTCTACCACAGGATCACTAGGAACTTTAAATGGAAGCTTCACTATTATCACCGAGCTCAGTTTATCTCCCTTTACATCTACACCTTCCCAGAATGAATCCGTTCCGAAAAGTACAGGCTTTTGACTCATCTTGTACATTTTGACGAGCTTATTTCTAGGTGCCATCCCCTGGATAAATAGGTCAAACCCCTCTTCTTCTAATTCATCTTTTAACATATAGTACATATAGTTTAACGTTGAATATGATGTGAAGAGTATAAATGTATTTCCCCTAGCCCTTCTTACCAGTTCCTTAAGAAAATCTTTTATTTCAAAGGTAAAAGATTTTTCCGAAGGAAGTGGAATATCTTTTGGTATGTAGACCTTCATCTGCCTATCATAATCAAAAGGTGAATGTATCACAGCCTCTAGGGTTTCTTCGTGAAGTCCTATGGAATTTTTAAAATATTGGAAATCGCTTCCTATGGCTATAGTAGCCGAGGTAAAGACTATATGCTCTAGATTGAGATACAGGCTTTTATCCAATTCATCATTTATTTTGAGAGGAGTTGCTACTAGCTTGGCATTGCTCTTCTTTCCGTTTACAGATACCCAGTATATAAAGTTGTTGTCATCCATCTCATTTATAAACTTAAAGTTTGTGAAAAAAGCTTCTAGCCTGTCGATATATTTTATAAAGTCATTGATTACGCCTGTGTCATCTTCAGCTTCTTTTATAACCCTTATCAGACTTCTCAGTCTTTTCATGTAAGAATTATATTCTATGACCAGGTCCTCCTCAGACTCTTTAAGATCCTTCCACAAAGTGCTGTGTCCTAGTTCTTCGTGTCTCAGTCTGAGATTAACTGTCCCCTGCTGACCTCTTGAAAAAACATCTATCATTCTTAAAAAATAATCATTTCCTCTCTTAAAAAGATTTATATGCCTTTCAATAAGTTCTTCTACTATAAGTCTTTCCACATCTTTATAGCTTTCATATTTTATGTTCTTAAGGTAATTTATAAGGTGATTGTAGCTACCTGTCTTTTTCTTCTTTTTCTTCCCTGTATTGTATATCTGATTCATTGTTTTGGTAAAAGAATATTTAGAAGCCTCATAGGAAAAATAATCTCTGGCTACTTTTTCTATATTGTGAGCCTCATCAAAAACAACCATATCATAATCTGGAAGAATTGCGTATTCTGTGTTGAACCCGATCTCTTTCCTTATGGAAAGATCTGCAAAATACATGTGATGATTGGTTATCAGAAGGTCTGCTTTTTTCTTTTGTTCCCTAGATTTCAAAAAAAAGCAATCTCCCTTGTAGGGGCACTTATTTCCCGAACAAACATCCGCTTCACTCTGAAAAAATTCCCATACATAGGAATCGGCCTCAAAATAGAGTTCACCTCTATCCCCTTCCTTGGTGGTAGAAGCCCATTTCAAAATGGACTGAAACTGTTCTTTTTGAGACTGAGTAAAGTCTTCAAAATCAACATTTTCACCGGTGGCCATATTCATCAGCTTTCTGTTGCACAGATAGTTCCCACGTCCTTTAACTAAAAGATAATTAAAATCTCCCTGTATTACCTTTTTTGCAATGGGAATATCCTTATTGAGAAGCTGTTCCTGAAGATTGATTGTATTTGTCGATATTATAACTTTTTTCTCATTTTTTATGGCCCACTCTATACTAGGTATAAGATATGCTAGTGTTTTACCTGTTCCTGTTCCTGCCTCTACTATAACTTTTTTGTGTGAGTTTAGCCCATTCTCTATATGTTTTGCCATATGCAGCTGCTCTTCACGGTACTCAAACTCAGGAAATATCTGAGACAGAAGACCCTCTTTTTCAAAATATGGTCCAACATCTATTGAAACTTCTGAATTTTGTTTTAATTCAACCATTACATATATATCATCGGCTTTATTATTTACTATATAAGAAGCTCCTTCCTTTTTATCGGAATAAACTGATGCGATCTGTACATCTGCATCTGAAGGATAAAGATATCCAGATGGGTGGTTATGAATAATAACCTCTCTTTTTTTCATCTGTTTCATTATTGCTGGAACTGAATGCTTATTTCCCCGTGCCAAAATTTCCACATGATCTACAATCCCATTTTCGTCAGGTACGCCTCGAAAAAATACCTCGTTGCCCCCAGCTTCATCTATTGACAATCTTATTATATTTTGAGCATCTGAGGAGATTTTTTCATTTATATCCATTTTGTTTCCTTTCAAAAATAGTCTCTGATATAATGTATATATTATCATAAATTACACTATATCACAAGTTGTCACTGAACTGAGTAAAAGCTAGCTTAACATATCTTTACAAAATATTTTCTTTTATTTTCCTGAACTTTATGATAATATCTACTGGTCCATTGTACTAAATATTCGGTGTCTCTTTTGATGCTTACCTGTCAAATTAAAAGGCCTGTGTCAATATACTTTTATTGACATTTTATGTTATTTATGATACTATTTTTTCAATTGAAAAGATTACCAGGGAGGTTTTTAATTTGGCACACTCAAAATCAGCTAAAAAGAGAATATTAATCGCAGAAAGAAACAGACAGAGAAATCAGGACGTTAAGTCTAGAGTAAAAACTATGGCGAAGAAAGTTTTAACAGAAATTGAAGCTCAAAACGCTGAAGCTGCACAAGCTTCTTTATCTGTAGTTTACAAAGAGCTTGACAAAGCGGTTTCAAAAGGAATTCTTAAGAAGAATACTGTTTCTAGAAAAAAAGCTAGACTTGCAGCTAGAGTAAACGCACTATAATTAGCTTTTATGTGATTTAAAGGATGTTGATTAATCAGCATCCTTTTTTCTTTTTTGTTGCAATTAATTATACATTTCAAGGTGCATAAAAAGAGCCGGAAATATCCGGCTCTTATCTTTTTCTATCTACCATTTTAATGTGACCTTCTACCAATTCCACAACATCTTTATTTCCTGCAATTATAGAATATTCTCTGTCGTCTCTAAAGTAAGAGATCTTCCCACCAGCTTCTTCTACTAGTAGTATCCCCGCGGCTACATCCCAATGTCTAAGATTCATCTCCCAGTATCCGTCTAAGAACCCAGCGGCTACACAGGCCAGATCATAGGCCGCTGCACCCATTCTCCTTACACCTCTTAGTCTTGGTACAATCTCCCCAAAGTAATCTATATTGTTGAGAGGATTAGTAAGCTTGTCATAAGGAAAACCAGTGGCTAAGACACATCTATCAAGCTCCTTTTCAGAGCCTACATTTATTTTCTTGCCGTTACAAAATGCTCCCTCATCTTTTAATGCAGTATACATCTCATCTAGATATGGTGCATACACAACACCTAAAATAGCCTCTCCCCTATACTTTAGTCCGATTGATATGCAGTATATAGGGAGTCCCTGAGCATAGTTATTTGTCCCGTCTAAAGGATCTATTACCCAAAGGTAGTCTGATTCTTTATGATGGTCCCCGGTCTCCTCTCCAAGGATGGCATGATCCGGATAATTTGCCTCTATTTTATCAATAATATACTTTTCACTTTTTTTGTCTATCTCAGTCACAAGATCTGTAACCGTTGATTTTGTATCTATCTCTAGATCCTCTTTTCTGAAGTTCTTCCTCTGAAGCTGACCGACTTCCCGTGCCCATCCCTCTACTTCTTTCAAAACTTCTTTTAAATCAACCATTTTTACTCACATCCTTTTATTTTAAAAATATATGGGTTATTATATCCGCATTATAACAATCTCAAACTTAACTATTAGAAATGCTCTCTTTTTAAGATTGAATCCATAATACTGACCCTTTAGAATTATATCACTTTTTATCTCCTTTAGGGAATTTAATTGTATAATCCAAGCCCTTGCCCACAGTATCAATATTTTTTAAAAATACAAAAAAAATCGGTCTCTCTCTTTGAAAATCATCCCACTAGACACATCGCTGTCTAGTAGTGAATTTAATGAGAGTAAACCGACCATCATAATAATGTTTCTTCTTATAGAATCTTTCTGTTCTCTAAAGCCTTGAGGTATCTATCATGACATATCTTCATCCCTGTTACGAGAGCCTTCTTTGCAGATCCCTGATAATTACTCCTAAATTTTTCCTCTAGGTTAGAAATATCCGTTAATTTCTCCCCCTTCAGAAGTTTTATAACAAATTGTTTTGACAAATCTGTCACCAAGGTACAGTCTGCCTCTAAAATATTTCCAGTCTCCACATCAACTTCCATACATACCCCCATAACGGTGTATATATCTGCTGCCGATGTTTTTGCCGGTACTTTTGAGTACCCTGTGACCAACACACTTTTCCCCACTATAATACCTCTCTTTGAAAATTCGCCTTTGAAAATTATTCCCTCTATGAGAGTATATCCCCAGCAAAAGAAAAAATCAATTTTTATCTAAAATTAAAAAATGTTTAATCAGTATTTGTAATCTCTATTTTATGAGTTCTCAGCAGATTCCCCAAGGGCAATATGAATTTTTAGACTTTCATAAAAATTATTTTTTAACCATTTTTCTTAATCAACGTCTTTTTCTTTTATCTAAGGGGAAAAATGGCTTTAAAATTGTATAATTAAAATAACATTGACAAACAAAACTTAAAGATATAAAATACACATGAACATATATTCATGTATTGGGAGTGATAAAATTGAATTACACAAAAAAAGTATATCTCATAAAAAATCTCAACTGTGCAGGGTGTGTTGTAAGGATAGAAGAGGCCATCTCCTCTCTCGAGGGCGCAAAAGATGTGCATCTGAATTATATGAATAAAAAAATAACCGTTAAAATTCCAAAGGGAAATTCAGAAAATTTTTTATCTCAGATGAATAGTGTTGCAGACAGTATCGAACCAGGAACTTATTTTGAGGATACGGAAAAAAAATCAAAAGACCTTAAAATAAAACTTGCTGGATTAAACTGTGCCGGTTGTGCCGTAAAGATAGAGGACCAGGTATCAAAACTTGACTTTGTAGAAACAGTCAGCCTAAACTTTTCCAAACAGATTTTAAACCTGAATATTTCAGAAGAAAATATGGAAAGTGAAATATTTCAGAAAGTAGAAAAGATAGTAAACTCCTTAGAACCCCATGTGGATGTAAGATATGAACATTCGGAAATAGTCTATCACGACCACGGACACGAACATTTTCAGGGTTCTATGGCCAAAAAAGAGCTTTTGTTCCTCTTGATAGGTGGAGGATTGTTCATCTCTGGATTATTTTTAGAAAATCTCCCCACATTAAAGATATTCTTGATGGTCATAGCATACATCCTCGTAGGTGGGGATATAGTATTAAACTCATTTAAAAATTTCAAAAGAGGAAATTTTATGGATGAGAACTTCCTCATGACAATAGCTACCTTTGGTGCCTTTGCTGTGGGCGAATCCTCTGAAGCTGTTGGTGTTATGCTCTTTTACAAGGTGGGAGAATACTTTCAGGACAGGGCTGTGGAAAATTCCAGGAAATCAATAGAAAGCCTTATGGATATAAGACCTAATTATGCCAATCTAAAAGATTCTTATGGAAAATTTGAAAAAGTATCCCCTGATAATGTCACTATCGGTGATACTATCCTTGTAAAACCCGGGGAGAAAGTCCCTCTAGACGGAAAGATCACAAAAGGGAGCTCTGCAATCGATGTCTCCGCATTGACTGGTGAGGCCCTTCCAAAAGATGTAGGGCCCGGAGATGAAATATTAAGCGGAAGTGTAAATAAAAACGGAACTATTGAGATAAAGGTTTCAAGAGATTTCTCTCACTCTACCGTGTCAAAAATACTTGAAATGGTTGAAAATGCCAGCTCAAAAAAAGCCCCCTCAGAAAAATTCATCACAAAATTTGCAAAAATTTATACCCCAGTGGTGGTTTTTTCGGCCTTGGCCATCGCCTTCATCCCTCCTATTTTTGTGGGTGAATTTTCATCTTGGTTTTACAGAGCACTTATCTTTCTGGTAATATCCTGCCCTTGTGCCCTTGTGGTGTCTATACCACTTAGTTTTTTTAGCGGTATCGGAGCTGCCTCTAAAAAAGGGATTCTTGTTAAAGGTGGAAACTATCTAGAGGAACTGAACAATGTGAAGGCAGTTGTCTTTGATAAGACAGGTACCCTCACCATGGGTAAATTCAAAGTTACAGATATAATGGCTGTTAACGGAAATTCTGAAGAACTCTTGGAGCTAGCTGCCGCTGCAGAGTGGTACTCCACCCATCCCATAGGAGAGTGTGTGAAGAGGTCCGTAGAAAAAACTATAAAAGAAGATGATATAGAAGATCACCGTGAACTAGAAGGATATGGTATAGAGGCTCATTACAAAAAAGATAAGATTTTGACAGGAAACGGAAAACTTCTAAAAAAATATTCTATAGATTTTGAAGAAGTCGATATTCCAGGAACAGTTGTTTATGTGGCCAAAAACGATCTCTACGTTGGATATATTTTGGTCTCAGATGAGGTTAAAAAAGATGCTTCTAGAGCTGTAGCACAGCTAAAAGATATAGGAATCAACTCTTATATGCTTACTGGAGATAGCAAAAGGGTTGCAGAGGAGATAGGAAAAGGGATAGGGATAACAGAGATTCGTTCAGAGCTTCTTCCCAATGAAAAGGTCGATCATTTTCAGAGAATAAAAGAGAGTGTGAAAGGGTCTGTGATCTTCGTAGGAGACGGTATAAACGATGCCCCTGTGCTGGCACTGTCAGATATAGGTGTCGCCATGGGAGGGATAGGAAGTGATTCCGCTATAGAGGCTGCAGATATCATAATAATGACCGATGAACCTAGCAAACTACGCGAAGTAATCGATGTAGCAAAATTCACAAGAATAATTGTACTCCAAAACATATCTCTTGCCATAGGGATAAAGCTTCTCGTCATGGCCCTAGGTATAGGAGGAGTAGCTACAATGTGGGAGGCGATCTTTGCCGATGTAGGGGTAGCTCTCTTAGCTGTACTAAATTCCATGCGTATATTAAAGCATAAATAAAAAAATCCGGAAAATTCCGGATTTTTTTATTTATTGATTTTTAAAAGCAGCTATGAAAGATTCTACCATTATCTCTTCATCTACCTGTCCACTTTTAAATTTATACTCTATTTCTAGAATCTCATTTAATTTTTCCAATAAAAATTTATCAGTATAATTATTCAGAAGGCTAAATTTCAAAAACAGCTGATAAGCATGAATACTCCCTCTTCCATCGCCCTTTAAGAAATATTGCTTTACCCCATCATAAACCCTATCCTTAAAAAGATTGTAAGATGTATTATATGACAGGACTCCTTTTTCCTGAAGCATTTTTAGTTTTAATAAAATATCTAATTCATTTGAAAAAATATAGATAAAACTCATATAGTCTTTCTCATGCTTCAGATGATACAAGAGGTTTTCTTTCCTTCCCGAAAGAAATTCATCCACAAGATTTTTCATATAATATTCTCTCGAGAGAGTTACTATTCCCTTTATTTTTTCAAAGGAAAATTTTTCTCCGTCTAATAATAATTTTATCTTCTCTACCTCTTGTCGGACCTGCATAGAATCTCTACCTATCATTTGGAGAAGTTTTTCTGCATCATTCTCCTTTATTTCTAGTTCACTAGCCACATAAAAAACAAGGGATTTACCATCCTTCCCCTGCCTGGCCTCTATAACCTTAAAATTTTTAGAAATTCTATCGACAAGTTTTTTGGATACCGGGTTCTCCGCCTTTCCAAAGGCGTTTAAGGACTCCTCATAGAGGATTATCACATCTTTATTCACAATATTATAATTTTCCATTAGTTTCACAAAATTCTCAGGTTTTTTAAGGAGTTCAAACCTTTTTAGAACCAGCAGTTCACTTCCTCCGAACATGGAATTTATGGATATCGCCTGGAGAAACTCTTCATCTTCTTTTTGTGAAACGTCAAAATACCGGGGCATTATTTCTGGATCTTTTTTTATTATCTCTTTTTTAAGATCTTCATATTTTAATTCAAGAGGGTTATCACCGTAGATAAAATAGAGCAAATCTATCACCTTACCTTAATTGTATATATTTCTAACTTTGCCAAGTGTTCATCCCCAAAACTTGATAAAAGCATCTCAAATTTACACAAAGCTATCAAAACATTATACTATAATATATCTATTTTATAAAGAAAAGCCTCATATTTCACGTAATTGGAAAACCAGCTAATTCAAGCTGTTTTTCCAATCTCTATCTCTCATGTACTGTGACAAAATAAACAGACTTATTATTATTAATAGGTTTAAGGCACTCAGTGCAGAACTCTCTAAAAACATCTTATTAGATGCCATGGAATAATTCACAAGAGACGCAAGGGGAAAAATATCCCCCGCCTGCATTGTGTAAGTTATTGTAAATTCTCCAAAAACAATGGCGAATATCTGGAGAAATATAGAGATAAATATATTTTTTAGGATAGGAAACTCTATCAGGAAAAATATCTCTCTTACACCTGCTCCGTCTATCCTTGCCGCTTCCAAAATCTCTCTGGGAAATTCCCGTATATACTGATACATAAAAGAATAGGCCACAGGTATAGAGGTGAGGAAGTATCCTACAACAAGAAGTAACCAAAGCGATATATTCCAGCTGATATTAAGATATACCAAAGTTATTGCCAGAAATGCACTGGAAAATCCGAAAGTTGAAAAAATAATATAATTTGTAAATTTAGTATAGTTTTTAAGAATGAGATATGTAAATAGAATCGTTACAACGGATACTGTCCCAGACAAAAATAATGAATTGATAAGGCCTTTTATCACTGGATAGTATTCGTTTAGTTCCATCGAAAAAAGCTTTGAAAAGGCTTTAAAAGAAATTTCCCCAGTATAAAAATTAAAAAAAGCAAAAACCAATCCCGTTAACACAACAGCATATTCGCAGATAAGGTAAATTATACTGTAAATTTTTGTAAACAGACTGACCTCTTTCACATCTCCGTCACCTTTGAGTTCATACCCCTCTATACTCTGCCCCATTGAGTTTACAAGAGTAAGCACTCCAAATTGTACCATCCCTAGTGCAAAAGCCCTAGAGAAGTCAAAACTTCCCATTAGAGTTGTGGCTATCTCCACCTCAAGAGTAGAGTAGTTGATCCCTCCTAGAGATAATATTATGGCAAAAGAGGTGAAGCAGTAGACAAAGACCATAAAAAATGCTCTAAAAATTTGAGGCATTATTAGAGGAAGTTTAACTTTAAAAAAAAGATCTTTTTCATTTATCCCTTCCAATCTTGCGGCCTCTAGTATCTCCTTAGGAATTGATCTCATCCCATCCCCTAGATACTTTAAAAATATAGGGGCATTATAGAATACATTAGCTATTATTATCGCCCTGAGAGAATAAAGAACCTGGAATTCCTTAAAGAACCCCAGGTTAAATATTATTGAAAATGCAACTATGGTAGATATCACAGGAAAAAAGAAGGGGATGAATATCAGGCTCTCTAGTAATCCACTCATTCTGTCTCTTCTGTAGGCTATATAATATGATGGAACGATAGAAAGAAGAAAGGACAGCATCACTGATATACAAGCCTGCTTAAAAGAGAAGGCAACAATTTTATATGTCGATATATTAAAAATCTCTGTCAAGTCCTCTAGTCTAAAGAAGTCCCTAGCAAATATAAATATAGGTATCCCCCAGAGAGCGATATAAAATAAATTGAGACTCATTTTCCCCTTCTTCATAAATTCTCCTTTAGTCTTTTAAAATATCTATAAGCTCCTTTTTCCAAGTTTCAAGGTTAGCCACAGCATCTTTTCCGCTTATTGTAACAACTTTTTTAGGTACAGGTACATATTTATATTCTTCAGGAAGTTTTACATTGGTCACTGGGAACATGTAGTTTTTCTGTGCTGTAAGCTCCTGGAAATCTTTTTCTAAGATATAATCCATAAATTTTTTAGACCCATTTTTTATATTCTTTTTATTTACAATAGCTGCTCCCTCTAAATATACATATCCTCCCTCTTCAGGAATAAAGCTCTTATATTTATCCTGATTTCCGTCTTGGTAAAAATAAACACTGCTAGAAGCATATCCAGCCATCATAGGAGCCTCTTTAGCTGTGAATTTTGCAAAGGCTTCATCCCAACCTGGAGTAACTGTAAGTATCGACGGTTTAAGTTCCTTCCAGAACTCTTTCCACTGGTCACCATATACTGCAATGGTCCAAAGCATAAACTCCTGTCCTGTTTGAGACCTTGGATCTTCTACCAGAAGCTGCTTTTTCATCTTGGTTATCTCCTTAAAAGACCTAGGAGCTTTTTTCAACATCTCTGCATCATAGTTTATAGCAAGAGCACCATAATCAAATGGTGTTACATACCACTCTTCATCCATTATAAATTCTTTTTTAGAGATATTCTTGTAGCTCTTTGGACGGTACTTATCAATTAATTTCTCTGATTTCGCAATTGCAGCATCTACAGAGGTTAATCCTAATATAACGTCTGCTTTTGGATTTTTTTTCTCAAGTTTCATCCTAGGTACAAGCCCGCTAATGCTTACAAACTTAACTTCAATTCCTGTTTCCTCCTTAAACTTTGGGGCGATATCCCTCTGAATCCATTTCATAGATTCTGGTCCGTAAACTGTAACAACTTCGCTTCCATATGCTGTCATGGCAACCAATACTAAAATAAACGCAAATATTTTTCTCATAAAAACCCCCATCTCACAATCTCTTATTTTTTATTAAATATATAACTGTACATAAAAAAACAGACTGCCCATAGCAGTCCGTCAAATTCAACATTAAAAATTTGCTTCCTACGCTGGCATTATCCAGATCAGGTTTACCGGTCGAGATATACATATCTCCTCTCAGCCTTTTCAGCTCCCGAATTATTTAGTTATGTATAATTGAGTATAACAAGATAAGGACAATATTGTCAACATCTTAACTAGCATCAGAATTATAAAAAATAAAAAGAGGCTTTTAAAAAGCCTCGGGTTCCTTAAATAGATTTGATTTTAGTTCCTATGACAGCTATTTCAATATCGTTTTCTAGCTCTTCATCAATAATAACTCCAAGAATTATATTTTCGGGTTCTATTATTAGGAGTTTATTGATAGCCATCTGAACCTCGGCAAGTTTATCTAGAGGGAGGTTATCACCGCTGGCGATATTTATGAGGAGTTGCTGTGCCCCTTTTATCTCCCCTTCTATCAGAGGGCTGGTAAGAGCCGCCTCTAGTATAGGGGCTATACTTCCGTTTCCTCTTCCAAAACCTATCATTGCCTCTCCTGCATTTTTGAGTACAGCCTTGATATCTGCAAAATCAAGGTTTATAAGTCCGTTTTTAAAAATTATATCTTTTATATTTTTTACAGAATTTTTCAATATTTTATCAGCCTCTTTAAAGGCATTTTGAAGGGTTATATTTACATTTGGAAGCATGAGAAGATTATCGTTTGAAATCACAATATAAGAATCAACATAGGGCTTCAGGTGATCTAAAGTGTCTTGGGCAGTCAGTTTCTTCATACGCCCCTCAAAAGAAAAAGGCTTCGTCACAATTGCAACTGTTAGTATATCAAGCTTATGTGCCAGCTCCGCTATCCTGAGTACAGCTCCGCTTCCTGTCCCTCCTCCCATTCCAGACACAATAAAAAGCATATCTGTATCCCTAAGGAGTTCCTTTATGGTACTGTCTTCTTCTTTTGCACAGAGATAGCCTTTATGGTAGTCTCCCCCTGTACCCAAACCAAAAGTTATCTTACTTCCGAGCTGTATTTTAATGGGTGAAAGTGATGTGTTTAGTTTTCCTACATTAGTATCTGCAGCTATGTACTCCACACCTTCTACTCCACTTTCAATCATGTCATTTAATGCATTTATCCCTGCACCTCCGACTCCAAAAACTTTCATAGAAAATTTAAAATTCCCCATATTTTTCACTCCCCGCATAAATAACTTTCATTATTAAGTTATATTAGACGAAATTTCATGTTTCCTTGTCTGAGCTTAGATTTTATTACAATATTTTTAGTTTTTTTATTATTAAGTTTTCGTATTAATTTATAGATACATTTAGTGATCAATGTTTGAGATGACTTATTCCCTGGGCCAGTATAGTTCTCACGTGGTCATCATCTAGGGAATAGTACACGGATTTCCCCTCTTTTCTATTCTTCACAACTCTCAGCTGCCTCAAAACCCTGAGTTGGTGAGATACAGATGAGTGGGTCATATCTAGAACATTAGCTATATCACATACACACATCTCCTCTTCTAGAAGCATAGACACTATTTTCAGTCTTGTACTATCAGAAAAAGCCTTAAAAAAATCCGCTACATTTTGTAATAGCTCATCACTTTTTAGGCTCTTCTTTACCTTTTCTACAACATCTTTGTGTATAACAATACAGTCACATGTTTCTGTGTTTCTACCCATGTCAGCCCCCTAATCTTTTATAATCTCAAATCTATTCACTAATTTTTTTCTTAAAAGAGCTGCAAAATTTATTTTATTTCTCATTATAAGAGGTATTACAACTTTTCTTTTATCCTTTGTTATTATTTCTACGCAAGTTTGGATTTTTTTCCCTCCAGGAGCTACTATTTTAGACATTGTACACTTTTCTATCTCATCCAGCGAAATATCTATTTTTTTGTTTTTTAATGCATTTGTTTGGAAATCCACAGATATCTTATATGAAAAAGCAAGCCAAAGATGCCCCAATCCCAAGATAAAAAGTATTACTCCTAAAATCATATATCCTGTTTTCATCTCTTGAGTATAACCTAAGGCAAATTGATAAGCTCCTAAAAGCATTAAGGGGATTCCTGTGCCTAGCCAGACAACTATTTTTTTTATTTCCAATCCGAAACTGTATTTCCCATCTAATGGCAGATCTTTTTTTTCAACTTTTTTTATAAAATCATCAAAAAATATCATAATATTCCTCCATTTTTATTATATAAAAATATATTCAAGACTTCTTATTTATAAAAGAAAAGCAGCAAGGAAACCTTGCTGCTATCTGATTAATCCTTTTATGTCCTCGTCTTTATAGTCTAAATTGTGTACAGAGTTGATATATCTTATAGTTTTAGTTTTTCCTCTTACAAGAAGAGTCTGAGTTCTAGCTATAGGGCCTTTTTTCTTAACTCCTTCTAAAAGATCTCCCCCTGTTATACCAGTAGCAGAAAAAATAACTTCATCATCTTTTACAAGGTCATTTATTCTCATGACTTTAGTTATATCTATTCCCATCTCTTGGCATCTCATTTTTTCATAATTAGATATTTTATCATTTTCTAGAGAGATACCTTTTACCTCACTTCTGAGTTTAAGTTTTGCATTCATATCTCCACCTAGAGCTTTTATAACAGCTGCTGAGATTACTCCTTCTGGGGCCCCCCCTATACCATAAAGCATGTCCACATCAGAGTCAACTACAGATGAGAGAATAGAACCGGCCACATCTCCATCAGGGAGAGCATATATTCTAATCCCCATAGCCTGAAGGTCTTTTATTATCTGGCTGTGTCTAGGCTTATCAAGAATAATCATAGTCAGTTCATCCAATTCTTTTTTTAAGGCTTTTGCCACATTCTTTACATTTTCAATTAGAGGCTTCTCTAGATCGATTACACCCTTTGCTTCAGGACCAACTATAAGTTTTTCCATATACATGTCAGGAGCCTTCAAGAAACTTCCCTTGTTTCCTACAGCAAGTACTGCTATTGCATTTGGCTGCCCCTGAGCAGTCATTCTAGTTCCTTCTACCGGGTCTACAGCTATATCTACTTCAGTGAGAAAACAGTGGTCTTCCTCTGTAATCTTCTCCACATTGTTGAGTTTCCCGACTTTTTCTCCAATGTAAAGCATAGGGGCTTCATCAATTTCTCCTTCACCAATTACTATTTCTCCTTTTATAGAAAGCTTATTTAACATGGTTCTCATAGCATCTACAGCTGCCTGGTCGGCTCCTTCTTTATCTCCTTTACCTACCCATTTATGGGCTGCGAGAGCGGCTGCCTCCGTTACTCTGGCAAATTCTAATGCTAATTCTCTTTTCATTCTATCCTCCTAGTCAGTCAATCTATAAATGACCTCACCTTTTTTTCTCATTTGAAGCTTCTCTCTAGATATTTTTTCTATATAATAAGAATCATTTAGTTTTTCTATATCCTGATCCAGCTCCATTATGTTTATTCTAACATTTTCATGAATTAAATTTAAGTCTTTTTTTTCTTTAATAAGCTTATTGAGTTTTACATGACTTCTATATATCTTCGGAAGAAAGTATTGTAAAAAAACTAAAAATATAAGAGTAACAACTAGTTCTCTTTTGTTTTTTATGTTTATTTTCATAAATTACCTCTCCAACTTTATATTTCTCACTCTGCTAACCAATAAGACCCCTATACAAAAGACTACCGTATCAAAAACTATATTAACTATATTTAATGTTACTCCGGGCCACATCTCCAAAAGAGACAGGGTTACAATACCAAGTATAAAATACAGAGTCTCATCCTTATACCTTTTTAGAAATTTGTCCATTACTTTGGCAAAAATAAATATCCCTAGAGCTGCACCTACAGCAAACATACCCATGGGAAAAATTTTAAAGTTATTTATAAATCCGAGAACATTATAGTACTCTCCTAATATCATCAGTATAAGCGATCCTGATATTCCAGGTATCACCATGGTTCCTCCTGCGATTATTCCGCAAAAAAACAGTTTGATTATATAAATACCTGATATAGTTCCAACCATTTCATTGACAGTTGAGATTTTAATGAAACTTTGATATAAAAATAATCCCAAGGGTATAAAAGCTCCTATCAAGAACAAAATAACTTCATTTTTTTTAGGATGTATTCTGTCTTTATGCTGCATAATAGCAGGTAGCGATGCTATTATTATCCCGAGAAAAAAAAAGCTCGTCCCCTCATAGTGATTTTTAAATAAGTACTCAACTAATTTTGCAAAAATAAGTATGCCTACCCCTGCACCTATCATAATTTGAGAAAGGAAGATAATATATTCTAACTTTTTCTTATGAGTTACATTAAAGAATTCACCTATAGACTCTGTGAGTTTTTCATATATACCTAAAATAAGTGCCAATGTCCCCCCTGATATTCCGGGAATAACATTGGCAACTCCTATTAATGCTCCTTTTATTACATTTTTAAACATATTATTTCACGCAACCTTCTTTTATATAGTCCAAGGCCATCATATAGCCATAGTATGAAAATCCTGCTATCTGTCCTACAGCAATGTCTGCTATTACAGATTTCTTTCTAAAATCTTCCCTGCTGTGGACATTAGAAAGGTGAACCTCTATAGTCTTTATTCCAGTAGCCAAAATAGCATCCCTTATAGCAATGCTGTAGTGTGTGAATGCAGCCGGATTGATGACAAGATAATCACTCTTTTGAAAGTGTTCCTGTATCTTGTCCACGATCTCCCCTTCATGGTTTGACTGAAATATCTCTATTTCAAAACCGTACTCTAAAGCTCTCTCTTTTATTTTTGAATTTATATCTCCTAGAGTCAGAGTTCCGTATATTTTAGGTTCTCTCGTCCCCAAAAAATTCAGGTTGACTCCATGAACAACAAGTATCTTTAGCATTAAAAAAATCCCTACTTTCTTTTTATATCTTCTACTATTTCAATGAAAGATTTTATGTCATCAAATTCCATATACACAGAAGCAAATCTCACATATGCCACTTCATCAAAATGTTTTAATTTTTCCATTATCAGTTCTCCTAATTCTTGAGTTGTTATTTCATTTTTAAGTGAGTTATGGATAGTTTTTTCCACATCCATCAAAAAAACTTCCAACTCTTCTCTGCTTATATTTCTCTTGACTGTAGCCCTAAGGAGTCCACTCATGAGTTTTTCACTGTCAAATCTTTCTCTGCTTTTATCTTTTTTTACCACATAAAAAGGTGTCTCCTCCACCTTCTCATAGGTAGTAAATCTTTTCCCACAAGAATTGCACTCACGTCTTCTTTTTATAGAATAGCCTTCTGAGTATGCTCTGCTGTCTGCTACTCTTGTGTTCTCTGAATCACAAAATGGACATTTCATATAAAATCACCTAAATATTCTCTTCTTCTTCGATGCACTCTAGTACCTCTTCTGGAGTTTTTACTGCCAAGAGTTTATTTCTGAATTCTTCGTTTCTGATCAATCTCGAAATTCTAGCCAAAACTTTCAGATATACCTGACTGTCTCTGAGAGGCGAAGCAAAAACAAAAAACATTTTTACATCTTCTTCATCAAGGGAGTCAAAATCAACTCCTTTTTTACTTATTCCAAAAGCTATTGTCAGTTTTTCTGCCGCATCTGTTTTTGCATGGGGAATAGCTACTTTTTTCCCTATTCCTGTACTTCCTAATTCCTCTCTCTCTACAAGAGCTTTATGGGTTACTGCGGTATCAGTTATTGTATCAGATTTTCCGATCAGAGCAGACAGCTCTTTTATTACCTCAGATTTGCTTCCAGCTTTAAGATCTAGGTTTATTAGGTCCTTTGAAATGTAATCCGTTATTTTAACTATATTTATCATTTTTTAAATCCTCCCCTAAAAAATGTTTGAAATCGAGACTAGTATGGAGATGATAATTTATATATTTTTCCAATATATTTATTACTTTTCTTATCACTGTAATATCCCTTATCTCTTTCAAAACACCATCTGACTTTTCACCCGATATATTTTCCAATATGTTTTTTTCTAATTTAGACAATTTTAAAAAAAAAGTTCCTGAATTATTACTGAACTTTGAATTTTCTACGTCAAAATACTCACCTTCTGATAATTCAAAAGCAATCCCTTCCTCCTGTATCACCTTATTTAAAAAGTGGCAAACAAGCAAATGATTTTTTATTTCACTGTCACTTTTATTTAAATAATTTATAACCTTTAAAAAATAATCATAAAGGACACTTCTCCTCTGATTTTCTACTAAGATATTGTTTAGAACTGATAGAATGTACATTGTTATTTCTATATTTTTAATCGTGTTTCTTATACCCCAAAATGAATCAATTAAATCAAAGTTTGTCGTTATAAGTCTTTCACCTTTTCTATAAAAGATAAACTTAGAAAGGGCCAAAAGTTCTACTGCATTTCTGTCTCGTCTTTTGGACTTCCTTATTCCTTTTATGCTAAGCTGTATCTTGCCATAACTGCGACTGAAAATAGTTATCAATCTATCTGCTTCTCCGTAGTCTAGTTTTTTTATAATTATGCCATCACTACTTAAAAATTTCATCTATATTTTAAACTCATTGCTTTTAAATTCAGGATTGATTATTATTTTTTTCAGCATAATTTCAGCTATCTTGGAGTCGCCATCATAAACGGTTATTTGTACAGGAAAATAATATCCCTTTATCTCCTCTAATTTTTCAAATACTATTCTTAAGCCACTCTCATATTCTATTTCTTTTACTTTACCGCTGTAAAAATCTCGCTTAAATCTAGAATCTTTCTGCTCTTTGATCTTTATATCTTTTATAACTTTTATAATATAGTTTTCCTCATCATCAAGTTCTTCCTCATAACTCTGCTCAAAAAGTGGAAGGTATACAATTTTTTTATTTTTATTATATATGTATATCTCACCTTTATTCTCTTCAGGGAAGATAATCTCTTTTTTTATGAGATCAGGAAATATAGCCTTTACATTATAATCTTTAACCCGATTTTTTCCATTTATTACAGTTATCTCTCTCGCATCAAATTGAAAACTTTTTATGTCTGAAAGAGTCTTTCCAGAAGCCAATAAAAGAACATTTATAAATATAAAAAACAGTATTAAACATATTTTTTTCATTTTATTACTCCTCTTCAAATATTATAACTTCATTTATATCAAAAATATTAAAATCTTGGACTATTTTTACATCTTTAAAAAGTTGATTTCTGCTTTCCCCTATACTTTCTACTCTCCCAACATATATACCCTTAGGGTAAATATCACTGATTCCTGAGGTATATATCATCTCTCCGACCTCTATATTCTTGTCTACCGAAACACTCTCCATCGTCATTAATTCTGAATTTTCTCCTTTCAATACCCCCAAAACCTCATTTTTAAAACTTAAAACACTAGTATAAACGTCATTTTTTGTCACGAGCTCTACTATAGAGTAGTTTTTATCAACTTTTGCTACTCTCCCTAAAAGATTCTCTCCGGCCATAACCACCATATCTTTTTTTATGCCATCTGTTTCTCCCAAATCTATAAACACATTTTCATAGTAAGTCAGACTATCTTTAAAATTAATCCTTGCTACTTTGAAAGACGTTTTACTACTCTCTTTCATACCCAAAAGCTTATGTAGTCTCTCATTTTCTTCTAAAAGAGTCTCTGTTTGTTTTTCTAAAATTCTAATCTTAGCAACCTCGTACTTGAAGTCTTTATTCTCTTGCATTATCCTCTTATAATTTTTTAGAGTCGACAGCCCCTCCTTTATTTTGCTAGTAGACTTGTAGACCCATACCTTTATGGGGAAAAATGTCCCGCTCACCGGACCTTCCAATGAATTAATAGGTCCCCTTAAAACCAAGAGGACCAGGATAAGGCTGACTATATAGTAGGTGAGTTTTTTTTTAGGACCCCCCATTTTTTTAAACTTCATAATTGTGTGACTCCTTATTATCCCTGAATTTTCATTTTAAATATGTTATTTTTGATCTTCATCCAGATAATTCATGGTCATTGTTTATACCACGACCTTTGTGTCGATTTATTTTAATACTACATGAGTCAATTATATAATATGAAAATGTATTTGTAAAGATGCCAATGTATTAAGATTCCAGTCTTCTGTATATTTGTTTCTATTTTAATAGATTTAATTATATTTTTTAGGAAATTAATTTATAAAATTTAAAAAACAGGGCGCCTGCCCTGTTTTTTAAATCATGCCAGGCATCATCCCTGGATTTTGCATGTTATCCTTAGCTTCTTTTTTCTCAACTATTACCACTTCTGTTGTCAGGATCAATGCAGATACAGATCCTGCGTTCTGTATTGCCGATCTTGTTACTTTAGCCGGGTCTATTATTCCAGCTTCCAACATATTCACGTACTCCTCTTTAGCAGCATTGAATCCGTAGCCTTCTGGAAGAGATTTTACTTTTTCTAGTACAACTCCTGAGTCAAGCCCTGCATTTTCCGCTATCTGCCTGAGAGGAGCCATAAGAGCTTTTTTTACTATTTCTACTCCTATTCCCTCCTCTCCTTCTAGGGTGAAATTTTCCATAGCTTTAACTACCTCTATCATTATAGTTCCTCCACCTGGAACTATTCCTTCTTCTACAGCTGCTCTTGTCGCATTCAGGGCATCTTCTATTCTGAGTTTCTTTTCTTTCATTTCAGTTTCTGTTACTGCTCCTACTCTTATTACAGCCACCCCGCCTGAAAGTTTTGCCAGTCTTTCCTGAAGTTTTTCCTTATCATAATCAGATGTAGAGTCCTCTATTTGGATCTTTATCTGATTTATCCTTGCATCTATGTCATGTTGTGATCCGAGTCCATCTACTATAACTGTGTTGTCCTTTGTTACCTTCACTCTTTTTGCTCTTCCAAGATTATACAGTTGTACATCCTCGAGCTTCATAGCCTTTTCTTCAGAGATTACCTCTCCACCAGTCAGTACAGCTATGTCCTCTAACATGGATTTTCTTCTGTCACCAAAGGCCGGTGCCTTTACAGCAATGACATTCAGAGTTCCTCTCAGCTTATTTACAACAAGGGTAGCCAGTGCTTCTCCCTCTAGATCTTCTGATATTATGAGAAGAGGTTTAGATTCCTGTATAGTAGCTTCCAAGATTGGCAGTATCTCTTTCATGTTTGAGATCTTTCTGTCTGTAATGAGAATATATGGATTTTCAAGATTTCCTTCCATTCTTTCTGGATCAGTAGCCATATAAGGAGATACATACCCCTTATCAAACTGCATTCCCTCTACAACTTCAAGGGTTGTTTCAAAAGACTTGGCTTCTTCTACCGTTATTACGCCTGTCTCTCCAACCTTTTGCATAGCCTCTGCTATGAGAGCCCCGATCTCTTCGTCTGAGGCCGATATAGATGCCACCTGAGCTATCTCTTCATTATCCTGTATCTTTTTAGCCCTCTCCTTAAGGTGTTTCACCGCTTCTTTAACAGCTTTTTCCATACCTTTTTTGATAAACATAGGATTTGCACCTGCACTTACCATCTTTAGACCCTCTTTTACCATGGCCTGAGCAAGTACAGTTGCTGTGGTTGTTCCATCTCCAGCCACATCGTTGGCTTTGGTTGCAACCTCTTTTATTAACTGAGCTCCTACATTTTCAAAAGGATCCTCTAATTCTATCTCCTTAGCAATTGATACTCCATCATTTGTTATAAGAGGAGCTCCAAAGGACTTTTCAAGCACAACATTTCTTCCTCTAGGACCCAATGTTATCTTCACTGCATCTGCAAGAGTATTTACACCTGCCTCGAGTTTTTTTCTTCCTTCTTCATTAAATTTAAGTATCTTAGCCATCTTACAATTCCCTCCAAATTTTATCCTTGCTCTACAACTGCTAGAACGTCTTCTATATTCAGGATAAGGTATTTTTCAGACCCGTCCTTTATCTCTGTCCCAGAGAACTTAGCATATACTATTTTATCTCCATTTTTTACATCTTGAAGTTTTTCACCTGAGCCCACTTCTTCCACTATTCCCAGATTAGGTTTTTCTTTATCTGCTGCTCCGGGAATAATGAGTCCGCTTGCTGTCTTTTCTTCCATTTTTATAGGTCTCACTAATACTCTTTCCCCTATAGGTCTTATTTTCATGCGTATCCCTCCCTCCATTCTTTTGTTAGCACTCTATGTGACAGACTGCTAACTGTCACAAGGATATAATATATCAATTTTATTTTAGAGTCAAGTCTTTTAGATAAAAAAAAACACACGGAATCAACCGTGTGTTAAAAAGACTTATTTTTTCTTAGATTCTTCGAATTTAGCCCATACTCCTGCTTTTACAAGTATGCTTTTTACTGTTCTTGTTGGCTGAGCACCATTTGTAAGGTACTTAATAATTTCTTCCTCTTTTAGTACTACTTTAGAATCCTCTAATGGAAAATAGTTTCCAAGGTATGCTACTGCTTTACCGTCTCTTTTTGTTAAAGCTTCCATCGCAGCTATTCTGTAAGTAGGTCTCTTAGCTCTTCCCATTCTAGTCAGTCTTAATTTTAACATATTTTCTTCACTTCTCCTTCTTATCTAATTTTTATTTTTTTGGGCATCTATATTATTTTTTTAAAAAGGAAACTTCTTTTTTCCCCTTCCACCAGTCATTCCAGGTATCTGTGGAAAGTTTCCGTTACTAAACATTTTCATAACTTGCTTCATTTGATCAAACTGCTTTAAAAGTTTATTTACATCTGAAACCTCTACGCCGCTTCCCTTGGCTATTCTCTTCTTTCTGCTGGCTTTAAGAATTTCAGGTTTTTTTCTTTCTTCTCTTGTCATTGACTGTATGACAGCCTCTACTTTTTTCATCTCTTTTTCAGCAGGAGCAAGATCTCCTATCTGCCCTACACCTGGAAGCATCTTGAGTATACCTCCTAGTGGGCCAAGCTTCTTTATATTTTGAAGTTGCTTTAAAAAATCCTCCAGATCAAAGCTCTGATTTTTTATTTTTTCTTCCAGAGATTTAGCATCATTCTCGTCGATAGCTTCCTGAGCTTTTTCTACAAGAGAAACTACATCCCCCATCCCCAATATTCTTGAAACAAGTCTTTCAGGGTGAAATAGTTCTATGTCATCTATTTTCTCACCGACCCCTATAAACTTAATAGGTTTACCTACAACTGCTTTTATTGAAAGGGCTGCTCCCCCTCTAGTATCTCCATCAAGCTTTGTGAGAACAACACCGTCTATATTCAATGAATTATTAAATGATTCTGCTAAGTTTACTGCATCCTGACCTATCATTGCATCTACTACCAATAATATTTCTTGAGGTCTAGTTGATTTTTTTATATCTTTCAATTCTTCCATCAGAGATTCATCCACATGGAGCCTTCCTGCAGTATCTAGAATAACATAAGTTGCGTTGTTTTCCTTTGCGGCATTCAAACCATCATTACATATCCCTCTGGCATCCTTGCTACCTTCCTGGATGTATACAGGTACATCTATCTGACTTCCTAAAACCTGAAGTTGTTTCATAGCAGCAGGTCTGTATACGTCAGCTCCTACTAGATAGGGTTTTTCACCTTTTTTCTTTAAAAATTTTGCAAGTTTTGCAGCAAATGTAGTTTTACCTGCTCCCTGTAGTCCTGCTAGCATTATAACTGTGGGATTTTTGGCCGACTTTGTAAGCCTGGCATTTGTCCCTCCTAGTAGTTCTACCAGTTCATCATTTACTATTTTTACAAACTGCTGTCCTGGATTTATTCCTGTTATTACCTCTTCCCCTACAGCCTTTTCTTTTATTTTATTTACAAACTCTTTGACTACTTTATAATTTACATCTGCTTCTAAAAGAGACAATCTAACCTCTTTCAGGGCTGATTTTATGTTGTCTTCACTTAGCTTTCCATGTCCCTTGACTTTTTTAAATATTTCTTGAAATCTTGTACCTAAATTGTCTAACATCAGGTCACCTCTTATAAGTCAATACTTTCGATTATTTCTTCTAGCTTTTCAAGAGTAAACTCTTTTCTTAGCTTTAGAAGACTATCTTTTATTTCCTGCTCCCTTTTATAGAAACCTATTTTATCTTCATATTCTTTTAGTATCTTTATGCCCCTTCTGATATTATCATAAACGGCTTGCCTACTGACATTGTGTTCTTTCGCAATCTCTGATAGTGAAAGATCTCTCTCAAAATGTTCGAGCATATACTCTTTCTGTTTATCACTGAGAAGGTTCTTATAGTAGTCCATCAACAGTGAAACTTCTAAAAAATCACTCAATTCCATAGTTTACTCCCATATTATATATGATTGCCCCCTTTGTGTCAAGGCTTTTTTCTTTACAGAATATCATTTTTTTTATATGATTTTATACAAATGACAAGGGTTTCCCCTTGCCATCTTTTTTTTATATTTCTCTCAAAAAAATATTTTGTGTTCTGTCTGGACCTACTGAAACCATTGAAATTTGACACCCAATAATTTCTTCTACCCTTTTCAGATAATTCTTGCAATTTTCAGGAAGCTGATCATATTCTCTCATTGCTGTTATATCCTCTTCCCATCCTGGAAGCTCTTCATATACAGCTTTTGCTCTGGCCAGTCTTTCAATAGAAGATGGTACCGTTGTATAAATCTCTCCATCGATTTCATACCCTACACAGATGTTTATCTTCTCAAGTCCACTTAGTACATCAATTTTAGTAATAACTACATCTGTCAGTCCATTTATATCTACGGCAAATTTACCTACTACTAAGTCAAGCCATCCGCATCTTCTTGGTCTTCCTGTAGTCGCTCCGTACTCTCCACCGATATCTCTCAGTCTCTCACCAATCTCATTTTCCAGTTCAGTTACAAAAGGTCCTTCTCCTACTCTCGTAGTATAAGCCTTCATTACCCCTATAGCCCTGTCGATTTTTTTAGGTGCGATACCTACTCCTGTTGTCACTCCTGCAGTTGTAGGCGAAGATGATGTTACATACGGATAAGTTCCATAGTTAATATCAAGCATCATCGCTTGAGCCCCTTCAAAAAGTATAAATTTGTCCTGATCTAGGGCTTCATTTATTTCAGGTACAGAATCTATTATTCTGTGACTTATTTTTTCAGCATATTCTTTGAATTCTGATAGCATCTGATCAAAATCCATTTTTTCCACACCATAGATTTTTTCAAATACTTCATTTTTTTCTTCTAGATTGGTTTTTAGTTTGGCTTCAAAAGTTTCCATATCAAGAAGGTCAACCATTCTTAGACCACATCTAGTTATCTTATCGGCATAACAAGGTCCTATTCCCCTCTTAGTAGTTCCTATCTTCTGATCCCCTCTAGCTTCTTCTCTAAGTTCATCTAGTCTTACGTGATAAGGAGTGATTATATGTGCCCTGTCACTTATAAAAAGATGATCTACTTTTGCTCCTCTTTTTTCGAGAGCTCCTAGTTCACTCAATAAAACCTTGATGTCTACGACAACCCCTGGTCCTATTATACATTTACCATTTCCGTGAAGCATTCCTGAAGGAAGCAGATGAAGTACAAACTTCTCTCCGTTTACAACAACTGTATGACCAGCGTTGTTACCCCCCTGAAACCTCACAACATAATCAGCCTTATGAGCCAAGACGTCTATAATCTTACCCTTACCTTCATCTCCCCACTGAGTTCCAACTACTACGTAACCTGCCATTGAATACACACCTCTTTCTGACTTGGATTAGATATATTTAAACAACCAAATATTGTTGATACCTATTTTGTTTTCTTTATCTCTATATAGTTAATATTTTTATTGTGCTTGTATATAAACAGGCTTTCAAACTCTGTCTGAATGTTCTCTTCCACTAAAGGACTGTTATGTAGGTCAGATGTGTGATAAGAAACCTTATACCCATCCATTTTTTCCATGAATTCAAGTACATCAGAATAGTATCCATCATGATCTGTTTTAAAGAAAAGGGTTCCGCCTTTTTTTAGAATTACATCTAAAAGTTTAAAAAGACTTGGTTGAAGAATTCTGTTTTTCTCTTTTCCATCCCACGGGTCTGGAAAATTGATGTACATCCCCTCTATCTCCTCTTCTCCTATAAAATTAACTATCTCTTCTCCTCTTCTCTTAATAAAAAGGATGTTTTCAAGCCCAAGAGACTCTGATTTTTTTGCAGATAAAACCAGTCTTTTAAATCTTATTTCAAGAGCCATATGATTTCTTTCAGGGTGTTTCTCACACATACAGTTTGCGAAATTACCGCTTCCTGACCCGATCTCTAGATAGATTGGATTTTTATTTCCAAAATACTCATTCCATCTTCCTCTATACAAATCCATAATATTTTTATCATACATTATATACTTAGGATAGTCATTAAGCTTTACCATATAAGGGTTATAATTTCTCCTGGGACGATCAAAGAAATGCTTCCAAATATCTCCCACTTCTACATTAGACATAGTTCCCTCCAAACAAAAGGATTTACTCTTTTGTCAAATAATCTTTAACAGTGCTTTGATACAAAAAACAAAACACCAAGTAATTGTATAAAAATATTTAAATTATGTCAATAATTCTTTTAAATGTCTTGGCTGCGACATCTTTGTTGTCAAGGAAAAATCTGTCAATCTCATTCAAATTCACCTGCTTTGCCTCTATACTTTGTACTGCCTGAATAAACTCCTGGGTGGTATCCACCTTGAATCCTATTTTCCTCTGGATTATCTCTTTTGAGATCTCTTTTACATTTTGGAGATATTTCCCAAAAATAGGTGGCTTTCTATAGTAAAGTGGCTCTATTAGACTGTGTCCTCCTATATTTACAAGGGTTCCTCCCACAAAAGCCACGTCACATATGGCATATAACTCTCTCAAAACTCCCATCTGATCCACCAAGAGAACCTTGGTATCTTTTTTTACACCTTGAACCATAGAATTCCATTTTTCATAGTTATATCTGTTTTTGAGCAGCCTATCCTCTATATCAGAGACTCTCTCTATGTGACGCGGTACCAAGATTAAAAAATAATCCCCTATCTTGTCGTAGGCATCTAGGACATATTCCTCTTCGTCGTTTCTTGTGCTGCCTGCAACAAGTATCTTCTTATTTTCAAGTCCCAGTTTTTTCCTTATTTCAGTGAGCTGTTCCTCTGTAAAATCAGTTAACTTCACATCAAACTTAAGATTCCCAAATTTATCCACTTTTTCAAAGGGCGCCCCTATATTAATAATTCTCTCTCTGTCCTCCTCTGTCTGCATGAGAAAAAGGTCCACCTCTGAAAAAAGTTTTTTGAGATAAATAGATATTCTTTTATAGGACTTAAAGGATTTATCGGATATCCTGCCATTTACGAAAACCACCTTGGCTTTTTTAGAAGCCTCCTCTATGAGGTTTGGCCATATCTCTGTCTCTACGATTATCAGAGCCTTCAGATTTATCTTAGACAGTATCTTCCTGATCTGGAATAAATCATCTAAGGGAAAATAAAGCAAATCCACATTTTTATTTTCCTTGTATTTATCCTCTGCTGTAGCTCTTCCTGTGTCTGTCACCATGGTTATCAGTACTCTTAAATCTGTGTTTGCAAGGAACTCCCTCACAAGACTCTCTGAGAGATTAATCTCTCCCACAGAAGCACAGTGAATCCAAACGTAGTCTTTCTCCTGATTTTTTATGGTCATCTTCTGAAATAGCCTTTTTTTAAGAAACCTTCTTAGTTTACCACAGAAAACTGATATAATAAAAAGAGGTATATAAATAATTATTCTTGAAAGGTTATAAAACATCTTCCTCTCCTTTTTTTCATTTTGTTTTATTTTACTCCAAAAAAATATACCCATATTAATGGGTATATAAAATTCTATTCTAAAACTTCTCTCACATAAACCAACTCTATACCCTCTTTTTCTATATAAGCTGCCATAGATTTAAGGGCTATAGCCATATTTTTATGATAATGACCTATTGCCAGGAGCTTTCCTCCTTTTTTGGTCATATCTACTGCTGACTTTATCTCTTTTTTGATATCTTCCACATCTTTACTGTTGTCTAAAAATTTAGAGCAGTAGTAGGTTGGAACTCCTAGCTCTTTAGCCATTGAGTAACCCTTGGTTTTTGAGGTAGTTTTACTATCAATATAAAACATATTTTTTTCTTTTGCATACTTAAGAAGGGTTTTCATCTGAAAAGCATCTTCTGTAAATCTAGATCCCATATGATTATTAAATCCATTCATTCCTCCTACGTCACCTATAGCTTTGTCGAATCTCTTGTAGACCTCATCTTTTGTCATTTCCGGCATGAGTATTCCCTCTGTTCTAGAGTTCAGCTGGTCATTAGAGCCTGCCATAGGCATGTGAAGTATTACTTGGAATCCGTAATCTTTGAGTTTTTTAGTGGCCTCAGAACTTTTAGGAAGAAAAGGTAACGTCGCAAAGGACACAGGTTTTTTTATCTCTCCAAAAAGATCAGCTGTTTGGGTGTTCATACCTACATCATCTATCAGTATGGATAGTTTTCCACTATAAACTTTCTTTGGCGGAGCCGGAGGTTTTACTGGTATAGGGGTATAGTAATTGAGCTCTATCACCATCTTTTCCTCTCCAATAAAATCTCTATAGAGTATCTTCTCTGTATTCCCCTCTATACTGCTTTCAGCTCTCAGAGCCTCGGTTTCATCTAGACCAAGTTCTGTCCCTTCCTGCAGATTAACCTTGTATGTATCACCGGTTTTTACTACCTCTACTCCTGGTTTATCCTTCAGAGCTTCTATTGTATTTTCTAGCTCCTGCAATTCTTGTCTCGTATTTTTTTCCATAACCTCAGTGTAGTTATCTTTTTTTGCAGATTTTAAAACCAATCCTAAAATCAAAACCAATAATATTAAACCTATGAAAAAAACCTTTTTTCTGTACATTGCTTTCTCCTTCAGATCCTTTCTCTTATTAGCGCTGATATTTTGTCAGAAACCTCTTCTATGCTTAGAAAGCTTGTATCAACCTCTATAGCATCATCTGCTTTTTTTAGTGGACTCTCCTCTCGAGTAGAATCAAGGCGGTCTCTCTCTTTTATAGAATCCAGCACAGACTCATAATCAGATTTTATGCCTTTTTCTTCGTATTCTTTGAGTCTTCTCTTGGCTCTCTCCTCTGGACTAGCAACCAGGAAAACTTTTAGATGAGCATTTGGGAAAACTACAGTACCTATATCCCTCCCATCGAGAATAACTCTTTTACCATTACTTATCTCTCTCTGTAGTTCTACAAGTTTTTCTCTCACAGCCTTTATAGAAGCTGTTTTAGAGACTATAGAAGTTACTCTTAGAGTCCTTATTTCATTAGAAACATCTACTCCATTTAGAATAAATTTGTCCCCCTCTATATCTATCTTGATATTTTCTAGCATAAGCTCCACTTCTCTAGGATTATCAAGGTTTACACCCTTTTCAAGGCTGTAAAAAGCAACCATCCTGTACATGGCCCCTGTATCCAGATAAGTTAATTTATATTTTTCAGCCACCAGTTTTGAAATTGTGCTTTTGCCACTTCCTGCCGGTCCGTCTACCGCTACGATAAAATTATTCATTTAGAAACACTCCCATTCTAGCTGTACTCTATACTCTAGCAGCTATAGCCCGCCATTCTTTGTCTTTTTTTACTTCCAATATTTCAAAGCCTGCCGACCTTATCTTTTTTTCTACCTCGCTTAGTTTGTCCTCAATTATTCCAGAAAGTATAATTAGGCCGTCCTTTTTTACGACTCTTGTCATATCATCAAGGAGAATCAATATAACATCCGCAAGTATATTTGCAACCACTACATCAAATTTTTTATCTTTTACTACATCCAGAAGATCCCCCTTAAAAACCATGCTTTTTTCAGGTGAAACTCTGTTTAAATCCAGGTTCTCTCTGGTAGACTCTACAGCCAACTCATCTATATCCACGCCCCATATCTCATCTGCTTCTAGTCTGTCAGCAGCCACCATTAATATCCCGGAACCTGTTCCTACATCTATCACACTTTCTCCACCATTTATGTAATCTTCCATGAGCTTTAGACACAGTGATGTTGTCGGATGAGATCCTGTCCCGAAGGCTCTCCCTGGGTCTAGTTCTATAACAACCTCATCTCCTACTGCTTCATACTCTCTCCATGTAGGCTTCACCACAAATCTTCTGCTCACCTTTTCTGGATAGAGATATTTTTTCCAGGCATTCTGGTAGTCTTCCTCTTCAAGCTCATAAAAATCAAGAGAATAAATCACATCATCCCTATCATGAAATTTTTCCTCAAAAGCCTTTCTGTACATCTCTTTTTTTCTCTCTGCATAATAATTCATAGGAAAATATGATGAGATAGAATACTCCCTCATGAGAAATTGCCTTTCATCTCTGTAGTAATCCAGAGGATTTTTATCTTTCAATGGTTCCTCTATTTTGAGACCCTGGGCACCAAATTCATAGAAAACCCCCTCTATTTCCTCCTGGGTTTTTTTTATATCGTCGGCGTCAAAAATAATTTTAGCCTCTATAAGTTTCATAATGTCTCCTTAATAATTCTTTATTGTCTCAGAAAATTCTTTAAAGTAAAGGTCCATCTTTGCAGGTGTTATGGATATATAACCGTCTTTTACAACAACCGAATCTGTATCAGGTTCGCCATTTCCTTCACCGGGTTTTCCCCCAAGCCAGTAATAATTGTTCCCTTGGGTATCTACTCTTTCCACTAGGTTATCTTCAAACTTTCTGTTGCTAAAGGATGTGTATTTGTATCCTTTTATCTCTTCAGTTGGAAGATTTGGAACGTTTATATTTAAAAGGGTCCCCGTTGGAAAATCAACCCCTTGAACTTTATCAAGATACCCTGTTAGAAATTCGGAGGCGCTTTCAAAATAAGGGCTGTTATTAGGATCACATAGTGATATTGCTATAGCCTTATTATTATAAAAAACACCCTCTGATGCAGCTGCAAAAGTTCCAGAATAAAATACATCTGTCCCTAGATTTGCACCTCTGTTTATCCCTGCTATTACAAAATCAAATTTTATATCTTTATAGAGATGGCCACAGGCTACTTTTACACAATCTGCAGGTTTCCCGCTGACCCAATATCCAAAGAATTCTCCATCTCTCTCCGCCTTTGAGTATCTGAGAGGCATGTGAAGAGTCACTCCGTGACCTGTCCCACTCTGCTCCTCTATAGGGGCGACTACATAGACTTCGTGCCCGCTTTCTTTCAATGCCTTTACCAGTACTCTTATTCCTTCAGCATAAATTCCGTCATCATTTGAAATTAATATTTTCATAATTTTCCACACCTCTTTAAAGAGCGGCTATATCGTCTATCGACAAGTCTAGCCTTTCTATTTTTTTACAAATGCCTGTTTTTGAGTCAATCTCTATATCAAGTCCGTTTAATCTCTCGTTGCCCTCTGCCACTTCAAATTTTTGCGGAAGGGATGTCAAAAATTTAGGAATTATAGACTCTACTTTCATCCCTATTACTCCATTATGAGAACCTGTCATACCTACATCTGTTATGTATCCAGTCCCCTTAGGGAGTATCTTGCTGTCTGATGTCTGGACATGGGTATGAGTCCCAAAGACAAGGGAGGCTCTTCCATCTAAAAACCATCCCATGGCAACTTTTTCAGAGGATGCCTCAGCATGAAAATCAACAATAATACATTTCACATCCTGTCCTAATTCCCAGAAAAGTTCTTCCATCTTTGCAAAAGGGCAGTCTATAGGTGGCATAAAAACTCTCCCCTGAAGCGAGATGACCGCTATTTTTTCACCGCTTTTAGTTTTTTTTATCACATAACCGCTTCCAGGAACGCCCATTGGGTAATTTAAGGGTCTCAGTATATTGTCGTTATTAGCAAGATATTCATACATCTCCCTCTTGTCCCATATATGATTTCCACCCGTTATAACATCTATTCCCCATTCAAAAAATTCATCTGCAAGTTTCCCTGTTATTCCAAAACCAGCAGCTGCATTTTCTCCATTTATAATAATAAAATCATAATCGTTTTTTTTCTTATCTATAAATCCCTTTAAAATACCTCTTCCTGGTTTACCTACCACATCTCCTGCTATTAGTATCCTCATATTTTTCCTTCTTTCTATGTTTTGGTATCTAACCAAAACATTATATCACTTTCAATTAAATTTTCCAAGTTATTACAAGCTCCTGTAAGACTTCCTGTAAGTTTCCCTATATAATCAAACAAAATATGTCTGTATAAAAGTTTTTCTTTTAAATCTCTATTAAAGTATTGAATTTACTCAACTACATAATAAACTCTATAAAAAAAGACGGCTTTTGCCGTCTAATTATTTTGCATAGTCTACTGCTCTTGTTTCCCTTATTACAGTTACTTTTATCTGTCCTGGGTACTGCATAGTCTCTTCGACTTTTTTAGCAACATCTCTTGACATTTTTATAGCCTGGTCATCCCCTATAGATTCAGGGTTGATTATAATTCTGACCTCTCTACCTGCCTGTATAGCAAATGAAGATTCTACTCCTTCAAAAGAGTTTGCAATCTCTTCAAGTCCCTCTAATCTTTTCAGGTAAGTTGAGAGAGTTTCTCTTCTTGCTCCAGGTCTAGAAGCAGAGATAGCATCAGCTGCCTGTATCAGGATCGCCTCTACACTTTCAAATTCAACCTCGTTGTGATGTGCCATTACGGCATTCAGTACAAGTGGTTTTTCCCCGAACTTTTTCAAGAATTCTCCACCTATAAGGGCATGTGAAGCCTCTATGTCATGCTCTAACACTTTTCCTACGTCGTGAAGAAGTCCTGCTCTCTTAGCTAGCTCTGTGTTTGCACCGATCTCAGCAGCCAAGTTTCCTGCAAGTCTTGCTACCTCTATAGAGTGTGTCAAAACGTTTTGTCCATAGCTAGTTCTAAATTTAAGTTTACCTAAAGTTTTTATTATCTCCTGGTGCATTCCAGGTATTCCAAGCTCAAGCAAAGCATGTTCTCCAGCTTCTATGATCTCTTTATTTACCTCTTTTTTTGCTTTATTTACAGCTTCCTCTATTTTAGCAGGATGTATTCTTCCGTCAGTTACTAGCTTTTCGATTGTATTTCTAGCAACTTCTCTTTTTACTCCGTCAAAACTAGAAAGTACAACGGCCTCGGGAGTATCGTCGATTATTACGTCTACACCTGTGAGAGCTTCTATTGCTCTTATATTTCTACCTTCTCTACCTATGATTCTTCCCTTCATCTCATCATTAGGAAGATTTACTACCGATACGGTAGCATCTACAACATAATCTGCAGAAGCCTTTCCTATTGCTGTAGAAAGTATTCTTTTAGATACTCTGTCTTTCTCTTCAGAGAGTTTGTTTTCAAACTCTTTTATTTTCATGGCCGACTCGTGAGTCAGCTCATTTGTCAACTTTGTTATCAGAAGGTCTTTGGCTTCATCCTTAGAAAACCCTGATATTCTCTCTAATTCAATTTCTTGCTTCGTTCTCAATTCTTCTATCTCATCATTCTTAGTCTGAAGTGTTTCCTCAAAATCAGCAAGTTCCTGAGATTTCACTTCAAGTCTATCTATTTTTTTATCTAGAGTCTCCTCTTTTTTAGCCAGTCTTGTTTCTTTCTGATATATGTCAGATTTAGCAGTTTTAATCTCTTTTTCTGCTTCCTCTTTCAGATGATAGACTTTTTCTTTGGCTTTGAGTTCTATCTCTTTTGCCTTTGCCATTGCCTCTTTTTCAGAACCCTCCACTATCTCTTTAGCTTTGAGTCTCGCTTTAGCTATTTCATCTTCTAAATTATTGAGTTCATCTATCTTTTTATCTATAACTGATTTTTTATAAGCAACTGTTAAAAATATGCTCAATCCGATTACTGCTGATGCTACAACGATTGACGTATTCATTATAATACTTCCTTTCTACAGATTTATTTTTATTAAAAGTTGGCTAATGCCTCCTCTTCAGTTTCGTAAATTTCAAACACTTCATCTAATCCTACCATTTCAAATATAGTTTTAATGTGATCATTTAATTTTATAAGTTTGATATCCCCACCTATTTCTTTAACCGTTCTTAGTTTACCTCTTAAAATTCCCATAGCTAAACTGTTGATGTGAACAAGCTCCTCAAAATCAATTATGAAGTTTATAGAATCTGTTTCTATTAATTTAGCCATTCTCTCTTTTAACTTAGGGGCTACAAGGGCATCTAGCTCTCCAACTACTTTTATTACCCTTACATCATTCAAAATTTTCTCTACTATTTCAAAATTCGTTACCATCACTTGGCCTCCTTAACTTCTTTTGATACATTAAATTTTGTTCCTGTCTCTTTTTTCTCTACATTAAATTCGTCAACCATTCCTTTGACGATAAATAAACCCATTCCACCTTCTTCTTTGCTGCTTTTTTTCTCATCATAACCATGACCGCTGTCTTCAATACTCAAATAAACCGTATTACCTATTTTTTTTAAGAAAATTGTCATTTCACCAGTTTCATATCTATATCCATGTTCAACTACATTAGTTGCAAGCTCATCTATAACTGAAAGTAGCTTCATTACATCGCCTTTTTCTATATTCTGGCTTTCAAAATAGGTCTTTGCAAGGGCTCTGATTAGAGTCAGATTCTGCAAGGAAGAAGGCAGTACGAGTTTTACATCATTTCTCTCCAAAACCTTCACCTTCTTTCTTGAAATTTAACTACTTCCCACATACGCTTTTCATATTTAAATTCTACATTAAAATAAAAAGTCTCTTCTCCTGTATTGAGGGCTACAATGTTCTTAGCCGTTTCATTTTCAAAACTTGTCTTAGAAACAAATATCCTATACCTTGTAAAATCTATCTCCATAAATTTATCCAATGTGGCAGTATTTCTCAAACCTTTACTCATATGTTTTTCCAGGGTTGTAAGTTCATTATCAGTAAGCTCTTCTTTAACTTTTTTTACTAGTTCTTCCAATTCTTTTTTTGCTCTTGCCCTCTCTTCAAGCAAAATCCTGTATTTAATAACTTCAGGCGTGTAACCATAGGTCCTTTTGTGTTCCTCTAACTCCTTAGCAAGGCTATCTAGCTCCCATTTGCTATAATAACTATATAACTCTGATTCCTCAAAGTTTATTTTCTCTTTTTTGGTCATTCTAGAGCAGGCCGTACCAAAATTTAACACAATTAATATTATTAAAAATTTTTTTAACATATCATTCTCCTATGAGATTAACATTATTAATGATAGCATACAGGGATGAAATTATCAAGTTAATATTTCCAATATTTTCAAAGGTTTTTGAGCCTTTGAAGTACATCAGAGGCTATTTCTTCCTCACTTATTTCTTCTAAATTATACCATATATACGAAGCATCATTTTTAAACCATGTAAATTGTCTTTTAGCATATCTTCTAGAATTTCTTTTTATGAATTCTACAGCTTCTTGTAGGGTACTCTCCCCCTTAAGGTGCCTTATAATCTCTGCATATCCTATTATGTTTATTTTTTCAAGACCTTCCCCATATTTTTCATAAACTTTTTTTACCTCTTGGTAAAGACCTGCATCCACCATCATATCTACTCTCATATTAATTCTCTCATAAAGATTTTCCCTGCTTCTTTCAAGAGCCACTTTAAGAAACTTATAATTGTTCCCCTTTATATTTTTTTTAGAAATGACAGAAAATTTTTCTCCAGTAAGAAGATACACTTCAAGTGCTCTTTCCACTCTTTTTTTATTGTTTACATGTATATCTTTAGCTGCTTCAGGATCGACTTTTGCGAGTTCACTGTGAAGTTCTTCACTACTTCGTTCCATAAGAGTTTTCCTCAATACAGGATCAGAGGCAGGTAGCTCTGACAAGCCATCTGTGACAGAACTGATGTACAATCCAGTCCCACCTGTTATTATTACGTCTTTATTTTCTTTTTCCTGTTTTGATAAAATATTATTTACCTCTCTCTGATATTCTCCTACACTATATTTTTTTATAGGTGTTACAATATCAATCATATAATGTCTTATGCCCTGCATCTCTTCTTCACTTACTTTTGCCGTTCCTATATCTAACTCTTTATATATCTGTGCCGAATCAGCTGAGATTATATCTGCTCCCATAGCCTTAGCCAATTTTATAGAGAGCGCTGTTTTCCCTACAGCTGTAGGTCCCGCTATGACAAGTCCCTTCATTTTGCCACCCCTTATACTTTTCTAAAGTTTATCATATGAAACTTTTTTTTCAAAATATCTTTCCTAAATTTTCATATACCCAACGAAAAGAGGCAGCTCAATGCTGCCTCTTTGTTAATCTACAAAATCAAATTCCACGTCTGCTATTCTTACGGTATCACCGTGTTCTACCCCTGCATCTCTCAAGGCTTCTTCCATACCCAAATTTTTCATCATATGAAGGAAATTGATTATAGAATCTTCATCCATTGTTATCACATATTTATTCAGGACATCATCTACTATCCTTCCGTCTACTACATATACTCCTTCCTCATCCTGGGTAATTACATAATCCTCTTTGTCCCCTCTAATTGCTTTCAGTACTTCATCTATATCGATCTCATCCTCTAGAGGTTCTCTTTCTATAGACTGGAGTACCTCCCAAGTTCTATAGGTTACCTCTTTCAGGCCATCATTCATTATAACTGACACAGGGTAGAACTCTAGCCCCTGACCTTCTATAAATTCCTTAAACTCTTCATATTGCTCTGTATTCCATAGAAGGTCCATCTTATTAGCAATAACTATCTGCTTTTTTGCAGCAAGTTTTGGACTAAATTTCTGAAGTTCTTCATTTATCTTTTTAAAATCCTCTATGGGAGTTCTTCCTTCGAGTCCTGCAGCATCCACTATATGATATATCATTTTACATCTTTCAATATGCTTTAGGAACTTATCTCCTAATCCCACACCTTCATGTGCACCCTCTATAAGTCCCGGAATATCGGCCATGAGAAATGATTTACCCTCCTCTAACCTTACAACTCCAAGCTTAGGAGCAAGTGTCGTGAAATGATAGCTGGCAACCTTTGATTTTGCAGATGAAACTCTGTTTATAAAGCTTGATTTACCAACAGAAGGGTATCCTACAAGAGCTACATCTGCAAGGAGTTTAAGTTCTAACTTAACCTCTAGCTCTGCTCCCTCTCTACCTTTTCCAGCCATCGTCGGTGCTTTTCTGATGGCATTTTTAAAGTGTACATTTCCCTGTCCACCTTTTCCGCCCTTTATAAGCACTCTTTCTTCACCGTTATTATCTAAGTCCAAAAGAAGTTTCCCAGTTTCCTGATCTCTCACTTGAGTCCCTACAGGAACTCTTATAACTAAATCAGCACCGGTCTTACCATACATCCTTTTTTTAGCACCGTTTTCCCCGTTTTCAGCTTTAAATATTCTTTTATACTTAAAGTCAACTAGGGTATTTATATTGTTATCTGCAACAAATACTATATTTCCACCATTTCCACCATCTCCACCGTCTGGACCTCCAAACTGGACAGATTTCTCTCTTCTAAAAGTAGCGGCTCCATCTCCACCGTCTCCGGCTTTTATCGTAATTACAACCTCATCTATAAACAAACTAATTCCCTCCTTTAATGGGATTTTTTCCTACACAACCTAGATATTATACTATAATACCTATTTTTTTGCAATTTCAAACGCCACTTCTCAAAGCATTGATAAAACTTAATTCACCCACAAAAACAGCCATTTTATAAATATAAAAAATCCCGGCGCTTGGCCGGGATTAAACATCCAATCGATTAAACTCTTTCAGGATAGATAGAAACTTTTTTCTTATCTTTTCCGTGTCTTTCGAATTTAACGTATCCGTCAGTAAGAGCGAATAAAGTGTGATCTTTACCTTGCCCCATGTTAGTTCCAGCGTGGAACTTATTTCCTCTTTGTCTTACGATGATGTTTCCAGCCTTTACTACCTCACCATCATATTTTTTTACTCCAAGGTAGTTAGGATTAGAATCTCTTCCGTTCTTAACAGAACCTTGACCTTTTTTCTTTGCAAATAATTGTATGTTCAATCTAAATAACATCTACTTTTCCTCCTTCTCTACAAGCTTTATAAATTCTGAATACTCTCTAGCTAATTGTTTAACTGTTAAATACATCATTTCCAACAATACATTCAGCTCTCTATCATTGCCCTTGAGATCCACACCTCTAAAATCAACTTTTAGCAGTCCATCTTCAGAAAATTCATACCTGGGAACGATATCTAACACCTCATCTAAATGTGCTATTGGAAATTGTAAAGCAGTTGACAACGCCGCACAAACAATGTCTTCTCCGTGTTCTGCAAAACCTGCATGTCCTTCTGCCGAAAAAAAGACAATTCTGTCTTTTTTTCTAATTATAACCACTTCAGTCATAAGTTAATTAAGCTTCGATTGCTTTGATTTTGATTTCAGTAAGTAATTGTCTGTGACCTTTTTTTCTATGGTATCCAGTCTTTGGCTTATATTTGAAGTTAATAACTTTTTTCCCTTTTTCTTGGGAAAGTACTTCTACTAGAACTTTTGCACCTTCTACTACAGGAGCTCCTACTTTAACTTCTCCCTCTTTAGAAACAAGAAGAACATTAGTTAGTTCCACAGTTGTATTAACTTCAGCATTCAACTTCTCTACCTTTAATACGTCACCTTCTGCAACTTTGTACTGTTTACCACCAGTTTTGATTACTGCGTACATTTAAACACCTCCAAAAGATTAAAATCGCTGGTTAAAGGTTGCTGACGACCTTTACCATGCGTAACTCACGAAATGATATCACTTTTTATGATTTTTGTCAATGATATCCTTGCTATTTTAAGAGTGATTTTATAAAAACTTTAAAAAACCTAAAAATTCTTTTGACCTTTCAACTCCGAATAAAAAAATTCCCACTTTAAATAAAAGTAAGGAGGCATTCGCCTCCCTAAGAATACTATATCCCTTTTACACTCTCTTCCAACTCCAACTCTGGATTTTCATAAATCTCAGAATCAAAGTCCCTTACAAACTTACTTGTGAGAGTTCCAGCAGTCATGGCACCGCTCACATTTATAGCTGTCCTTCCCATGTCTATTAATGGTTCTATAGATATGAGTAGTCCTGCTAGAGCTACAGGAAGATTCAGAGCTGACAGTACTATCAGTGCCGCGAAGGTAGCTCCGCCTCCTACTCCAGCAACTCCAAAGGAACTTAGAGCTACTATCATTACCACTTTCAATATAAATATAGGGTTAGTAGGATCAATCCCCACAGTCGGAGCTATCATAACTGCAAGCATAGCAGGATATATTCCGGCACAACCATTTTGACCTATGGAAGCACCAAAGGAAGCTGATATATTGGCTACCCCTTCACTTACTCCGAGCTTTTTTACCTGAGTCTGTATATTTAGCGGTATGGTTCCTGCACTTGTTCTAGATGTGAAAGCAAAGGCTAAAACTGGAAAGATCTTTTTCAGATATACGATAGGATTTAATCCTGAAAAAGCTATAAGTATAAGGTGCATTAAAAGTACCACTACTAAAGCCACATAGGAAGCCAGTACAAAGTTTAATAGATTTAAAATCTCTCCGGTATTGCTTGTAGAAACTACTTTCACCATTAGAGCCATTATCCCATAAGGAGTCAGTCTAAGTATCAGTGTTACCATTCTCATAACTATATCATGAGCCGAATTGACAACCTTTCTTGCAGTTTCCACAGATTCAGGATGTTTTTTGGCAATTCCCAAAACTGCAATTCCTATAAAGGCTGAGAAAATAACCACTGAAATTGTAGCGTTATCTCCAGAACCTGCCATTGCTGCAAAGGGATTGGTAGGTATAGTTTCTACCAATTTTTGTGCCATGGAAGTATCCAATGTAGACAATTTGCTTACCATGGCCTCTCCCCTAGAAGCTTCTTTCTCTCCTATACTCATTCCTACTGCACTGAGCTTAAACAGAAGTGAAGACCCTACTCCTATCAACGCCGAAACTGATGTAGTTCCAATCAAAAGTGCTATTACACTTCCCCCTATCTTACCAAAGGTTTTCCCATCTTTTATATTTATTATGGCAGATATGATAGAAACCATAACGAGTGGTGTGACTATCATCTTCAATAGTCTTACATAACCTCCAGATATGATATAAAACCATGTGTTGGAATCAGTGATAACTTGAGACTCCCTTCCGTATAACATCTGAAGCAGTCCTCCAAACAACACACCAAGAGCTAAAGCTATAAATACTCTCTTGGTGAAAGATACATATCTTTTTTGTAACCTGTGGAGAAACCCTACCAGCATAATCATAATAATTAAATTAATTATTACACCCATTCTATTACCCCCCTTGAAGATTAAATTTTCCAACTCATTATAATACAGTTATAATCTGTATTATAAGTATTTTTCTTATTGATTAAGAGAATAACATAATTTACTTGTAAAGTCAACTTTTATAATCAGATATCTTTAAATAAAAAAAGACCACTAAAGGTCCTAATTTAAAAGATCATTCCAATAAAAAATTGAAAAATCATATTTTCAGTATTCTGTCACCTAAAACTTCCGCCTCATATCGATTATGTGTCACAAGAATTATACTCATGTCAAAGGTATTTTTTAACTTTAAAAACTCCTCGTATACAATATCTTTTGTATCCTGATCCAAGGCTGAAAAGGGTTCATCTAAAAGAAGGACATCTGGTTTCGTAGCAAGAGCTCTGACCAATGCTACTCTCTGTTTCTCCCCCCCAGAAATCTGACCTGGATATCTTTTTTCCAAATGTTTAATCTTTAGTGTTTTCATGAGGTAATCCACATATTCATTATCTCCGCTCCCCCTGCATTTCATACCAAAACAGATATTTTCCTTCACACTCATATGAGGGAAAAGTGCATAATTTTGAAAAACATAGCCTATTTTTCTATACCTAGCCTTGGTATTTATAGCTGCATCACTAGAATAGACAATGTCTCCCCTTATTGAAATTTGACCTCTATCAGGAACTTGAAGCCCAGATATACATTCTAACAAAGTACTCTTTCCTGCTCCAGAGGCGCCCTGTATAGCAAGGACCTCTTTATCCACAGCGAAGTCAATATCTAAATTTGAATTATACATCTCTTTAAATAATTTCACCCTCAGCATATCCATCACCTCAATATCTGTTTTTCTTTCTATTCCATATGTTAAGCCCATAAATAACTAAAAAACTAAAAACAACTACTATCCCGACTAATATATTGGCAGTTCTTCTGTCCCCACTATCAACTGCAAAATATATCGCTATGGGTATAGTCTGGGTTTTCCCAGGGATATTCCCCGCAACCATGAGGGTAGCTCCAAATTCCCCTAATGCCCTTGTAAAGGAAAGTATTGTACCACTTATTATTCCCGGTGCCGCCATGGGAATACCTATCTTCCAAAAGATACGCTTCTCATCTGCTCCTAGAGTTCTAGCCGCCTTTTCCAAATTGGAATCTATATTTATAAATGCAGCCTTGCAACTCTGGTACATGAGAGGAAGGGACACCACAAAGGATGCCACACAGGCTGCTTTCCAGGTAAAAATAAGACTCATCCCAAACACCTTATAAATAAGTTCTCCAAATAACCCATTTTTCCCAAATAACATCAAAAGAGCGTAACCGGTAACAGAAGGTGGTAGAACCATAGGAAGTATTATAAGTCCCTCAAAAATATCCTTTCCCTTGAAAGGATGTTTCGTAAAAATCCAGGCCAAAAGCACCCCTACACTCATAGTAAATAATGTAGAAACAAATGCGACTTTTAACGATATCATTATAGGGGTCACTATCATACTAATACACCACCTGACTAGATTTCAAAACCATATTTTTCTGCAAGTTTTTTAACTTCGCTAGATTTAAAAAATTCTATAAACTCTTTTGCCGATTTCTTGTTCTCACTGGATTTGATCACAGCCCCTGGATAAACAATAGGAGAATGGGATTCTACCTCTATCTTTTGGGCAGTCACACTGTTCTTTAAGTTAACAATATCTGATTCATAAACTATCCCTGCATCTACCTCACCGGCTTCTACATAGGAAAGCACCTGTTTTACATTTTTGGCAAATATAAGATTAGCCTCTATACCTTCATAGTCTCCATAGTACTCAAGGCTCTCCTTGGCATACCTACCTGCAGGAACAGATCCAGGTTCCCCTATACTAACCTTCACATCACTCTTATTCAAGTCTTTCATTGACTTCACCTTGTCAATACTTTCTTTATTTACAATGAGAACCAAACTGTTTTTTAGAAGATTCTCTCTTGCATCTTCCTCTAAAAGCCCCTTTTCCATTAGTATATCCATCTTATTTTCGCTGGCAGATATGAACACATCTACAGGTGCCCCTTCTTCAATCTGTCGCTGGAGAGTTCCAGATGATGCTAGGTTTACAATAAGTTTTGTATTATACTTCTCTTCAAATAGTGGCTTCAGCTCATCCATGATCTCTGTCAGACTGGCTGCTGCAGAGACTGTGATCTCTTTTTTTATCTCTGCTGCTTCCTTATTTTTACCGCATGCGAAGATTAAAAGTGAAAATAAAGCTACAATAAAGAATCTAAAAGTTTTTTTCATGACGACTCAACTCCCTTTGCTAAGTGAAAAATTATGTAACCAAACCATTGTATCATGAGGTCGATTTCATTGTAAAATCCAGAGTTATTTTTTTGAAAACTTTCCATCTTTAAACCTAATCATAAATAACTATGCCAATCTCTTCCTCATTCATGACTATTTTATATAAATCGGATTTCATTTTTTTGCTTTTCTCAACAGTGGTTGTGTCATCTAGATCCTTAAGAGATATTATCACTCTCTCCTTTTCTTTACCACCTCCATCTTTTTTACCCTTAGCGCATCCGCCACATTTATATTCTTTTAGCATCTCCTCATCACTTTTTATCTCTTTAATAGAAATATCCAAAAATTTTTCTCCTACATCTTCCAAATCTCCAGTGATATTTTTTAGTATTCCCTTCTTTTGGGTCCGAGAGCTCAAAAAATAGATGTTTATATATCTGTTTTTAGCTTGCTTCATTTCCTCCATAAATTCTTTCAATTCCACTTTAGCTCCCCCTCTGGTCATATTTTAAAATGCCTTTCTCAAATTCAATAAAAGCCTTCTCGAACTCTACCGTAAAGATTTTCATAAGATAATCATTCAAAGACTTTACCTCAATTTTACCAAGACTCCCCCTTTGAAACCTGTCTTTAAATATTGAAAACAACTGTATCAAGTATTCATTGAGATAACATAAGGTAAAAGAGTAATAGTAAAACAAGTCTAGGTCATTTTCTGACTCTAATTTTTGAGCCACAACTTCGGGCTCATAGCACACATTTATCTTGGTCTTATGTTTTCTGAGTGAGCTCAGGCTCTCTTTATATTTCACCCTAGATTTCTCATCAAAATATTTTTCAAAATCTCCCTCGCCTGAAAAAAGATAATCAAAGCAGTCATTTATCAAAAGCTGAGTTTTATAGACATCTTTCTCTAGGGCTTCATCATCCTTAGTTAAATAGGTATCTTCAAAAAACTCTTTTAGTTTATCTGAAAAATAAACCGGGAATCCGTCTCTGGGACCCTCAAATTTTTTCAGTATCTTACTGACCTCATAAAAATCAGCCAGATCATAATTTTTTTCTGATATTTTTACATTATACATAACATCAACCTCCGTGCAAAAAATTTATCTGACTCTATTTTATGTTTTATCTAATTCTTAAAACAGGACTGACTCCAAGTTCGGTTTCTACTACTTTATGAGTATTTTCAAAATAATTTGTTTTTTCCAAAAGATATCTTATAAGTTCATCATACATTTCCCAGTGATAGAGTACAAACTCGTCCTCTTCTAACTGAGTTCCAGGTGCGTATTGTGATATGGTGGCGAAGGGAAAACATCTAAGTTCATCTTTCCTTTTTTTTATAAGAACTTTCTTACTACCGTCTTCATAGCATCCGCTTATATCAATCTCTAGATCACACTCTAGCCCCTGAAAATAAAATTTGAAAGGTTCCAAACATTTATAAACTAATTTCCCCATATAATCACCTCATTCATTAAATAACTATATTTTTAAAGTTCACTGTCAGACATATAAAAAGACACCATGGTCTCCTTGCTTATGACTCATCTATTATTGCATAACCTTAAAATCCCTGTAATTTCCTATATTTATCTCATTAAATTTTAATTCTTTAAAAAATTCCCAAAATAATAAAAATAAGTCGATTGAATAATTGAAAAAATCCGCAGCACTCCCATCTGTAAAAAATGAAAGTAATACGGATTTAAACCTTTTCAGGGAAAAATAAAGGGTAACTTTATTTCACCTGAGAAGATTCCAACTACTCTATACTTAAGTTTTTTTAGGGGCTCTTTTTTTTTCTCTATCGATTCTCCCTTTCTAACTTTTTCAAGTATTTTCGAGATTTTATCATCATCTAACTCTACTCCCAGTTTTTCCATGGCATTTTTCACAGAAGCTTTTCCAGAGGTTTTTCCTAGCACAAACTCTGATTCACGCCCTATCTCTGTTGGATCTATAAATTCATAAGTCCTCCTGTCCTTCAAAAGTCCGTCTACATGTATCCCGGATTCATGTGAAAATACAGCTTCCCCCACAAGAGGTTTATTTTTAGAAAGTTTTATTCCAGAAGCTTTTTCCACATATTTTGATAAAACAGGAATCTGCTTCATGTCAAAATTAGTTTTATATTTCCCTATATACTTAAGAGAGGCGACAATCTCTTCTAGAGAAGTGTTCCCAGCTCTCTCCCCTATACCATTTACTGTAGTACTTACATATTTTGCTCCCGCCCTGCAGGCTGCCAGAGCATTTGCAGTGGCCATTCCAAAATCATTATGGCCGTGAAAATCTATATCTATGCTTATTTCAGCTCTTATCTTCTTGATATTTTCATATACTGTAAATGGATCTAAAGCCCCCACAGTATCTGCGTACCTGACTCTGTAAACTCCCAGTGACTCTGCTGTTTTATAAAATTCAATAAGAAAATCCAAGTCCGCCCTTGAGGCATCTTCGGCTCCCACAGAAACCTTGCATCCCTTATTAAGGGCATAAGTCACAAGCTCTTTGAGAGTTTCCATAGTCCACTTTCTGCTTTTTTTCAGCTTATTATATATATGTATGTCAGATACAGGAACCCCTATATGGACATTTTTAATTCCTGTTTTTATCGAGCTGTCTATGTCAGACTTTGAAAGTCTGTTCCATGTAATTAACTCGCATTTTAAACCCAAATCATTGATTTTTTTTATTATTTTGATCTCTTCTTGACCCATGGCAGGAGTTCCCACTTCTATAACTCCTACTCCAGCCCTATCAAGCATAGTGGCTATCTCTAGCTTTTCCTCCAAAGTAAAATCCACTCCTGGAGTCTGTTCACCGTCTCTTAAAGTTGTATCTAGTATGTAAAAATCTTCCATAAAAAACACCTCACATTCCCAGGAATATAGATAATTTTAGCAGCAAGTGCTGCACATCTTATCCTTATCAACCTTATAATCGTTGACCTTAAAGGCAAATTCTTCTATATTGAAACTGGCTTTTCTGTTTTCTAAAAAAACTTTTCCCTTTTTAAACTCAATCTTCATAGGAAGAAGGTCCTTTTTTTCATCACTACACATACTTATAGTCTCTGCAGGAGAACAGAGGTATTCCTCACAGTTTCCTTTTATCAGAATCTCGTTTGTAATTGTATAGAGTGATTTTATTTTTCCATTTTCATAAAAGGACAGAGAATTGTTGTCGCCGTGTATTCCAAGAGGAGCTATGTCATATGCCTTGAGTGATCCTATAGGGGTTTCCACCTCTAACATTTCTGCAGGCTCAAAGGACTTTATCCCTCCTGTCTCATAAAAGGATATACCGGTTCTGAGAGTTGCTTCCCCTATAGGGGTTTTTATTACAGGTCGTTCTATAGGCCATAGAGTCAGAGACTTTATTTTACCGCTTTTATAAAAGCTTATACTTATTATCTTATTTCCCATGATTCCCACAGGAGTTTTTATTTTTAATTTTTCAGCAAGTTTGAATTCATGTTGCTCAGTCCAAAATCCTGTTAATTTTCCATCCAAAGGAAATATCTTTTTTATGGAACCGTTTTCGTAAAACATAACTGATTCTGCAGGAATGATCCCCGCCTCTGTTTCCAAAAGAACCTTCTCCTGAAGATAAACTTTTTTCATGATTCCATTTTTATAAAACTCCAGCGAAAATTTCAGTTTTCTTCTTTCGCTATCATCTTTATACTGGGGCGTGAGGAGTCCGTATTCCGTTTTTAATATGTTTTTTTTCTGAAGTATGCAGCTTTTTAATTCTCCAGCATCATAGTTTTCAGAATAATAAACTCCCTCTAAGTCACCATATTTACACTTCATTTAAACTCCCCCTTCTACAACTACCTTACAGCATAAGTCTTTTTACAGGTTCCCCACCTTCAATATGTGAGTCCATTATTTCTTCTACATCGTCAGGAGTTACACTTCCATACCATACTCCTTCAGGATATACTATCACTATAGGACCCTTATCGCATATTGCCAAACACCCTGTATTGGTAATCATAACTTCTCCCGACAGCTCTCTGTCGTCTATCTCTTCCATAAAATTCTGTATTATTGTCACTGACTCTTTTTGTAGACAATAACCTTTCTGTTGACCGTTTATTCTAGAACTAGAACATACAAATATATGATGTTTTGGCTTAATCATTTTTCCCCCTTATTATCCGTTTATTTTTTTTAAAGCTGTGTTTATCCCATCTTCTATTGTGTCGTAAAGCTCATATGTGTAGATGTTATTTGATCTGAGCATCTGCTTAGGCCCATAACCTATCCTCACACTGAGTACCATTTTACAGTCACCTAAAGTTTTTATAACCTTTTCTATCTTAGAATCTTTGTCGTCACAGCTTTCTGTCCCTGTGCAATACTTTTCTATCTCTCTTTCCTCCATAAATTCAATTCTGTCTTTTGAATATTTATAGATATGAAATCTGTCTACCTGACCAAAATGCTGATCTATTAATTTCCTATCTTTAGATGCCACTGCCACAAGGAGATCTCTCTCTTCTTTCTCTTCGAACTTTTCTTCACCAGTACCTCTGAATTCCAAAGACCTGTCCTGAGTCAGCTGACCTATTGCATCTGCCCTACACTGTTGACAGTGATACATCTGCTTCATTGTAATAGAGCATTTGTTTCTAAGTTCATTTAGCTCTTTCTTACTTACAAGAGGCATATTCTCAAATACAGTCCCCGCTGCAGGTATTAAAGGCATTATGTTGGTCATAAAAGCACCAAGTTCTCTTACTTTTTTTACAACCTCAGGAATATGGTGATCGTTGACACCTTTTACGAGTACTATGTTTATCTTGCACAAAACACCATTTTTAGTTAGGTATTCGATTCCCTTTAGCTGATTTTCCTGAAGAACCCTAGCTCCCTCTTCTCCTCTCAATATCTCACCCTTATAATTAACAAACTCATAAATTTTTGCCCCGATTTTTGGGTCGATACTGTTTAAAGTTACAGTTACATGATTTATTCCTAAAGCTATGATCTCCTCTGCATAATTAGGAAACATCAGTCCGTTTGTAGAAAGGCATATTATCACATCTGGATCCTTCTCTTTGATAAGCTCAATGGATTTTTTTGTCTCTTCAAAGTTCGCCAGAGCATCTCCTGGACCTGCAATTCCCACAACTTTTAGGTTTTCTATTTTTTCTTTAACTATAGAGTATTTTTTTACTGCAGCTTCTGGTGTAAGTACTCCGCTTGTTACTCCAGGTCTGCTCTCATTTACACAATCATATAATCTGTTACAATAATTACACTGTATATTGCATTTAGGTGCCACTGGAATATGCATCCTTGCATTTTTATGTCCGTCTGCCGTGTAGCACGGATGTTCTTCTGTTTTCTTTTTTAATTCTTCTGATGCCCACTCTGGGTAATCTGTTTTCCCTGAACAGCCGCCCGAACAACCTACATTCCCCATTGCCATATTAAGCCCCCCTATAATCTGAATTTTATACCTTCATACTTTCGACCGCCTCAAAAGGATCTGCTATCTCTTCTTGAATTACCGCCTTTACCATCATCTTTCTGAGACTCTCTACCATCCCCGCCCCGATTTTTCCTGAGATAACTGCATCACAGTCATTTATATCATCTATTATATGATTTGTATGTTGACCGTCTGTCACCCTTCTTTCAACAAAGGAAACCTCATCTCCAACTTTTGAAAAGATTAAAAATATTTTTGTTTTCCCAAGATGACTCGCTATCATTCCAGCATCATTTACACCGACTGCTACTTTCATGCAGTGACCTCCTTTACATCCTCATCTTCTTTATAATATTTTTTATACATTCTATCTCTGTAACTTTGATATTTTTGTGCCATCAGGGTGTTTGTCAGAATATCCAGGAAATTCATACTTCCGTCATAACCTATAGTCACCTGTCTCTGAGCTCCCACTCTGTCATGGACAGGAAATCCTATTCTTATAAGAGGAATCCCCTCTTTTTCCTCTATATACTTCCCATCAGAGTGTCCTATGAGAATATTTACCTCTTTTTCCTTCACATAAACTCTGATTGTTTCAAAGTCTGTGTCTTCTAAAACTACAATTTCATCTCCATATTTATCCAGTCCTTCAGCAAGAAATGCTCTTATTTTCTTGATATTAGAACCTGTTGATATAACCCTTGGAGTTATTCCGTTTTCTAGACATAGAGAACTTATAGATGTCACTAGTTCAGGCTCACCAAATATTGCCGCCACGCCCTCACCGTTATATTTATGTGAGTCGATCATAGCATCTAACATTCTTCCCCTTGCCTTTACATAATACTCAGGAATCTTTTTACCTGATATTTTAGACAAAAGTTTCATCAGAGTGTCGCTGTTTTCCAAGCCTATCGGAATAGGGATTCTGTAAAGAGGCACTCCAAACTCTTTCTTCAGATATTCTCCAGGAGAATGATCCTCTCTTGAATGAACACCAAATTCAATTGTCGCCAAACTTCCAGACATGGTTTTTATCTCACTGCAAGTTGTCCCTCCCTCAGGAAGCTTTTCAAATTCCAGTCCCCTATAAGGTGAATCTAAAGTTTCAGAAACATCTGGAAGTATTACGGCTTCGATACCAAACCTCTCTAAAATCAATTTTAGCTCTCTTATATCTCCAGGACTCATAAGCCCGCTTATTATATTTATCTTCTTGTTAGGTTCTGAAGGTTCTACTATCTTTTCCACCATTTTTCTCACTGCCAGATAATATCCTTCAAACTGAGTCCCACCGTATCCAGGAGTTGGTACTGAAACCAAAGTCAGATCTTCTGATGAAATTTTTTCCTCGACCATAAATTCTTTTAAAATACGTTCTATATCTTCCCCTATAGTCTCTGCAAGACAAGTTGTGACAACTCCTATAGTCTTAGGATTATACATCTTCAGCACATTTTTGAGTCCCTTTTTAAGATTGGCCTCTCCTCCGTATACAATGGCCTTTTCATTGAGGGAAGAGGAAGCAATATCTATAGGTTCATTATAATGCTGTGCCATATGTCTTCTCACATAGGTGCTGCACCCCTGAGACCCATGCATTACAACTATGGATTTTTCCATACCCTTAAATGCCAGACACGCTCCCATAGGCATACACATCTTGCATGGATTTACATTTACGTCTACACAGTTTTTATCTTTCATATTATTCCACCTCCCTTTCTACTCTATTCCCATACCATTTTTTTTGATAATATCCCATACCGGACTGTTTACAGTTAGATCTATCTCTTTTGCAAAATTGATAGCTCCCTCATACCCAGCCAAAGGATGTTTTCTTGCATGGTTATGATCTATAAACCCGATTCCTAGCTTATATGCCAGTGGTCTTTCCTTTACTCCTCCTACAAGCATATCCGCTCCCTTTTCTCTCATGAATCGCTCTAATTCACTTGGGTTGGCATCATCTAAGATAACTGTATTTTCATCTGAAAGTTTTCTTATAATTTCATACTCTTCAGGTCTTCCTGTCTGAGATCCTACCATAACCGGTGTTATACCTAAATCTCTAAACTGCTTTATGAGAGATATTGCCTTGAATCCCCCTCCTACATATATAGCCACTTTTTTCCCTGCAAGTTTTTTTCTGTATGGTTCTAGTCTTTCAGTAGTCTCTTTTTCCATTTTCTTTACAAATTCTTCGGTCTTTTTTATCACATTGAAGTCTCCTAAGGTATAAGCTAGAGACCTCAGAGAAATCCTGATGTCTTCTAGTCCGAAAAAGCTGACCTTGGTATATGGAGTCCCATATTTTTCCTCAAACTTTTTTGCCAGAGAAGTCATAGAACCTGCACACTGAACTACATTAAATAACGCAGTGGGAGCCTCTTTTATCTGCTCATAGTTAGAGTCTCCTGAAAAGTGTGCCACTACATCTATCCCTATCTCTTTCAGGTATCCCTTTATTATCCAAAGCTCTCCAGCCAAGTTAAAATCCCCTAAAAAATTGATACCTTTCTTTTCTCCTTCTGAATTCCCGTCTAAATCTAGTATCTTTAGTATCGCGTCTCCTGCAGCCTTATAACCTGCAGATTTACTTCCTACAAACCCGGAAGACTCAACTGGAATTACCCTTATTCCGTATTTCTTTTCAGCCGCTTTACATATGGCCTGTAGATCGTCTCCTATTACCCCTACAACACAAGTTGAATATACGAATATTAATTTAGGATTTTTAAATTCCATTATCTCATCTATGGCAGCTGTAAGCTTCTGTTCGCCTCCAAAAATTATATCCCTTTCTCTGAGGTCAGTAGAATAACTGTTTCTGTACTCTTCAGATCCGCTGCTGAGACTTCCTCTGATATCAAAAGTATAAGCTGCACATCCTATAGGTCCGTGAACCAGATGCACAGCATCGGTTATAGGGTTCAAGACCACCCTTGCCCCGCAGTATACACAGGCTCTCTGACTTACTGCTCCTGCCACACTTTGAGAATCACATTTTATCTTTTTCCCCTTCTCTTTTTTATTACAGACAATGAAGTCTTTTCTCTCTTCTATTAATGCCAAGTTTCCATCTATAATTTTTTTATCCATTTTCCCCACCTCTTCAATAAAACAATCTGATTGATATAAAACATTGCCACTTTTAATTTCAATAAATGGTTTACATAAATCAAGTTATTTTATCGGATCACGTTCATATAGAACGTGACCCAAAAAATAATCTTACATTACAAGTTCTAAATCTTTATCTTCTGCATCTCTGTCTGCTCTTTCAAGTAAGGCATCACTTATTTTTTCGATAAGTCTCATTGTACCTTTATAACCTACAGTTGGAAGATATGAATGTACCGTTCTGTCAAGTACAGGGAATCCAAATCTAACTAAAGGAATGTCCTCTGCCTTTGCTATATATTTACCATATGTGTTACCTATGATTAGGTCTACAGGTTCATTCTTTATCCATTGATGGAAAAGGAACAAGTCTCCTGCACTCATGTATTTAGAATCCTCTTTGTTAACACTGGCGTCATCTAATACTTTTTCTATCTGTTTAACAAAAGCTTTTCCAGGTGTACCTGTGAGCATAAATTTAGGAACCATTCCTAAGCTCAGTACAAACTCTGTCATTACAATTACCTGGTCAGGGTCTCCAAATATTGCAACTTTCTTTCCGTGGAAATGCTGATGTGTATCAACCATTATATCCACTACCTGACCTCTTACTTTTTCTATTTCCCAAGGAACAGCTTTCCCTGTGACTTTTGAGACTTCCATTAGAAATTCATCTGTTGCTTTTACCCCTACCGGCATTTTTATAGCGATAGAAGGCACTCTGCATTTAGTTTCAAGTGCTACTGACCCAGCCTCTGATGCGAAAGTTCCAAGGGCAATAGTTGCCTTTGCATTTCCAGAATCCTGTATGTCTTCGATTTTAGTTCCGCCCTCTGGATACATCTCATATTTCGATGTAGCCGGAGAATCTACAACTCCACTTGTATCAGGAAGCATTGTAAAAGGAACACCCATTTTTGTCAGAAGTTCTTTTATCTCTGTCATATCTCCAGGGTTTACAAAACCTGGAATGATATTTATTTTTCCATTAGTTCCCTTACCCTCACCTTTTGCTAAAAGCTCTACTGTTGATTTAACCATATTGGAAAATCCAGTAATATGAGAACCTACATAACTTGGTGTACTTGTGTTTATTACAAATTTACCTTCTGGAATAATTGATGAAGCTTCACTGATTATAGTAGTAAGGTCATCACCGATGGTCTCGCTCAGACATGTTGTGTGCACTGCAACGATTTTCGGATCATATATTGTAAAAATATTTTTTAGTGATGTTTTTAAGTTTGATCCTCCTCCAAATACAGAAGCCCCCTCTGTAAATGAACTTGTTGTTGCTACAATAGGATCTCTAAAGTGTCTGGTGAGATGCATTCTGTGAAATGAACAACAGCCTTGAGAACCATGACTGTGTGGCATACATCCGTTTATTCCTAGAGCTGCGTACATAGCTCCTATAGGCTGACAGGTTTTTGCAGGGTTTATAACCAGTGCTTTTCTCTCTTTTATCTCTTTAGGTGTAAAATCTAGCATGTACCTTCACCTCCAAGTTCTCCTTCTAATAATGGAATAATTTTCCAAGGTGGAGTTATATAACTCCAAGTTGGTGTATTCAATCCTGCTGCGACATCTTTTGCAAATATAACTGCGCCTTTAAATCCTGCATAAGGTCCGCTGTAGTCGTAAGAATGTAGCTGTTTTGAAAATATTCCCATCTTATGGGCTACATATTTGTCTTTGACACCAGAACAGAATAAATCTGGTTTAAGCGACTCTATAATCATCTCTGTTTCATAGTGATTCAGGTCATCTACTATGATAGAACCATCCTTCATATCGCTTATCATTCCCTGGTAATCTCCTAGAGGCATCTCTTTTTTTAGTTCCTCATATTTCTCAGGAGAAAGGTATACCTTGTAGTTCTTTTCATCTTTTTCTACAGTTATATGCTCTATGTTTTTATTGTCTGCACTTCCTTTGATCGTAGGTATTACTTTTCTACCTTCATAGTCATCCCTGTGGGCAAATTCATAACCTGCTGCAAGGGTTTCGATACCTATTTCAGCCAAGAGGTTTTGATAATGGTGGGCTCTTGATGCTCCTACAAACAGGAATGCAGTTTTCCCTTCACACTGACCTCTATATTTTGCAATATCCTCTTTGATGTCCTTCATCTCCTCTTTTATCACTTCCTCTGTTTTAGCGATAAGCTCTTCATCTCCAAAGAATTTTGCTGTATTTCTGAGTGCATCTACAGTACTCTGTATTCCAATGAAATTAACTTTTAACCAAGGTGTACCATATTTAGTCTCAACCATATCAGCTATGTAGTTGATGGACCTGTGGCATTGAATAAGGTTCAGATCTGCCTGGTGGGCATTTTTAAGAGTCTCAAAACTACCGTCACCAGTCATAACACTAAGTACAGTGTATCCGATCTTGTCCATGATTCTTCCTATTTCCCAGCCGTCTCCACCTATGTTGTATTCCCCTAAAATGTTGATTTTGTACTTACCTTCTACCTGTTTTTCACCCTTACCTATAACCTCTGTCATCAGTTTATTATTGGCAATATGGTGACCTCCAGATTGACTTACTCCCTTATACCCTTCACAACTTACTGCAAATGTAGTCATACCTGTTTTTTCCTGTACTCTTCTTGCTACGGCGTGAACGTCATCACCTATAAGTCCCACTGGACATGTGGACGATATTGTCATAGCGTTTGGTTTGAAAATATCATAAGCTTCTATACAGGCTTTTTCAAGTTTTGGCTCTCCACCAAATACGATATCACTTTCCTGCATATCTGTTGAAAAACAGTAATTTAGGTAGTTCTTCCCGTCATCGTCAGCTTCCGCTTTATTCCTTCTTGTGCCCCATGTATAGTAAGAACATCCTATAGGTCCGTGAACTACATGAACCATATCTTTTAGAGGCCCTAGAACAACCCCTTTACACCCTGCATAACAACACCCTCTGTTTGTCATTGTTCCTGGTATCGTCCTGGTATCAGCCTCTATATGCTGTTCTCCCTCTAGGGAGTCCTTTACAAATATATGTTTCCTTCTGTTTTTCATGGTTTTTGCCGGGTAAGCATCCAGCATCTGTTGAATCTTATCTTTCGTCTCCATTGTTCCACCCCCCTATTTTAAAGTATTCCTTCCCCTGATTCTCCAGTTCTAACTCTGTAGGATTCTTCCACAGGCATTACAAATATTTTACCGTCTCCTGGGTTGCCTGTCTTATTTACAGATATAATAGTATCCACTACTGTCTTAACTTTTTCTTCAGGCACTATAATAGTTAAAAGTCTTTTATTTATAAGCCTGTGAGATTCTGATACTGCATCTGCTATTGCAGGTGTCACATCACTCTCTGCTATAATATCTTTACAAAGTTCATAACCAACCTGTTTTTTCCCTCTTCCTTTTACTGTACGGGCTGTCACAGAATCAATCCCGGCTAGCAATAGGGCTTGCTTTGTTTGGTTGATCATGTTTATTCGAATTACTGCCATAACTTCTTTCATTATCTTTGCCCTCCTCTTTTTCAGACTACCCAACGATTGAGCATTAAATTCAGTTATTAAAGAGTGTTAGTAGCACTGCTTATTGTATAAGCCTCTTCAACATCACTTACAAATATTTTACCGTCACCAAAGGCTCCTGAATTAGATGTTTTTGCTGTCTTCATGATTACACTGATAGCATCATCTTTATCAATTCCATCTTTTACAACCAATATTATAAGCTCTTTTGGCAGTTGATCATAATGTACATCCCCTACTTTTATCCCTCTTTGCTTACCTCTACCTACTACTTCTATTTTAGTTACCGCCGGAAACCCAGCATCATTTAGTTCTGCTAGTACTTCAGTAACTTTTTCAGGTCTAACAATCGCTCTTATCATTTTCATATTATGTTCCCCTCCTGATTTTTTTATTTTAATATTTAATAGATGGTTCCTATACTTCCATGAATCCGTAATCCATCATTAGCGTCTCTAGCTCATCTGTACTAAGCGGAGTAGGTATTACAAGTAATTCATTTTCGTCAATGTTCTTTGCTAACTGTCTATACTCTTCAGCTTGCTGACATTTAGGCTCATAGTTAACAACTACATCTTTATGAATTTCTGCTCTCTGTACTACGTTATCTCTTGGTACAAAGTGAATCATTTGACTTCCTAGTTTTCCTGCAAATTCAGTAAGAAGTTCTAACTCTTTATCAACTTTTCTTGAGTTACAGATGATTCCACCAAGTCTTGTTTTACCCTGTTTACCATACTGTGCGATTGATTTTGCGATATTGTTTGCTGCATAAAGTGCCATGTATTCTCCACTTGCTACAATATATACCTCTTCAGCCTTACCTTCTCTTATAGGCATTGCAAATCCTCCACACACAACGTCTCCAAGTACATCATAGAAAACATAGTCAAGATCCGGAGTATATGCTCCTAGCTGCTCAAGCATAGAGATTGAAGTGATGATTCCTCTTCCTGCACATCCTACACCTGGCTGCGGCCCACCCGACTCTACACATTTTACACCTTTGAATCCATCTTTTAGGATATCATCTAATTCGATATCTTCTCCCTCTTCTCTAAGAGTATCTAGAACTGTCTTTTGTGCAAGTCCTCCAAGAAGAAGTCTAGTAGAATCTGCCTTAGGGTCACATCCTACTACCATGATATGTTTACCCATTTCCATCAATGCCCCAACTGTGTTTTGAGTAGTAGTAGATTTACCGATTCCACCCTTTCCATAGATAGCCAACTGTCTTAATTTTTTTTCTTCTGCCATTTTAATTACCCCCTTAGATTAAATTAGCGATAGATTTTACCAGTTTACTGCCTCAATTAAATATTATTTATATTATTCAAAATAATATTTATCTGAAATAATAAAGTTAAATAAAAATAATTTATTATTTTAGTTTTGCTTTTTTAGATTTTGATAAAAAAATAGTTTTATAAATACTTAACTCTCGACAATAAGAATCGGATTTCAGTATTCTATGTACTTCCATTGTTACTAACTGCACTGATTATAATAAGTTCTTGATATAAACTTTAAAGGTTCTTTGAGAGGAAGGTTTTTTAGAATGTGCTGGAATGTTATGATTAGAATCAGAAAAGTTTACCTTTAATTTAGTAATTAAGAATAAATTTGATAATTGTACAAACAGATTGAGCATATTTAAAAATTTTTAAAGGTTAATTTTGTCGAAGGATTTTGAAAAGAATCGAGCTTCTCTGATTAGGATTGGAAGAATTAGCCTTTAATTTAATAGAATTTTTTATACAAAAAAAGTCGCACTACTTTCATCTGATTTTCAGTGAAAGTAAAGCGACTTTATATCTTTTCAGGGTATTTAGAGATAATTCTCTTTTTTCTGCAAAGATGCCATTTACTTCTTTGTTATTTATTTCGTTTATTCTTTTCAATTTTTATATTCATAGTATATATCCACTTTTTGTAGTTGTCAAATTTTTTTTATTTTTTTCAAAATATTTTTATTAGCCTTTTATCTTCCCTTAGATCGAAAATTGAAATTTTATTTCTTTCCTGCCAAGACAAAACCTTATGAACTGTTTTTGTGTTTAATTCAATCCACACTTCAAATTAGCAGCGGATATACGATTTTTATAATTGTTAATTTTTTTATTTTTTACCCTTGTTTCTTTCAGCCTGGGTCTTACTGAGGTAAAAAGGCTCTAGCTGAAAAAGATTATCTTCAGGCATGTCAAAACATATTTCAGCCATTACAGAGGCCCTCGGAAGAGACATTGAATTACTTGTGAAAAAACATTTGTCCCTCATTATATCTTTTATCAACTCTCTGTAGTGTATACTCCCATCGCCTAAAAACAAAACCTCTTCACCTCTATACCCCTCTAGTATGCTCCTTAGATCACCGTCCATATAGTCGGTTTTTCTCTCTAGCCTGTCCTCATTGCCATAGGCATATTCTGCATAATAGACCCTTTCTTTCCTGGCATCTATCAGGGAAATTATCCTCTTAGAGGTATTAGGCGCTAGATTTGCTATTGCATCTAACTCATTTATTCCCACCAAAGGAACTTTTAGTGAATAAGCTAGCCCCTTTGCAGTACCTACTCCCACTCTTATTCCTGTAAAAGACCCGGGACCTGTACTTACAGCGATTCTTTCTATATCTTTTATACTGTTTCCCGAAAGCTCAAAAAGGGCATCTATGGCACTCATAACCGTATCAGAATGATTCAAGTTTACATTTAAGTTCAGTTCTGCAACAAGGCCCTTTACCTTATGATATAAAGCCACCGTTCCAGACTTTGTAGATGTATCAATTGCTAAAGCCAACATATTTAAACAACTCTCTTTCTCTTTCTGAGTTCCCTAGAAATTTAACAGAGATTTTTCTGCTATTATCATCATGATAATATAGTTTTATCTCAATATATTCCTTAGGTAGTTCACTCTCTATAATATCCGCCCACTCGATAACAACAAGGCCACCATTATTCAAGTAATCCTCATAGCCCACCTCATATACCTCTTCAGGGTCGGTGAGTCTGTACACATCAAAATGGTATAGGGGGAGCCTCCCACCGTGATGTTCTAACACATAGTTAAAAGTCGGGCTTTTTATATTCTCCTCTATACCCAGCTCTTTAGCAATGGTCTTGACAAAGGTTGTTTTTCCCGTCCCCAAATCCCCTATAAGGGCTATCACATCATTTTCTGTTGAAAAATCAGCCAAGTCTATTGCCAGTTTGTCAAGTTCTTCAAATGAAACTGTTTTTTCCATAACTCTCTCCTTTGCTACTGTTTATCCATGATTTTATTTACAACATTGGTTGTGGATTTTCCGTCTACAAGGGTAAGTATCCTTACCTCTCCTCCGTTTCTTTCCACTACCTCTGTCTCAGGAAGGTCCTCTTTTTTGTAGTCTCCTCCCTTCACATGGATAGAAGGCTTTAGCTCATCTATTATCTCTACGGGAGTATCTTCAGTGAATATCACTGCATAGTCCACAGCCTTTAGCCCGGTGAGCATCTCCGCCCTGTCCTCCTGGGAGTTTATCGGTCTTGCAGAACCCTTTAGCCTTCTTACCGATTCGTCTGAGTTTACACCTACTATGAGGATATCACCCTGATCTTTAGCTTCATTTAGGTATCTCAGATGACCCACATGCAATATATCAAAACAACCGTTTGTAAATACAGCTTTCTTTCCATCTTTTTTTATTTTACACACCAATTCTGCTGCTTCTTTTCTGTCTAGTACTCTCTTCACCAATAATTCACACCCTTTACTTTACATATCATTTAATTATTTTACAATATCCCCAGGGATTTCTCAACTTCAATTTCTCTAAGCATATTTGTGACCTCTATTATTATTTCAGCAGTAATACCCCAGATAACCTCTCCTTCGTAGCTATAAAAATATACCTGTCTCGGTTTTCCTTCCCAGGGTTTAAAGTACCTCTCTGGAAGTCCAAGTTCCTTTGCAGGAAACTCCTTCACAATTCCATTTTCCTCGTAATATGGGTGGAATTTTATGGTTATCATCTCTGTTCTCGGTTTATTTTCCATAAAAAACTTCAAGGGAACTAAAAGAAGTCTCTCCACCTCTTCTTTGTTGATTTCGAGCTCGCTAATGTCATCTATATTTATTATCCCTGCATAAGATTCGACGATGACTCCCGTGGGAATAATAAGCGTTCCTATTTTACCCAGCACCTTTATCTTTTCCCGAGAGACCCCAAGTTCTTCTTCGGTTTCTCTTATTGCTGTCTCTAAAAAACTGATATCACTTTCTTCGTGTTTACCTCCGGGGAAGCTTATCTCTCCACCTTGCCTTATGTTCTTAGCTCTCTTCTGAAGAACAAAATATTCCTCCCCCTCTATTTTGCAGATCACCGCCATGACAGCAGAATTAAAATATTTGTCCCGAGATATAATAGTACTGTCTTTATATTCAAGTTTCCTTAAGATATCACTGTATTCCATAGTAAATCCTCCTGAAGTTTATTATAACATTAATCTATTTTAAAAACTATTTCAAGTTTTCTTCTTGTTTTTACAAAATTAGACAGGCAGGGAAAAATTCCCCTGCCTGTCTAAACTAAAGTTTATTATATTTTTTTGGTCTCTATACTCCATATCTCCTTGGCATATTGAGCGATTGTCCTATCAGAGGAGAATTTCCCTCCATTGGTTATGTTTAACCAAGCTTTCCTTGCCCATTCTCTTCTGTCCCTGTACTCTATATTGACCTTTCTCTGTATTTCACGGTATTCTGCAAAATCTTTAAGGACAAAATACTGATCCGGTCTATGCCAGCTAGCCCCTTTTAACAATGAGTCATATAGTTCCTGAAACATACCTGTCCCGCCATCACTGTAGGTACCGTCAATGAGGCTGTCCACTACTTTTTTAAGACCCTCTACAGACTCGTACTCTTCTGTGGGATTATACCCCTTTTCCTTCAGATCATTTATATCCTCTACCTTGAGACCAAAAATATAACTGTTTTCAATTCCTGCCTCTTGGGCTATCTCTACATTGGCACCGTCTAAAGTTCCCAGAGTCAGAGCACCATTTATCATAAATTTCATATTGCCAGTTCCCGATGCCTCTTTTCCGGCAGTGGATATCTGCTCTGACACATCTGCCGCCGGGAATATCTTTTCTGCAAGAGAAACCCTATAGTTTTCCACAAAAACAACCTTTATTCTTCCTTTTACCCTAGGATCGTTATTTACAGCTTTTGCAACCTCATTTATTAGTTTTATTATACCCTTCGCCCTAAAATATCCCGGAGCCGCCTTGCCACCAAAAATATAGGTAACAGGGTAAATGTCCATCTTCGGGTTCTCTTTTATCTTGTTATAGAGATCCATTATATGAAATATATTGAGGAGCTGCCTTTTATACTCATGAAATCTCTTTACCTGTACATCAAAAATGGAGCTGGTGTCTATATCCACTCCCTGGACCTCTTTCAAGTGATGTGAAAGCTGCCTCTTTTTCAAGTTTTTTATCTCGAGAAATCTTTCTAATGTTTTTTCATCATCCTTATACTTCTCGAGTTTTTTTAGCTCTGAAAGATCCGTTATCCACTCATCTCCTATAAGCTTAGTAATAAGCTTTGAAAGTTCCTCATTTGAAAAAAGAAGCCATCTTCTCTGGGTTATCCCGTTGGTTTTATTCTGAAACTTTTTGGGATAAAGTTTGTACCACTCTTTCAGCTCCTGATTTTTAAGTAAGTCTGTATGAAGTTCTGCCACTCCGTTTATAGTTTTAGAGCCATATATGGCCATCCAAGCCATATGTATAAGATCTCCCTGGATAACAGACATTTTCTCATGCTTTTTCCTGTCCTCAGGGTATTCCTTTTCCAGAGACTGAAGAAGTTCGATATGGATTCTGTAAGTTATATCATAAATTCTAGGCAACACCTCTTTATAGATCTCTATCCACCATTTTTCCAAGGCTTCTTTTAAAATTGTATGGTTTGTATAGGAAAAAATATTTTCCACTATGTTCCATGACCTTGTCCAGCTTATACCCTCTACATCATAGAGGAGCCTCATCATCTCAGGTATTGCAATCACAGGGTGGGTGTCGTTTAGCTGTATCGCTGCATAATCTATAAGTTTCTCAAAATCTTTTCCATATATCTCTTTGAAATTTCTCAAGATATCCTGCAGTGAAGCCGATGCAAAAAAATATTGTTGCTTCAGTCTAAGTTTTTTCCCTTCATTGGTAGAATCATTTGGATAAAGTATCCTTGATATATTTTCGGCATAGTTTTTTTCTTTCACAGCCTTTTCATAATCCTGAGAATTAAAGGCATCTAAATCTAAATCATTTATAGGTGCTGACTCCCACAGCCTAAGTGTATTTACATTATCCGTACCATACCCCAATATCGGGGAATCATATGGTACAGCCCTAACTTTTTGGTCTCCAAACTCTACAATGACCTCTTCACTTGATTTTCTGACAGACCAAGGATCTCCATATTTTAACCATGTCTCAGGGTACTCTTTCTGAAATCCATCCTCAAATTTCTGCCTAAAAATCCCGTTCTTGTATCTTATACCATAACCCTGTCCCGGAAGGTTTAGAGTTGCCAAGGAGTCCATAAAACAGGCTGCAAGTCTTCCAAGTCCTCCGTTTCCAAGCCCGGCATCGTCTTCAGATTCCTCTATATGATTATAGTCTATCCCTAGTTCTTTTAGGACACCCTTCACCTCATGAAGGGCCCCTATATTCATGAGATTATTTCCAAGAGCCCTTCCCATGAGAAATTCAGCAGAAAGATAAAAAGCCTGTTTACCCTTCCTGTATTCTAACGTTGTCTTTTCCCAGTTTTCAGATATTCCCTCCATTACCGTCTTTGCCAGAGCCTGATAAATCTCAAAATCCTTTGCTTCTTTCAAAGATTTTCCCCAATCTACCCTCAAATATCTTTTTATCCCCTCTATAATTTCCTCTTTATCTAAATACATTTTTTACCCCCATTGTTAAAAATTTTATCGATTATATTTCTCAGTTATTTTTTTTAGCCTCAGAGCTGTTTCTCTGTTCAAGTCCTCTTTTTTAATTCTCCACTTCCAGTTACCCCAAGAGGTTGCAGGAAAATTCATTCTAGCCTCACTTCCGAGTCCTATCACATCCTGCATTTGGGTTATGCTCATGACAGCCTTAGAGCTCCATATAGCCTCTATACATTTCCAGTTTATCTCTTCTGACACAACCTCTGGCATTTTTTTCAGATATCTGTCGCAGATCCCCTTGTGAAAACTATCTAGACCTCTATACCATCCAATAATCGTGTCATTGTCATGTGTACCTGTGTAAGCCACACAATTTTTCGGGTATCTGTGAGGTAGATATTCATTTTCCTCATTGGTGTCAAAGGCAAACTCAAGTATTTTCATTCCGGGATAGCCGCTATCCTTCAGGAGTTTCCTCACCTTAGGAGTTAGAAACCCAAGATCTTCAGCTATTATAGGAAGATCTCCTAGAGTTCTGTTTATCCTTCCAAAGAGTTTCATTCCAGGTCCCTTTTCCCAACGGCCTTTTCTTGCAGTTTTTTTCCCGTATCTCACTGTCCAAAAGGATTCAAATCCTCTGAAATGATCTATTCTTATAATATCATACAATTTAAAAGAATCTCTTATTCTCTCTAGCCACCATCTGTACCCCGTTTTTTCCATGTAATCCCAGTCATACAGGGGATTCCCCCAGTATTGACCATCCTTACTAAACATATCAGGCGGTGCTCCTGATAATTTTTTTGGTTTTTTGTACTTATCATAGAGAAACATTCTGTTTTTAGCCCATGAATCCACGCTGTCAGAAGCCACAAAAATAGGAATGTCCCCAATAATTTCTACATTTTTGGAATTGGCATATTTTTTCAATTTATGCCACTGTTCATGAAAAATATACTGAAGAAAAAGCTGAAATTCCATCTCATAACAGAGATCCATCTCCGTTTCTTTGATGACAGCTTTTTTCTTATATCTATAGTCTTTAGGCCACTTTTGCCACTGTATATATCCAAAACTTTTCTTTAATGCCATAAAGAGACAGTAGTCCTCTATCCAGTATTCAGATTTTTTTTTAAAATCTTCCATCCCTTCCCACTGATCCATCTGAAGGTAAGTGTCGTAAGCTTTTCTCAAAATCCTCATTTTTTCTCTGTGAATCAATCCAAAATCCACACTTCCATCTATATTCCCCTCTATTAGTGGAGTCAGATCTCTCTCTCGAATAAACCCTTTTTCCACAAGAGACTCCAAGTCTATGAAATATTGATTCCCTGCGAATGCTGAGAAAGATTGATATGGAGAATCTCCGTAGCCAGTAGGTCCCATAGGTAGAATTTGCCAAAGTTTCTGCCCTGCTTCTGCCATAAAATCAACAAATTCATAGGCAGACCTTCCTAGATCTCCTATACCGTATCTTCCATGAAGAGAGCTTATATGCATTATTATCCCGCTGCTTCTTTGAAATTCCATACACCCTCCTGTTTTATCGTAGTAAGACTGTCTGTGTATTTTTATTTATTTTTTCATAATAATTATCTACGCACTTTAGAGGCTTCCTCCTACTTTTTCTTTATAATAAAAATATTTGTCTCTCTTTTTAAAAATAAAAAAGCCCATCAAAATGCCAAAATTGGTTGGCATTTTGATGGGTAAAGATTGATTTTTATTACTTAGTTCCAAATATTCTGTCTCCGCAGTCTCCAAGACCTGGATATATATATCCATTCTCATCTAGTCCCTGGTCGATTTTTGCAGCGTAGATATCTACATCTGGATGCTTTTTGATAACTTTTGCAAGGCCTTCTGGTGCAGCTACAAGACACATGAAAGTTATATCTGTCACACCGTTTTCCTTAAGATAATCTATGGCATAAATTGCAGATCCACCTGTTGCCAGCATAGGGTCTACAAGAATTACCTTTCTCTCACTTATGTCTGTAGGAAGTTTACAGTAGTAGTATACAGGTTCTAGTGTCTCTTCGTCCCTATACACACCTATATGTCCTACTTTTGCAGTTGGAACAAGGGCTAATATCCCGTCTACCATTCCTAGTCCGGCTCTTAAGATAGGAACCACTGCCACTGCCTTGTCTGGAAGAATATGTGACTTTGTCTTCATCAAAGGAGTTTCTACCTCTGTTTCCTCCAACTTTAGCTCTTTTGTAGCCTCATAAGTCATAAGACCTGCGATTTCATTTAGAGTCTCTCTAAATGTCTTTGTGTCTGTGTCTTTGTTTCTCAAAAAAGTTAGCTTGTGCTGAATCAGCGGATGATTTACTTCTACTATAGCCATTGGTTTGACCTCCTAAAACCTTATATATTTTTATTTCTCCATTTTTTTTGGATGCTCCACACAAAAAAACAGGACCTTAGTCCTGTTTTTATTTTTTCATTCCGTACTTTTTGTTGAACTTGTCTACTCTACCAGCAGCGTCGATAAACTTCGCTTTACCAGTGTAGAATGGATGACACTTAGAACATACAGCTATTTTGATTTCATCACCTTTTGAAAAAGTAGATCTAGTTTCAAATCTTTCTCCACATGTGCAATCAACAGTAACTACATGATAATTAGGATGAATTCCTTTTCTCATCGACCTCTCACCTTCCTTAAAAAACTTCTTAATTTCGAAATAAATTCTATCACAAATATCAAACTTTTGCAATATTTTTTTGTAAGTCCAAATTACTTGACAATTCTTTATCCAGAAGTTGCTGATAAATATGTGTTATTTGAAAACAGACTCACCGTTTAAAAAAATTTTGAACTGATTTATAGTATAATCCTTGTTATGGCTAAAAGCTGTCTTTTGAGCTGTAGTCCTAGATTTATTTCCACTGGGGAATTCATGGCTGCAAAGATTTTAGTCATAAGATGGGGTGTTGTTTGATTTTTTAAATAATTGAAAAAAACCTGCTTCTGTTTCTAAAAAAACTTTTAGCTACTTCACAGATTACAATTTTAATCTCTATAAAAACCACATCTTGACCACAACGTCGCTTTATGGTCTATAATATCAAATATAAAAAATAAAGGAGGAGTATTATGTCAAATTATGTTTATATAGCAACCTCACTAGACGGTTATATTGCCACTGAAGATGGGGGTATCGAATGGCTCTCTGACATTCCCAACCCCAATAATAGCGATTATGGTTTCAATGCCTTCATTCAAAAAATTGATGCAATTGTTATGGGAAGAAACACTTTTGAAAAAGTTTTATCTTTTGGTCAATGGCCCTATGAAAAAAAAGTATTTGTTTTTAGCAATAAGTTAAAAAAAGTTCCAGGAAACTTGACTGAAAAAGTTAAAATTATAACTGGTGATGTTAAAACTGTTGTCGCTGATATAAATAAAATGGGATTTGTTAATCTATATATTGATGGAGGAAAAACAATTCAAAGTTTCTTAAAAGAGGGCTTAATTGATGAAATGATAATTACGCGTATTCCGATTTTACTGGGAGCGGGAATTCCTCTATTTGGAAAATTGGAAAAACCAATTCGATTTGATAAAGTTGAGACAGAAATATTGGATGATTTACTTGTAAAAAGTCATTATAAAATCACCTCAAAAATATAGTTGAACTAATTTAACTAAAAATTTAAAATCTTTTAAATTTACTTTTACTTCTTATTGTTTTATAATTGTTTACATAATGATTGGAGGTAAATATGGGGAAAAAAATCTATGCATATCTCTTAGAATCTAATAATGAAAAGGGGACTTGCGATACCTGGGACCAGTGCAAAAAAATAGTCCTGGGAAAAAAGGCCCTCTATAGATCCTTTGAAGATAAAGATCAGGCAAAACTGTGGCTTGAAAATCCACAGAATAAACCTAAAACAAAAAAAAGCAAGAAGTTTTATGCTTATTATATGGTGGATACTCAGGAAAGTGGCATCACTCATTCCTGGGAAGAGTGTAAAAGCTACACTCAAGCCGGGAAGTCCAGATATAAATCATTTAAAACCTTGGAAGAGGCGGAAAAATGGCTGGAAAAGGGCGGGGTTTATGAATCAAAAGAGGAGATCAGAAGGGCCCTTCCTGATGGAATATATTTTGATGCAGGTACGGGAAGGGGTATAGGGGTTGAAGTAAGGGTTACAGACAAAATGGGGAACAGCATATTAGACCAGTGTATCCCTTCGAAAAAAATCACTTCCCACGGAAACTATCTTACAGAAGAGGGAATGACAAATAACTTCGGAGAACTTCTAGGACTCTACTGTGCCATGAAAATAGCTTTAAAAGAAAATATAAGAAATATCTATGGCGATAGTAACCTTGTAATTTATTTTTGGTCCAAAGGAATAATAAAACGTCAAGATCAAAAAGAGGAAACTTTAAAGTTAGTTGATCTTGTGATAGAACTGAGAAAAAAATATGAATCTTTGGGCGGAAAAATAGAATATATTTCCGGGGATATCAATCCCGCCGATCTTGGATTCCACAGGTAGGTGGTCTTTTGAACAAGTTTGAGCTATTCAGCAAAGAGCATTTTTTCTATCTGGTATCTTACTCTCTTATTACTTTTCTTTTTATCATTTTATCTTTAAAGGTGGAAAATAAAAAGAAATTTGCCAGGAACTCTGCTATTATTATTGGAATTTTAAAGATAAGTGAATTGGCGTATAGGCTTATAGTTCTAGATGAACCTATCAGATTTTTACTTCCCCTTCACCTTTGCAATCTGACTCTTATAGCTGCAATTATTGCTATGATCTCTGGAAGTAGATTTTTTTTAAACCTTACGTACTTTTGGAGTGCAGGTACGGTATTTGCCCTTCTCACTCCAGAAGTAAGGATAAATTTTCCCCATCTTCTAAATATAATTTTTTTCTTAACACACTTTTATCTTATTTTTTCCGCTGTATCTTGTATAAAGACTTTCAATTTCAAACCAACCTTTAAAAATCTTATAAAAGCCTTTAAGTATGTAAATTTTGCCTTTATAATAATTTTCTTTATAAATCTTATGTTAGGGACAAACTACATGTTTGTTAACTATAAACCTTCCTTCAGGAGTCCTTTAGATTATATGGGCCCTTGGCCGTACTATATTGTATGCTTAGAAATTATAACTTTTATCTGTTTTGCTCTTATGTACCTGCCTTTTCACAAAAAAAAAAGGTAGGTCTCTTTTTAAGAAAATTAGTTATTTTTTTAACATAAAGGAGTGATTTAGTCATGCGTAACTTTGTATTTAACAAGGCAATGGAGCTTAGAAGAGACACTTTAAAGACTATCGTGTCCCTTTACGAAAAGGATCTACTTAGAGAAAAATTTCCTAAACTTGTAAGAAAGATTCTCCCAGGAGATAACCCTGTGTACAGAAACAATATCTACAGGGAGAGGGAGATTCTAAAACAAAGAATCAAAATTTATCTTGATTTTGATTATGAAAAAACAAGGGATTTGGAACTTTTTGAACTCGTAGACCATCTTGACTCAAGTTTTTTTCACAAAAATGATGAGTTGAGGGGAAAGCATAAGTATGTGAGAGTCATAAAAGAGGCGTGTGATGTCTGTCCATCTGGAAAATTTTATGCCACAGATCTTTGTAGAAACTGTATCGCCCACAACTGTACAAATGTCTGTCCTAGAGATGCCATTGTGTTTGAAGAGGGAAGAGCAAAAATAATTCCGGAAAAGTGTATCGGTTGCGGTCTTTGTGCAAAATCATGCGACTACTACGCTATTGTAAAACTAGAAAGACCTTGTGAGAGGGCATGCTCACTTGACGCCATAACCAAAGATGAAAAAGGGGCCGCAGATATAGATATGGATAAATGCGTGGCCTGTGGTGCCTGCCATGTTGCCTGCCCATTTGGAGCAATCGAATCTCCAACCCAAGTTTTAGACACAGTCCATGCTATAAAAAATAAAGAGGAGATTATTGCAATCTATGCACCGGCTATAGTATCTCAGTTTGGTCACACTGTCTCTGCTGGAAAAATAAAAACTTTATTTAAAAAACTAGGTTTTTCAGATGCTATAGAAGCGGCTGTCGGAGCTGATATGGTTGCAGAAGAAGAAGCAGAGATGATAAATAATAATCCAGATAAAATGACCACATCATGTTGTCCTGCTTTTTATAGCTACATAAAGAAGCACCAGCCTAACATGGAAAAATATATTTCTCACGCTCCGTCTCCTATGGCTGCATTAGCAGAACACCTAAAAGACAAATATCCATATAAAAAAATAGCTTTTATAGGGCCGTGTATCGCAAAAAAAATGGAAGCTGATAAATATAATTTTTTAAAAAACAAAAAAATCATCGATTATGTACTCACTTTCACAGATGTTGCTTCATGGATAGATGCTAGAGGTTGGGATCTGTCTGCACTTTATGAAGACGAGGTGCTAGGAACTTCATTTGGATGGGGATTTGCACACACTGGAGGTGTCGCAAATGCCGTTTCGGAAAAGTTAGAAAAAGATGTAACAGTAATCCATATGAACGGACTAGCAGAAGGAAAAGAAAGTTTCGCAGCTTTTGAAAAAGCAGGAGATTATACTCTTCTTGAGGGAATGGGATGTCGTGGTGGCTGTATTGCAGGACCTTCTATCCTACAAAATCCAAAGGTTGCAAGGGTTATGCTCATGAAGGTTGGATCAAAAAAATAATTTTCAACCAAAATAAGAGATCTTAAAGAAAGCCTCACTTTAAAAGTGAGGCTTTCTTATATTTGAAATATTACAAGTCCCTTGATCTCTTTTAAGTGAGACTCAGTCTCACCTTTTACCAAAATTCTGTAGGTCACCTTGTCCATAAACTCTTTTTCAAGAATTTTACCACCATCAGAATTTATAATATTATCTACCTCATTCACCTTATCATAGGAAAAATCGGCTACATATTTTTTTAAATGAACATACTCCTCTATACCTGCTTCCTGCACAGCCAACTTAGCAGCCTTTGCATAGTTTCTCACAAGTCCCCCTGCTCCGAGTTTTACACCTCCGAAATATCTAGTGACAACCACCACGAGATTATTTACATCTAAAAGATTCATAATCTCCCCTATAGGCTTTCCTGCAGTCCCACCTGGTTCTCCGTCATCATCGACCTTGTAATATTCCTGCCCATTTTCTGTGACTTTATAAGCACTGCAGTTGTGGGTGGCATCACTGTGTTTTCTTTTTATAGCCTGTATAAAATTTTCCGCCTCCTCCTTTGAGGAAACAGGTTTTATATATCCTATGAACTTGGATTTTTTTTCTTCAAATTCTATGCGGCATTCTCTTTCAACTGTTTGCATTTTTCGACCTCCCTTTTGACGGAAGTTGAAGATTAAACACAATTGCCATAATTCTTATTATGAAAATTGAAAACATCACGGTGTTCATCATAAGAGCTTCTGAAAATCCTAGCTTTATTCCAGACCAGTAAACTCCACCTCCTACTAGACAAAGAAATGCATACACATCTTCTTTTAGTATAAATGGGATCTCATTTACAAGTATGTCCCTTAAGACACCTCCCCCTACACCCGTAAGAGTCGCCATAACAGAAACCCCTAGGATTCCGAGATCATTTGCCAGCCCCTTTTGAGCCCCTATGACTGTAAATGCAGCAAGTCCAGCAGCATCTGAAACTTTTATTATACGGGAAAGTTTCCCTTCAAGTTTATCATGGTAGATTATGTAGGACACTATCGCCGTAAAAACGGCCAAATATGCATCTCTTTCGTGGACTATAGAATCAGGAACCTGGTTGAGTATCACATCCCTTATTATCCCGCCACCAACTGCTGTTATAACTCCCAAGACCACTATACCAAATATATCAAGTTTATGTTTTTCACCTTTTAAAGCTCCAGAGACAGAAAATGCCACTATTCCTACGGTGTTTAATACTTCTATAATCATGACTTCTCCTTAATTTATATAAGCGTTCAATATTTTTACAGCAAGCTGGTAGAAAGGGTTTATTATATCCCCTAAAAGACCAAACCATGCCAGTGCTATTATTATATAAAACCCGTATGACTCCATGCTATAAAAAATCTGCTTAACTTTATAGCTCCCCAGACTAGAAACCACCTTAGACCCGTCAAGTGGCGGTATGGGAATCAGATTAAATATACCCAAGACCAAATTTATTCTTATAAGATAGGAAACAGCACCCATGAGCCCTCTTTGGTACAGGTAGAGCCCCATGAACTTGATCATAGTGGCACCTATAAAAGCAAGAATGAAATTGGTTAAAACTCCTGCCACTGATACCTGAAAAACTCCCCATTTTTTGTCTCTGAGGTTCCTGTAATTTACAGGTACAGGCTTTGCCCAGCCTATGACAAAGGTGGCCCCAGTTGCGATCAAAAATATCGGAAGAAGAGTTCCTAACGGATCTAAATGCTTCACAGGATTCATGGTCAATCGACCTTCATCTTTTGCAGTTGAATCTCCATTTATATATGCCGCCAGTCCGTGGGCTATCTCATGAAGCATAACAGAAAAGATAAGTATTCCTATCATGACCCCGGTGAATGGCTGAACAATCAATTTTTTAACCATGGTAAGAATCAGGAGCCCTCCTAGTATTCCATATATAACCTTTGTGGACGTTGGAGCATTGGAGTTTAGATATTTAAACTCTTTTATAAAATTCTTCATTGTATCACCTCTATTATGTATAAATTATCATATCTGAATCTTTTTTTCAATTCTTTATAATTCAACAATCTTACCTTTGCTATTTCTAAATCTTTTATCTTTAATTTTAACTTCATCTCCTTCAGAGAGCCTTACCTCTTGGGATATCCCCAATATTTTTTTAAATCTTTCACTTATCTTGTTGCTTGTTATAAGCACCTCTATACCTTCCACCCCGTTATCCCTAAGAAAATAAATATCCCTCTCGGTTATCTCCCTTCCCATAATCAAAAATCCAGGATTTTTTTTATAATATACCATACCCTTATAATTTAAAACCTCTGGTGGGGATGCGGCACCGACAAACAACATTGCCAGACATGGAATCACAGTCAATGCCCTCCATCTGCTTTTTAGAAAAACCAGTCCGAAAATAGCAGAATAGAGCAAAAATATCATAGAGCTTTTCTTTGTTCCGTAATAATTTACAGAGAGAACTGGTATTTTTGAAGCCACCTCTATAAATCTGATCAAAATATTATAGCTCAGATTAACAGTTGGCATTAGAATCCCCCCGGCCCCCACAATCGAAAGAACAAGTGCTCCGAAGGCCACCTGGACAAAGATTACCCCCAAGGGGATAGCGACTAGATTTACGAGAAACGAAAAGACAGGAATAGTCCTGAAGTAAACCAAAAATATCGGGGTTAAAAAAATCTGTATTGTAACACTCATAGCAGCAAAAAGAAGAACTTTCTTAATAAAACCAGGTCTCAGAGAAGACTCGGTTTTTTTTACTAACTTTGGATATATGAAAATAATGGCAATTACAGCCATAAAAGACATCTGAAAGGACAGCTCCATAGTCGAGACAGGGTTTACCAGCAAAGATAGTATAAAAGCCACAGAAAGGGATTTTTTCGGGTCTGTTTTTTCATAAAAAAGTTCCCCTCCTATGTAACACATCCCCATTATATAGGCACGGAGGACCGAAGGTGCTAGTCCAACTCCTGCTGTATAGAGGGTCAGTATCACAGCAGCAAAAAAATACCTCACCTCTCTTTGAAAAGGGAGCTTAGCTGACAACATTAATATTATTGCTATTATTACCCCTATATGCAGTCCGGATATAACTATGAGATGAGAGGTTCCTGTATAGGAAAACATATCCTTGACTTCCTCTGAAAGACCAGTCTTTTCTCCCATGATCACAGCCCTGTAAAATTTTTCCATATCTCCAGAATAATTCCTTGTGAGCCCTTGTATTTTATGGTCTAGATAGCCGTTAACAGCACCTTTTTCAATAGGAGTCATCTGAAACGACTCAAGCTGAAAATACTCCCTGTTCCCATTTTTATTTTTTTCTTTGAGTTTCCCTGTTATTTCAGACTTCCCATCCTCTAAGTTATTTCCAAAAAAATATAAATCTTTTATAGGGATTTTTCCGTTTATTCTTTCGATCCTGCCTTTGCCTCCATCAACCTTTAAAACAAGGTTTTCTCCGGAAGTATGATCAACGAGATCCACCCCGGTAAAAATTCTTAGCACAAATAATAACGGGATTATCCATAGTAGCGGTGATCTCTTTTTCCTGAAAAAAGTCATTGCAATAACAAAAACAGAAAAAACTAATGCCATTCTTACAGGTAGGTAGCAAAAGGCCAGGCTCACTACTAAAATTTCTAAAGCTACAAGGTAGGTCGTTTCCATCAGGCACCTCCGATTGTATAATAAACAAAAGCCCCTATAGGGGCTAAAATTTTATGGCCATTACTGATTGATAAAGCTCTAAAGCATAAGAGTCTGTCATACCGCAGATAAAATCTGTAACTAATCTCAGTTCATTGTAGAGTTTATTTTTGTAGGGATATCTATCCTTCAAAAACCTATAGTTATTAGATATAAGCCTATAGAGTTTTTCCTCCTTGGTTCCTATCCTATCTTTTTTGGGAGATATTACAGCATTTGTAAACTCCCTCAAAAGGACCCTCAGGACCCTGTCTCCCCCTATCTCAAGCTTTATAACATCTTTGTCACTTATTATTATAGATAAGATCTCCCTAAAGGCGTTTTTAAGATGAACAGCATCAGAGGAATCTAAAAGCTCTCCTTCATAAGTCCCATTCATTATCTCTTCATAATTATTTAAAAAAGATTTTGCCGTTTCACTTATCATGAATTTTTGTATTTTTACACGGAATATCTGCATCTGTATCTCCCTCGGGTCTGGATAGAGATCGTCTATCTCCAGGTTTACTAGGCTTTCTAATATCTCTCTTTCCTTTTCATTTTCTGAATCCAGATATTTTTCTACTATTTTCTTTACTCTCTCTGTCGTGAGAATGTTCTTCTTTACTGCGTCCTCTATATCTGCAACCAGGTAGGCTATATCGTCAGAGGCTTCTAGTAAAAATACCAGAGGATGTCTTTTTACATCTCCCTCCACTTTCATCCCAAGTTCTGATACTATTTTTTCAAAAGGCTCCCTTTCACTCTGAAAATATCCAAATTTTTTATAACTTATCCCTCGAAAAGGCGTATTCCCTTCAAAGGAGGACCGTGGATATTTCAGTATAGATGCCATCGTAGGAAATGTAAGATTCAGTCCGTACTCATCTCTTATATATTGCAGGCGACTTATAACCCTCAATGTTTGGGCATTCCCTTCAAATTTTATAAAATCATTGAGTTCCGCCTCACTCCATTTTTCTCCATAAAAATCTATATCTTCATCAAATCTGTTTTCAAAAAACTCTGTAAAAAAATCCTGTATTATAACTTCACCATAGTGACCGAAGGGGGGATTCCCAACATCGTGAAGCAGTGAAGCCGCCTCTAGGACACTTCCCATGCATTCCCTCATCTCTTTTGGAAACTTAGCCTCTCTGATGAGTTTAGATTCCACCACGCCACCGATTTCGCTTGCTATTGTGGAAACTTCTAGGGAGTGTATAAGCCTAGTTCTTATGAAATCGTTGCTGTCCAGTGGATGTATCTGAGTTTTATTTTTAAGCCTTCTGAAAGAAGAACTAAAAATAATCTTAGAGTAGTCCTGTTTAAACTCACTGAGAGCCACTCCCTCCTCATCTTTTCCAGTTCGGAATTTAGTCGGTTTCATCAGTTGCTCCCAGCTCATCATACTTTCTTCCTCCAAATTTTTCTGCAAAAGTTTTTTGAATCATTGACTCTTTTCTGTAAAAATATTTTTATTCCTTTTTTACTCCTTATAAAGAAAATAAAATATAAAGGAGATTGCAAAAGATCCTGCAGAAAAAAGTGCGGTGGTATAGACTCCCGATCTAGATACCCCTTCAGGACTTGTTATTATAGCCTGTATTATACTCCCGCCACCTGCTACCAATATTATCGGAAGCAAGGCTATAGATATAAGAAAGGCCATTTTCAGAAAAAAACCCTGTATACCAAAGCACATCCCCTCAATTTTATGGCCACTTTTCTCGCTTATATGAGTGCTTATCTCACTCAGCATGGCAGGCGGAAATATAAAGGCCGCACCTGAAACCGGTATCCCCATAAGGGCAAAAATATAAAAACCTGCACTGACAGGTATCCCCTTACCGAGATTATAAAGAGCCACAGAAAGGCATATCAGGGCAGCAAGAGCCAAGAGCATGAGTTTTCTGTAACCTACTCTTTTTGCCATTCTGTTGGTTGGATAAAAGAAAAGTGCAGAAGTACCAAAAAGTATAGCTGCCGCAGCAGTTATCGCTCCTTTCCCCATCCCCATTATGTCTTCTACATAATAATTCATAGAGGCCCTCAAGATATTAAACCCAACAAAAAAGAAAAGCAAACCCAAAAGGTAGTATATAAATGATTTGTCATGAAAGAGTATTTTAAAGGACTCCCTCAATGTTGTCTTAGAAATTTCTCCGTGGGAATATTTTTTCTCAGGAACTAAAAACACAGTGACGTATGCACCTAGTGCAGAAACTGTACTGAGAAGTATAACCATCATCCTTATTCCTGCCTCTGTATCGCCCTTTCCAAGTATTTTTATAAGTATTCCCGGGAGTATCATGGCTATGGCTGTATAAACAAGTCTAAAAACAGACTGCCAGGTGGAAAGATTTAGCCTTTCTTCAGGGGTATTTCCTATCTCTGGAATGAGTGCGTTGTAAGGTGCACCTACAATGGTATAAAAAATAAAAAATATTGACCCCACCAGGGAAAGATAGAGAAAAGTGTCCATTCCTCCTCCCTTTACGGGATAAAAAAAGGCCACTGTGGAAAGCCCTAAGGGGATACTTCCTACAGCTATGAATGGAATCCTCCTCCCCCATCTGCTGTTTGATCTGTCTGAAAGATAGCCTACCAAGGGGTCGGAAACCATATCCACAAATCTAGACAGTACCAGAGCAAGAGAGATTAGTATAGGGGCCATAAGAGGTTTTATCCCGGAATTTTCAGGCGGAAGATAATAATATAAGACCCACTGGGCAAATATCTGATCTACTATGGCATAGCTTACCCCTATACCATAAAACAACTGCACACTCATCGGTAATCTTTTTTCCATTGTTCCCCCTCGATGTCAAAAATTAAAAAACTGTTGTTGTACCCTCGTCAGTTCCCAAAACAACTGAACACATGTTTCCATTTATTTTAGTCACAATAACTTTCTGACCTGATTAGCTTGCATTCATCTAGGTTTATCTCATAATAATAGGAGTTTTTCTCTCCTCATATTCCTTTATCACAGTGTATATCATACTGCATCTCTCATTAAAATCCAAAAGTTCCTTTTCTCTACCAGATAGTTTCTTAGAGACATTTTTAAGTGTGGTAAAAACCTCTATACCTCCCTTATCTCTTATACCCTTTAGATATCTCCCACCATTTTTATTAAACCCTATTACCCGTACGTATGGGACCCCCTTCTTGGCCTCCTCGGTAATTTTTACAGTTATACCTAGGAGTATATGAGTCAGTATCCGTTGAATCCTTGCATTAGTATACCTTTTTGTCATTATATCCTCGTAAAATTTTTCAAATTCCCTGTTTTTAAGTGCCGACTCATAGAGACGATTTTCAAATCCAGCCTCTATATCCTGTATATCTCCCAAAGAGTCTTTATGAAGTATTATTTCGTGCCTCAGTATGGGATAAAATTCATAAAGCCATGCACACCTTCCATTTTGAAACTCATTAGTCAAAATTTCATAAACAGGTTCCGGAACGAGATTTTTTATTTTCCCCATCTCTCCTCCCAGCATCCTTCTGATGGCGGTGGCACTGGCAATATCACCACTTACATCATGCGAATGATAACCAGTTCCCTCTCTTTTTATGGCTATGGGCTTTATATCTAGCCCAAGTTTATTTATACTCCTAACATATTCAGTTCCCAGTATATCATTAGGGGTCATATACCCCTTTTCCCCTGTTATCTTTTCTATCGCTGCTGCAAAAGAGGTTGGGTATGAACTGCCTCTTCCGAGCTCCTCCTTCAGGTAACTTTGAAACTCCTCGTTTTCTTCCAGTGATGCTATATTTTTTAATTTTTCTATCTCTCCACTTTCAGATCCAAAGACTAGATCACTCACACCCATGGCCCCTAATATGCCCACAGCCCCTCTGGCAAAAATCTCGGCACTTTGATTGGAATAGTATGCCGGAAGCTCAACCACGATGTCTACACCGCTTCTAAGAGCCATCTCAGCTCTTTTCCACTTATTTACTATGGCAGGTTCTCCCCTCTGGAGGAAATCTCCGCTCATGGCTGCTATCACTACCTCTCCTGTCCCCTCTTCCCTGGCCTTTTCCAGATGATATCTGTGCCCATTATGAAATGGATTATATTCTACCACCACTCCTGTAGCCTTCATATTTCAACTCCTCAAAGTTCATCTTAATATTTATCTTTACAAAAGGGTGTGAAAATTTTTCCACACCCTTTTCCAGATTATAACATAAATTTTATTCCAATTCCTACCATTTGATGGGAACAAAGATTCTTTCCTCTCTGCCATTTGCCATATAGCTCAATTCCAAGCTCTCTGGGAGGTTATCCTTGTCCATTACATTAAATACAATCCACTTTCTATCATAGAGTCCTGCAGGTACCTGAAACTCCCCAGACATAAGGTGGGCATCTGGGAACACTTTTCCCCTCTCTAGTTCTTTTTTACTTTTATACAGCTCGTCTATTGTGAGAGACGCCACTCCACCTGCCAAAAGAGCTACTCCTACATTGCTCCAGCTATTGTCTGTGAAGGCTGCCAGGAGACCACCGCCTATTGCGGCAAAGCTAAATCCAGTGCTCCTGTTCTGCTCCTTCCTTCTCTTTTCAGCCATGGTTGCCTCATACCATCTGTTGAGTTCCTGACCGGAAGTTATTTTTATCTCTCTGTTAAACTTTTCATTATGAAAATTAACATTTACATCAGACACCCTTGCTATGTTTCCGGTTTTGTTTTCCACTGTGAAAACCATAAATTTATAAAAATCACCACTCATTGCCTTTTCCATGTCGCCACTTATAAGGAGACCGGATTCAGTCGGAACCTTCCTCTTCTCAACTATACTCCCATCTTCTCTTATCTGTTTCCCATACCTTCCAGGGTGTATAGAGGCACATGACAAGAACATTGAGACCAATGCTATAATTATTATTTTCTTCATTTTATCACCATCCCTTTCAATAGATTCAATAATATATCTTTCAAAAGAACTGACGCTTTTCCTCCGGTACAAAAAATAATTATATATTCAATATACACATTCCCTATCTCTTGGACATATTATTGAATTTATTTGAATTTTATTTTTCTCTATACTATAATAAGGATAAATCGTTTATTTAGGAGGAACAATTATGCTCTTAGCTTTTGATATAGGAAACACACACATCGTTTCAGGTGTTTTGAACGATAGCGGTGAAGTCCTACTAACCTTCAGAGTTTCATCCAATGAAAAACTTACTGAAGATGAATTTTTTTCATACCTTAGAAATATTACGAAGTTCAATAATATCGATCTTCTAGATGTAAAAGGAATAGTAGTCTCATCTGTTGTCCCAAGTCTCTTGACGATATTTGACTTCCTAGGAAAAAAGTATTTCAATATAACCCCTATAGTTGTTGACCTTTCCCTAAAACTTCCATTTACATTTGCAGAGAATCTCAATCCAATAGGTTTTGGTGCAGACAGGATTATAGATATTACCCAAGCCTTAACTCTTTACCCAGACAGAAACCTTGTTATCTTTGATTTTGGCACTGCCACCACTTACGAGGTACTTGTTGACGGGGTCTATGTAGGAGGAGGAATCCTTCCAGGTATAGAGATGTCTATAAATTCACTCTATGGAAACACTGCCAAGCTTCCAAAGGTTAAGTTTGGAAAACCAGATTCAGTTCTTGGTAAGGACACCGTAGATCAGATAAAGGCAGGAATATTCTTCGGATATGCAGGTCAGATAAAGCATATCATAAAAAAAATAAAAGAGGAAGTGGACAGCCCTTATGTGATAGCCACAGGAGGACTAGGAAGAGTTTTATCAGGAGAGATAGAAGAAATTGATGAATACTGCTCAGAACTTAGTGTGCAAGGGCTCTATACCATCTATCATCAAAATAAAACCGTTTAGTTAATATTTCATTAAAAAATAGAGGACTGCCATGATTTGGCAGTCCTCTATTTTTCTTCCGTTCCAGTTAACACTCTTATAAATCTATATACAACTGGATTTTAAAGAATTTAGACTAATAGGCCAATTGGAATATATATAAATTCCCCCTTCGGACTCCTCATGAATTTTAAAACTGAATCAAAGCATCCTCTTGGGAAACATTTTTCAGAAAGGCTTTTTTTATCCTGCAAATTATTTGCAAAGCTTCTAATGGATCAAGGGCATCGTCTACAAAAACTCCTAAAATAAAATGAGTCTTTTCTAAAAAAACAATTCCTATATCATGGTAAAAATCCCCTATCTCCCCGCTCCTATAAGTACTCTCCCACTCAGGGATATAGCTCCTTACACCTCTTCCAACTCTTTGATACTTTAACATGTCTATTAAAAAATCGCTTATTTCCATATTTTTGAATATTGACCTATTATATATCTTTTCTAGAATATTCGACATATCTCTTATGCTAGTAATATTTTCCATCCCTTTTTCGATTGCATCAAAATCCAACATCTTTCTCTGAACCTTTGTGTCCATGAGCCCCATTATCTCGATCCTTTTATTTATTTCATCCATTCCAAATAGGTTTAGAAGTGTATTTATAGCGGTATAATCATTGGCTGTCATCATGAAAATTATAAGATCTTTTAAAGTATAGGAGTTTATGGAAAGGTCTCTTATGAGGCTCAGGTACGAAACTCCTTTTTCTTTTATCTCTATCTTATCGTCTAATTTATATTGTCCCTCCTCTACCTGTTTCAGGGCCTCTACCATTACCATTATTTTCATAACAGTTGGAGATCTGAAAACCTTGTTGCATCTGTGGGAGACCATAACTTTATTATCTGAGAGATTTTTTGCATAAACAGAAACAGTATCTCCGTACTCCTCTATAATCTTAACTATCTCATTTTGCATAAAATCATCTCCCTTCATATTAAATGATCTTTATCTCAATATTTTCTGCTTTTCCTATTTCAAAATCATGATCTAGTATCATGTATTTTCTGGGGTTTACTGCAAAAAGATTATACTCTACCTTCATGGTACTGTCATTTAAGAAAGCAAAATACTCTATAAGGCTTCCTGTCTGATTCCCTACTTTGACCACTATCCTCGACATTTGATCCAGAAATACCTCAAGCCCCTCCCTGTCTAGGTCTAACAGCTCTTCTAGGGAATTTTCCGTGAACACAACTTCACCAGACCTGTCTGTAGAGTCATAGAGAAACCAGAAAAATTTAAAAACCAAGGGCATATAAAAATCCTCTCCAGACTCTTTGATTTTGCTAAGGATCATCTTTCCATAGATGTCTAACTTGTCAAATATTTCCTGAGCTTCTTTCTCCTCCCTGTTCATATCATCCATTGCCATGTATATATTCTCTACTCTCTCTTTGTCATACTCATCCTCGGCCATGAGCTCTATTATTTCATCCTCATCTATCTCATGCTTCTTTAGTTCACCTATTATCATCTTTTCAGTATCTACAAGCCCCCTATATATTCCGTCAGTCATATCTTCTAGTATTATTTTCAGCTTCTCATAGTAGAGGAGCTCCTCCTGATTCCCCTCCTCTTCTAGCTCCATTATGATGCTTTCCATACCGTTCAAAAACTCCCCCTCCAGGTAGCGAGAGAGTATCCGGAGATCCTCTAGGGTCATCTTCATCTTCACATCCACGTCTAGTTCACCTATTATATCTCTGTTCTTTATTTTAAATCCTTTTCCGATTATCTCCATATCATCAGCTCCTTTTATAGTTTATTCTGAAATTTTAGCCTCTTCCTTTGTTGCAAAATAAAAAGTAAATTAAAAGAAGCCCTTTAAAAGGGCTCCTTACAAAGGGAGAGGTACTACGGTCTTTTCACAAAATTACAAGACCCGCAGTCTATATGAAAATAAAAAAGGAGAGAGTTAATAATGTTGTTGCAGTTTGTCTTCTTAATTGCCTTCTGTAACTTTGCGAGAGTCGGAAGTCATAAAGAGGTTTTTCTGCATTTCTAGCTGAATAATCAGCTTTCCTTTTTTGTTCTCAATATTTTGACTATCACTTTCCCCATAAAGTTTAAAGAATTATTAATTTATTTTTTAGTAGCTTCTCACTCTCTATAAATGAAGGATATTTATCCTCATTTTATAAAATCAATCCATGAAATACTTAAAATCTTTATTATAACTTTTTATGCTCACAAGAAAAATTATAATAAAAATAAAAAACCTCTGCAAAGCAGAGATTTTTTATTTTTATATATTCTATTAGAATGTAGCTTTAACTCCTGCAACAACTTGGAATTCGTTGTCGCTGAACCAGTCTCCGCCTTCAGCATAGTTAATTGAAAGTACCTCGTAAGAAGTATAAGCCCATAGAGAAATATCATTATCTAATTTCTTAGAGATTCCTACCCTTGGTCCGATATGAGCGTTTAGAGATTCACCAGCTTTATCTCCAGCTGTACCATCAGCATAGTACTCAAGCCCTACATAAGCTCCAGAGTCATGCTTATATAGAGTTGTGTAAGCTTCCATCTCTAGCTCAGCAGATGTTCTTTCGTTGCTTCCGTGTCCACCTGAAGTATCGTGATATAGATATAACCATGTTCCTGTCCAGTCAAAGATTCCAACCTTTCCAGTATCAAGTAAGATATCTAACTCATAGTCGTCTCCGTGTACTCCTGTCGCTACACCATCATTGTAGTACATAGCTCCCCAGAAAGTAAGCTTTGTGTTGTCTGTTAGAGCTGTACTTGCTTGTAACCAAGGTGAATATTCTGATTTAGTAACAGCATTGCTTCCAGAACTGCTTGTATCATAGTAGTAGTCAAGTCCTGCAGAAAGATCCCAGTCTGCAGCTTTTCCTAAATCATAAGAGAATCCAAATCTGTTATCCCAGTAAGTAGCTAAATCTTTTCCGTTTGTAACATTTTTGTAGTTTTTCTCTACGTCAAAAGTAATAGCAAGTTTATCTGTCATATTGATAGAACCTTCAGCTAATGTCCATTCTATATTTTGAGAATTAGAACCAGTATCATTATTCGTTGGACGCTTTTCAGTTAACTCGCCCCAGTTTCTGATCCATCCTGTTGCAGCTGGTGCCATTACACCTAATGCAAGTAGTCCTGCTAAAGTAACTATAAGTCTTTTTTTCATTATTATCTCTCCCCTTTTTCATTTTAATAACTTCCAAAATCTCTCGCTAATGTAAGTATATTTAACTTTTACTCTTATTTAAAATATATTTTTTATATGCAACCCATTTATAAGACTATAGAGAATCATAGTTTTTTATTTACACTATTAAAATAAAGCATTATAAGATGAACAAATGTTTATTTTATAAAATGATAGTGCTCTTAATACGAAAAAATTGTACATTTTTTTTACAATTTTCCATGAAAAGATATTTTTATACTTTTTAAAAGACATCCCTTTATTGTCTTTATATACTTCGGTAACTACACAAGCTTCGCTTTTTTCTGGCTTCAACTTCAAAATAAACCTTAAATAAAAAATAATTTTCACAATCATAAATACAGAACCCCACCTAAAAATCTAACAGTTCGTCTTTTTCATATCAATACAGAGATAATTTATAAGAAAAATTCTATCTTAATTTTTGATTGGAATTTAAAATACAAAAGACGAGTATATACTCGTCTTTTGTATAAATATAGAAAATTATCTTTTTGAGAACTGTGGTGATCTTCTTGCTTTTTTCTTACCGAATTTCTTTCTTTCTACCATTCTAGAGTCTCTAGTTAGGAAACCAGCTTCTCTTAATGCTTTCTTTAAAGATTCGTCAGAAGAAAGAAGGGCTCTTGATATACCGTGTCTGATTGCTCCAGCTTGTCCGGCATTTCCTCCACCATCTACGTTTATTTTTACTGTGAATTTATCCAATGTCTCAGTAAGTACTAGCGGCTGCTCTACAATTTTAGAAAGAATTTCTCTTCCACCAAAATATTCTGCCATAGTTTTACCGTTAATCTCTATTCCAGATCCACCAGGGATAAGTCTTACTCTTGCTACAGAAGTTTTTCTTCTTCCAGTTCCTATATATTGCATCATTTCTGCCACTGTCAATTACCTCCTAAATTATAGTTCTACCGTTTCTGGCTTTTGTGCTGCGTGAGTGTGTTCAGCTCCAACAAATACTCTCAATCTAGTTAACTGCTCTCTTCCTAATTTGTTGTTTGGAAGCATTCTCTTTACAGCTAGCATTAAAGCTTCTTCTGGTTTTTTAGCTAAAACTTCTTCAAGTCTTCTCTCTCTTAGCCCTCCAGGGAATCCAGAATGGTTATAATACATTTTGTCAGTAAGTTTATTTCCAGTTACAGCGATCTTTTCCATGTTAGTTACGATTACGAAGTCTCCTCCATCGATGTGCGGAGTGTAAGTAACTTTATTTTTACCCATAAGTTTCTTAGCTATTTCAGCAGCTAATCTACCTAGAATTTTTCCCTCAGCATCGTAGTGATACCAGTCTCTTGTTACATCTTCTTTTCTTTGCATTACGGTATACTTGTTCACTATTTTTTCCTCCTCAGTAAGTTATATTTACATAAATATAACGCAACGGTCCTTTGTGGGAAAGGATTATTTTACCAAAGTATTATATATTTTTTAACATTTTATGTCAAGACATTTTACTTGAAATATGTTTGTAAAAATTAATATTTTATTTCTGCAGCCTCTATACTGTACATCCTGTTGTATTTCCAAAAAACAAAAAAACAAGACGATCTTACACCGTCCTGTTTCAGTATTTTCTAATTATTTTCTTTAGGGTCCTCAGATTTAGGAATAGGTCTTCCAAACATCCACTCTATTTGCCTTCTAAGTCCAGTCAGATCGTGTTCTTTACCTTCAAGAGAGATCTTGTCATCTATAGGAAAAGCCATGAACTCTTCTTCTATATGCATATCACTCTGGAGGTTCAGCTGGAGCTTCACAGACTCCTTTGCACCAAAAGGTCTAAACTCAGTCTTCACTGTCTTGATAAGGCTTTCATCATTCATTATTTTTTTTATCTCCTCTTCACTGAATCTTCTTTGAGGAGGATATGCAGCTATGAAAAGGTCACAGGATTGTACAAATTTCAATCCCTCAGGTCTTTTTTCCAGAAGGTCTAAAGTATATCTCCCCCTTTCTGTGATTAGAAAATTTTCAATATCGATTACTTTTTTACCTGTCCCAAAAGGGGAAACTGCTATACCAAATTCACCCTTTGAAATAAGTTCATCCTCTGGTCCGTTTAATCTCATCTCAAACATTGTATTTCTTTCAAGTCCGTCTAACTCTAAAACCATAGAAAGATTTTTCATGGGAAATGGGAAAATTGGTTGAACCATCTCGGAAAATGCTCCGAAAATATCGATAGCTCCACCTAATTGCTGGTTCAGTTTAGCTTTGTGTGCCACTATTAGATTTTTAACCTTTACTGCCATTTATTTCTCCCCTCTGATCTTTTTTGATTTTTATTCTTTTGAAACTTAATTTTTTTATAGAGTGGTCAATACCCTTGCTTTATGTTTTACTGATGGAATACACCTCTGTTTATAAATATATCATATTTAAATCCCTTTGTAAACAGGACTCCCAGCGACTTTAGAAAAGTAAAACTTTTTAGCAGATCTGATATTGTCAAATTTTTCCTCAATCTGTGCATCATACAGTTTTTTCAGTATCTCCCCAAAATCCTCTTTAGGCTCCACTCCCCACTCTATGAGGTTCCTCCCTCTGACTAGGGGTTTCAGATCATTTTTTACCTCATTATAGATACCCTCTATAACCTCTATTGTATCAAGTTCCTCTTTATTATCACTCCGCCCTCTTCCAAGTACATCACATCTATAGAGTTTCAACAGCTTTTCTATGTCCACCTTTACGGCCAGTTTCTTCACAGATATCCTGTCTCCCCCTCCTCTTAGAAACATCTTGAGGGGTTCCTCGTGATATCTCACAAGTTTTCTGACACTATTTATGAGTTCTTTGTTATCTGTAAATTTTGTTATCTCTCTTTCAAATATCTCTTGAGACTTTTCACAGTGCCCATTAAATGAGGGAAAAGCCTCTCTTTTCCCGGCATCGTGATAGAGAATACTCCAGAATAATTCCGAAGTTCTTTCCTCTTTTGAAAGCACGTCTAACATCATCATAGTATGTGTGAAGACATCTCCTTCAGGATGATAGATCTTATCCTGCATTACACCTTTTAGGGAACTTATCTCGGGCATTATTTTTTCCAAAACACCGGCCTTTTCCAAAAATAAAAATCCATCAGAAGGTTTTATCCCAAGAAGGTAGATCTTCTCGAGTTCCCGGCAGATTCTTTCCTTGGGAACTTTCAAAATTTCATTCCCTTCTGCTTTTATAATTTTTTCTAGAGAGTTATCCACAGAAAATCCAAATCTACTCATAAACTGTGCTGTCCTCAATATTCTGAGAGGATCCTCTAAGAAACTATCTCTCTCTACATATCTCAGAAGTTTATTTCTTATATCCCCTATCCCGTCAAAAAAATCCAGATATCTATCCTCTAGAATATTATAATAAATAGAATTTACAGTAAAATCTCGCCTTCTGGCACACTCTTTCAGCGAGGCATCCCCTTCTATAAAAGATATCTCCATGCTGTTATTCAATATGTAGATCTCATAGCTTTTACCTACTTTTTTGAATTTCCCATATTTTTTAAGGATTTCCTCAAATTTATATTTTTTTATCCCTGTCACTTCCAGGTCTATATCCTCTATTTTATCTTCAGGGACTCCCATCAACCGGTCTCTTACCCATCCCCCTACAAGATAGGCTTCACCTCCGTTGTCCCACATATCTTTTATCAGCTTTTTATACATTTCACCTCCTAAAAAAGGGACCCTTAGGTCCCTATTTTTCCCTGTCCTGTATGTAATCTGCCAGTTCTACAAACAGCCTTCCTTTTTCAGACTGAAATTCACTGTGTATTATTTTTTTAGCAGCCGCTATTTTTTCAGCGAGCATCTCTTTTGTTTTTTCCATCCCAAAAATAGAAGGATAGGTAGATTTCCCAAGTTCTGTATCACTTCCTACAGGTTTCCCTATTTTCTCAAAATCACCCTCTATATCCAGTATATCATCCTTTATCTGAAATGCCAGTCCTATGAGCTCGGAATACTCTATTAGCTTTTCCTTTCTATCTCCATCTATTCCAGCAATTATACAGGCAATTTCCACAGGAAGACTTATCATCTTTCCTGTTTTATGGGTATGGATATACTGTAAAGTTGGAAGGTCTATATTTTTGCCCTCACTCTCTATATCTATCATTTGGCCGCCTATCATGCCATTTATACCTGCACACTGAGATGTTAGCCTGACTATCTCGACTATCTTTTCTGGAGTAATAATCTGATTTTTACTTGTGAGCACGTTGAATGCATGGGTCAAAAGAGCATCTCCTATTAGTATCCCTTGAGCTTCTCCGTATTTTTTATGCGTAGTAAGTTTACCCCTCCTGTAGTCATCGTTATCAAGAGCAGGCAGATCATCATGGACTAGAGAATAGGAGTGTATCATCTCTATAGCCACTGCAGCCGGGATTCCTTTTTCTTTCTCCTCTCCTAGTAGTTCTAGAGTCATTAGGAGAAGGATGGGCCTGAGCCTCTTGCCACCATTCAGCACCGCATATTTCATCCCCTCTGCTATCACCTGTGGATACTTCAGCTCATCCAGGCAGTTTTTTATATTTTCATCTATAAATTCCCTTTTTTCCTTCAAATAATTTTTCAGCATAATTATCCCCCACTAAAACTCTTCTAATTTAATTTCGCCGTTCTCCTCTATAACCTTCATTATTTTCCCCTCTGCCTTTTCCAGCATTTCAGAAGATTTTTTTAAGAGTTTCATGGCTTTTTCATATTCTTTAACAGAGTCAGAAAGCTCCATATCACCACTTTCAAGTTTAGATATAACTTCGTCTATCTCAGCTAAATTTTCTTCAAAAGTTTTTATCTTTGCCATACTATCACCTCACAGAAAATTATACTATATCAAAAGGCTCTTAACAAGTTAATAAAGTTAACTTTGAGTTTTCAAATAAATTACTGATTTTATAAGGATATAGAGTCAAAAGATTTCATCACGAATGAAAATCAATAAAAGACAAAAAAATTAACACGAATAATAACAAAACCTTTTGATCACAGAGGACACAGAGAAAAATAAGAAGTTTCACAGAGAGAAAATAATTTTTTTAATTTTTAGATTGCTTTACCCTTTAAAAAATTCCGTTAAGAAATCACCTTTTCTGAAATCCACTTTCCTTGATATAAGGAGGTTTACCGACTATATTTCAAGTGAAAGTTAGTTCAGAAATGATTTTAGGAATCTTTTTAGGGGTGTCTTTTCTTTGGTTACTTTCTTTGGACAAGCAAAGAAAGTGACAGAAGCCTTTGGATAAATTCAATAATTTCATACAAAAAATTTAAAAGCCGCCTGAAATTAACAGACGGCAGAACATTATTTTGTATAAAAAGTCAGAGTTTTCTTCCCGTAGCTTTTTTCGTCTACTTTTTTGTATCCTACTATCTCCTGATCAAGTCTCTCATGAAGGTGATGCTCACATATGATAAGACCCCCTTCAGTTAAGATACCATTTTTTTCTATCTTTTTAATGACCTCTGTACAAATATTTTCCCTGTATGGAGGATCCATGAATATTATATCAAACTTTTCACCTTTTCTACCTAAAATTTCAACTGCTCTGGAAACTTCATTTTTATAGGCTCTGCATTTATTTTCAAAGCCAAGGCTGTTTACGTTTTCTATTATTATTTTAAGGGCTTCCTGATCTTTTTCTATCATTACAGCTCTCCTTGCACCTCTACTTATGGCCTCTAGCGCTATATTTCCAGTTCCGCTAAAAAGGTCTAGGATGCTGCAATCTTCTACATATGGCTGTATTTTTGAAAACAAGGCCTCTTTTACCCTGTCTAGAGTAGGTCTTGTCTCTGTCCCTTTTCTACATTTTATGCTTTTATTTTTAGCTGTTCCCGCTATTATTCTCACAGCTCACCTCCTAATAAATAAACATCGCATCTCCAAAACTGAAAAAGTGATATTTCTCTCTTACTGCTTCTTCGTAAACATCCATAATCAGCTCCCTGCTTGAAAATGCCGACACAAGCATCAAAAGTGTTGATTTTGGAAGGTGGAAATTTGTTATCAAGGCATCCACAACCTTGAACTTGTATCCCGGATATATAAATATATCCGTTGAGCCTTTCCTAGCAACGAGCCTTCCATTTTTATCTACAGATGACTCTAGGGTACGTATAGAGGTTGTTCCCACAGCTACGATTCTTCTACCTTCATCTTTGGCTCTGTTTATTATCTCCACAGCTTTTTCAGGAACTTCATAGGTTTCCTCATGCATCTTGTGGTCTAGTACATCCTCTGTCTGGACAGGCCTGAAAGTTCCTAGTCCTACTTCCAAAAATAGATCGGCTATCTCCACACCTTTTTCTTTTATTTTTTCCAAAAGTTCTTCTGTAAAATGAAGTCCCGCTGTAGGAGCGGCTACAGACTCACCCTTTATTGCATATACTGTCTGATATCTCTCTTTTTCTGAAAGCTTTTCACTTATATACGGTGGAAGAGGCATCTGACCCAGTTTGTCTAGTATCTCTTCAAAAACTCCCTCATAATAAAAAGTCAGTATCCTATTCCCATCTTCTTTTATCTCTTTGAGTTCAGCTGCCAGCTCATTATTTTCACCTATAAATACTTTTTGACCTATTTTAAGTCTCTTAGCATTACCTATAAGGCATTCCCAGGTATTTATATCCTGTCTCTTTAGAAGAAATACCTCAAGTACAGCTCCAGTTTCTTTTCTACCTACAAGCCTTGCAGGTATCACCCGTGTAGAATTCCTTACAAGAACGTCCCCCTTTTTCAGAGAGTCTATTATATTATAAAATCTTTTATGCTCTATATCTCCAGTTTTCTTATTTACCAGCATCAGCTTAGAGTGGTCTCTCGGTTCCGCTGGAGTTTGTCCTATCAGTTCTTCTGGAAGATTATAGTCATAATCAGATAATCTTGTTGACATAATTTTCTCCTTACTTCTTTTTTCCTATTACTATTCTTTCTATCTGATGGTAATCTTTTATGATCACTATATTTTCAAAGTCATTATCTTCCATCATTTTTTTTACCCTTTGAGCCTGGTTGTATCCTACTTCAAAGGCCAAAACTCCACCGCTCTTGAGATAATTTACCGCTTCCCTGCTTATGAGTTTATAGAAGTAAAATCCTTCATCATTTGCTGTAAGGGCAAGTTTTGGTTCATATTTTTTTACCTCATGCATAAGTTCCGAGTATTCTTTTTCAGGTATGTACGGAGGATTAGACACTATCATGTCAAAAGCTTTGTAGTTAACATTCTGAAAAACATCTGATTTTATAAACTTTACATTTCTAGCACCGTTAAGTTCTTTGTTTTCATTAGCTACTTCTAGAGCTCCGTCACTTATATCCACCCCTAAAACTTTTGCCTCTGAGATCTCTTTTGCGAGAGTTATAGATATTGCTCCACTCCCGACACCTATATCTAAAATAAAAGGCGTTTTTATATCCGACATCATGGATACACACTGTTCTACAAGAAGTTCTGTCTCAGGCCGGGGTATGAGCACCCTCTCATCCACCTTAAATTTGTAGCCAAAAAATTCCTCTTCGCCAAAAATATACTGGAGAGGTTTTTTATCCTTTGCTCTTTTTATTATTATCTCTTTTATGAGTTTTTTCTCTTCTTCAGTTATTTTTCTTGTGAAATCCAAGGTCAACGTCAGCCTATTGGTTTTCAAAACATGAGAAAATATATACTCTGCTTCCAACTTTGGATTTTCTACTCCATTTTTTTCTATATAGTCTACAGACTGTGAAAGCAGCTGCAAATTTTCTTTTTTGTGATTTTCTTTTTCAGATACTATCTCCTGAAAATTCTTATTTTCTAGTTTTTCAAGAATACCTTCAAAATCCATCCTATTTCTTGCCATCTCTTTTAAAAAGTTTTTTACCTGAACCTTTTCACCTTCACTCAGACCTCTGTCAAAATATGCATAGAGACTTATCCTATCTAGCTTCAATACATAAGCGACCACTTTTTCAGCTTGAAGACGGGGTTTTGAAAAGGAGTATTTTTTCAAATACTCCTCACTAAATTTAAGTATATTAATTAACTTTTCCATTATCCCGCTAGATTTGTAAGCATATCTGCTTGGTCAAATGTAATAAGTGCATCTATCATCTCAGTCAAATCTCCGTCTAAAAAAGCTTCTAGTTTATGAATCGTAAGTTTTATTCTGTGGTCTGTTATTCTTCCTTGAGGATAGTTATAAGTTCTAATTTTTTCAGATCTGGCTCCTGTCCCTACCTGAAGCTTTCTAGTGCTCTCTACTTCCGATCTCTGCTTTTCGATCTCCATCTCATATAGTTTTGTTGCTAGTACCTTCATGGCTTTTTCTCTATTTTTCAGCTGAGATCTTTCATCTTGACATTCTACTATAACTCCGCTAGGAAGATGAGTTATTCTTACTGCAGAGTCCGTTGTATTTACATGCTGACCTCCTGCCCCTGAAGATCTGAAAGTATCTATTTTTAATTCCGATGGTTTTATCTCTACCTGCTCTACGTCATCCACTTCAGGTAAAACAGCTACAGTAGCAGTAGATGTATGAATTCTTCCAGAAGACTCGGTTTCTGGTACTCTCTGTACCCTGTGCACTCCTGACTCAAATTTAAGTTTAGAATACGCTCCCTGTCCTTGGATAGAAAAAACTATCTCTTTTAATCCACCCACACCTACTTCACTTTTACTCATTACCTCTGTCTTCCATTTGTTTCTCTCTGCGTATCTGCAGTACATTCTGTAGAGATTGGCTGCAAATAATGCCGCCTCATCTCCACCTGTTCCACCTCTGATCTCTATAATAACATTTTTATCATCATTGGGATCCTTAGGTAAAAGGAGTATTCTAAGTTCCTGCTCTATTCTCGGGAGAATTTCCTCTATATCTCTCATCTCTTCAAGTAGCATCTCTTTCATCTCGTGGTCCTTTTCCACCTTAAGACTCTCCTTGGTGAATTCCAGATCATCGGAGTATCTTTTGTATTCTTTATATTTCTCCACAACTGGGGTGATTTCATTGAGTGCTTTGTTATATTCTATCAGTTTTTTAGGATCTTTTATAACATCATTACTACCTAGTAATTCTGTAAGTTCCTCATGCTTTTTTACTACTTCCTCAAGCTTTCCAAACATGCTTTCTCATTCCTTTCGTCTCTTTTACTCTAACTTAGAAAGTATATCACACTATGAAATAAAAATCAATTTTGCACTTTATTAATGAATTTTATTCTAAAAAAAATAAAAAAAGGCTACAGTCTATAATAAACTGTAGCCCATTTTTTTATTTTTTCTGATTCCCATTATTTTTTTTCTTATTTTCCTCAATTCTTTTTACTGCTAGAGCTCTGGCATTATTGTATTCCTCTTGGTTTATATACTTCCTTACCTCAATCTGACTTTTAAGTTTATTTTTTAATATCTCTGCCTCTATCTTTCCTACCTCGTCAAAAATAAGACTGATTTTTTCCCAGTTTCTTTCTGGGCTCTCCAAAAGATATTTGTTTATTTCAAGTTCACACTGTCTTCTATCTAATAAAAGGAGTCTATGTCTTGTACTGGCATTGGCTATTATCTCCTTGGCCTTTATTATATCTCCTTCAGGTACTCCTACACTTCGAAAATCTTCTTCATATATTATGCCTATATTATCTACATTAGCAGCTCCAAAAGATACTATACACAAAAGTAAACCAAGCAGTAATATTATTTTTTTCCTCATCAATTCCCTCCGTTAAATACCAAGGTCACTTACAAAAAGTTCCTCTGGATTCATCTCTATTTCTCTTTCTTTAAATATATTATTCTCATAAAAATTTTCCCATGCAAGAACTTCAGTTTGATTTGATTTATTAAAGTCAAAATGCTGTTCTAAGGCTACACTATTCTTTAAAATATCATTTCCATTTACCTTATTAACTGCACTTTGATAAACTGTATCAGTAAAAATACCCATCACAAAAAGTGAAGCTCCCATCACGACTAACTTTCTGTTTTTTTTCTTCTCTTCCTCAAGAAGAGATTTATAAACATTAAGCTTAACCCGGTCTTTTGATGTCATTATCCTATCCCCCCCATGTCTTTTATACCTTTGTAATAGATTGATTTTACAGTGGAAAGATTCATCTCTTTCAATTTTGATATTTCACGAAACTTATATCCGTAGATATCTTTCAATAAAACTATCTCGCGTTCTCTGGAGTCTATTTTTTTTAATTTTTCTTCCAATATCATATTTGTATGAACATTCGTATCATCCTCGATTTCTAGTATCTCCTCGTTTAATTCAAAAGTAGATTTGTTTTTCCTAAAAAAATCATAAGTCTTATTTATCGCTATCCTGTAGATCCAAGTATAAATATTACTCTCTTCTCTGAACTTCTTAAGGTTCTTATATACACTCACAAAAACTTCTTGAGCTATATCTTCAGCATCTTCCGGATTTTTAACCATCCCTAGGATTTTGTTGTAAACTCGTTCAAAATATGTATCAAAAATTTTGTCAAAATCCATATTACTTCCTCTCTTATTTTCCTTGCTAAATTTGACGATAAAACGAGAAAAAAAGTCTAGTTTTTTTCCTCAATAAAAGAAAATTTCATATCTTTCCTTGAGTTTCCTGGGATTTCCAAGGTAAATACCGGGGTTTTTCCTATCATTTCATAGACCTCTTCACTCCGCAGTTCATTCCATTTTTCAGGGAGTTTGTCATAAAAAATTTTTAAAATTACAGCTTCCTTTTTATAGTTTTTAATAGAATAGCTAACTTTCCTCTGCTTCAACCTTGTCCCCAGATGTTTCTCTACCTCAGAGGATTCTACTTGAATATCTCTATCAAAGAGGCCCTTTACCTGAAGTTCGCCATTTTTATCCATTCCGGTAAATTGACCTAGGTATCCTTTCTCATCAAAGACTTTTACTTTGTCAGAAGAATCTAGATTGAGCCCCCCCACTGCGAGACTCAGCTCTGGATTTCTTTTTTCTCTACTTTCTAGATATATAAAGTTTTTTGAGATACTGGCTCTCTTATCAAATATATTTTTATTTACATCTGTGAAGGGATTTAAGTCAAATCTATCTAGAAAATCATCTCCGTCAGGAAGTCTGACCAAAACATTCTCAAATTTTTTGTCCGAATAGTTTTTTATAACAATATTTTTTTTCACCCTGTTTTCATCGAGATAAAGGTTGTATTCTTCGGACCAGGTTAGTCCCCCTAGAGTATAATTAATTTTTGCATCTAAAATTTTCTTATCATCACGAAGGATAAGAGCATTGCCTTTTTCCTTTGTTGCTGATTTAATTCTTATCTCGCCACCAGGATTTATTATAACCTCACCACTCTTGAGATTCTCTATAATCATAGGATTAGACGAAATTAATTTATGCTCCTCTCCCTTATAAAAAACTGTTCTACCACTTGATAAATAATTATCATTTTTTGGAAACCCATAAAAAACAAACTCCCCTATATTTTCACTTTCGACTACAATGGAATTTCTATCTACATCCATTGAAAAATTGTTTATTACCATCTCCTTCTCAGACTGTCTCGGGACAAACACCTCTCTGACTCTTATCTGTCCCTCAGGTTGAAGCATCAGTTCACATTTTACTCCTTGGGCAAAATCCAGCTCAGAGCAATATATTGATGTAGCTGCAAATAAATAAACCATTACTTTTTTCATTGTCCCTCCAAAATCAATTGCTGATTGCCCCATGTATTAAAATCTCTATGTTTTTTTCATCTAAAGTTATATTTGTGTCTTCATAGATGATTAGAGTTTCCTTTTGCTGATTGTCGATATACCTCTTATCACGATTTTTATTTTCTGTTTTCCCATCATAGTTTACTGTCATATTAAAAGAAACTTTTGGAGCATACTCATAGGTCAAGATGTATTTTCCTGGCTCTACATAGTAATTTTTACCAGATTCCACAGAAATCCCTTGAAGCTTTACGTCCTTCAAACTGCTCCCGTAGTTGACCCTGAATAAGTTATAGTCCTCTCTGTAGGATTCTACAACTCTAAAATCTTCTATAATTTTTGTCTTTGCACACCCTGTAAAAGCGAGAAGTATTACAAACAAAAGTTTAAATATCTTCTTCATCTTTAAAATCCTCCATTATCATTTTTTTCAGCTCGTCTAGTATCTCGTCTTCTTTTACCTGCTTAAGTATCTTTCCTTTTTTAAAAAGTACCCCTATACCTTTCCCGCCTGCCACACCGTAGTCAGCCTCACGTGCTTCTCCAGGACCGTTTACCACACATCCCATGACTGCTATTTTGATTTTTTTTTCAGAATTGCTAAACTCTTTTTCTACTTTTTTAGCCAGGTTAATAAGATCTATCTCGGTTCTCCCGCAGGTGGGACACGATATTATTTCAGCTCCACCTTCTCTGAGACCTAGGACTTTAAGTATCTCTTTGGCAACTTTTATCTCTTCCACCGGGTCTTCAGTCAGGGATACTCTTATAGTATCCCCTATATCATCTATCAAAAGACCCCCTATACCTATTGCAGATTTTACAGTCCCCTGAAATGCAGTCCCAGCCTCTGTAACTCCTAGATGAAGCGGGTAGTTCACCAATTCTCTCATCTTTCTATAGGCAGTAACCATCATCCTCACATTGCTAGATTTTAATGATATTATTATATTCTCAAAGCCAAATTTCTCTAAGAGTCTCACATGGTAAAGACCGCTTTCTACCATAGCTTCTGCTGTGGGCCTTCCATATTTTTCAAGTATCTTCTTTTCCAGTGATCCTGCATTTACGCCTATTCTTATAGGTACGCCGAACTCCTTGGCTTTCTCTACCACAAGCGCTACTTTGTCATCGCTTCCTATATTTCCCGGGTTTATTCTTAACTTGTCTATCCCGTTTTCCATAGCTGATATGGCTAACTTATAATCAAAGTGAATGTCTGCTGCCAAAGGGATATTTATCCGATTTTTTATCTCTCTTATAGCTTCGGCAGCCTCCATGTCGTTTACTGTGACCCTTACAAGCTGACAGCCTGCATTCTCAAGCTCTTTTATCTGTTTTACAGTGGCTTCAATATCTGAAGTTTTAGTATTGGTCATGGACTGGATTACAACCTCACTGTCTCCACCTATATATATTTTCCCAACCTTTATCTTTCTAGAACCTTTCATCTTATCTCCACTCCATTCTTGTCTGCCTTCGCTAGTCAGATTATACAAAATTTATTCTCCAATTTCAATGGACTCCAGCACATATCTTCCTTTATATATTTTTACTACAATATAAGCTCTATTGCCTTCAGCCATCATCTTTTCTGCCTCTTTTGCCTTTCCCTCCTCCATATAAAATCTTTTAAATGGATTTTCAAAATATGTTTTATCTTTGTAAGTATTTCTGATCTTTCCCTTTATATAATCAATATTTTCAGGCTTTTCACTGTAAAAACCAGATATTCTGCTCCATTCACCCTGCCTTTTCACGATGAGATACCCCTTTTTACTTTCCACATTTTTATAGTTGCCATCTATTTGTCTGTGATCTAGATTGATACTTAGATAATTTCCCCTTATATAGTCATAAGGATCTCTCGGAGCAACCTGAAATTTGTGAGTGCTTCCATTTTTTATTATAACCTCTTTATTAAAAACCATAACCAAAAAAACTCCCAATTGGAGAAAAATCATAACTGCAAAAATAAATCTATTTTTCAATAGAACCACCTCTTTTTCTGGACATGTATAAGTTCCCTGCTATTAGCAGACCTCCGAGAACTATAAATACTACTCCCCTTGCCAAAGTAGATATTTTATAATCTAAAAATCTAGTGGCGATAAGCCCTCCTACAATAAGACTCCCATTATTGAAGACTCTTACGTCCTCTCTTCTGAATCCGTCAAATATAAATTTAGCACCTATAAGCAAAAAATATACATTATATACTATGAAACTCCATTCAAAAAAAAGAGGCATTACAATAATCAACATATTCCACAGAATAATATTTTTAAAGTTTTCCTTTCTTACTATCAGCAGTGCTAAGACAAATATGTAAAAAACAACAGAAATCCAAAACACCTTATCATAAATCAACTCATATCTAAATATATAATCTTTTTTAAAGGTTAAAACATAAGCCATTATTATAGTCAGCTGTTCGCCAATTTTTTTTAAACCCAAAGGAAGTGTATATACTCCTGCAAAAAGTCCACTGTAAAAAAGAAGTCCTGCCTTGGAGTTGTCTGAAAATTCACCGTACCAAGTCATAATACCCACCAGAAATATTACTTTTGAGGTTACATCAACCAATGCACCCATTCCATCTTTTTTTCTAGAAAACAAAAATAGGGGCACACCAAATAGTATGTATATCAGTATATTTCCATCAGAACTCTGATACATGTACAAAACTAAGCCATAAATAAGTGAGTTTATTCCTCCTCCTGTAAAGTAAAGTACAGGAACACTCAGAATGGACCAGGCAAGATAAAACCCTTGATCCTCTCCAGAAATATTATACATCTGAGATATCATAGCTATGGAAAGTCCCACCATCAAGATCAGAAATACCCCTGTCCCTGCAATAAATTCTCTTTTTTTCTCTAATGAAAAATAAAAAAGGGCCTGCCCTGTCATGAGGGAGGCTATCAGAATCCCTGTCTTTACACCTCTCCCTATTTTAGACCAGTTATAGGCAAATAAGAGAATTATACCCAGACCTATTAATAGGCATCCTGTGGTTATAAAAAAATTTAAAAAAGTTTTTTTAGTCTCGCCTTCGCCGATATAAAAATCCTCTATCCGTTGGTAAACTTCATCCGTTATCACATCCAATCCACGAAGCCTTTCTAGCTCTTTTAACACTATTTTGCCCCTCATAAACCCCTCCTCCACCTATAATTTTAATATACACAACTTGACACAAGTCATATAGAACTATTCTGAGATACAGGGTTCTTCCTTTTTAAAAAAAGTCCTGCACATGGCAGGACTATTTCACAAGATATTTCATGGGGTTGTACGGTACTCCGTTTTTTCTTATTTCAAAATGAAGATGCGGGCCTGTTACCCTTCCAGTCATTCCAGTTTTACCTATAACCTGTCCTTGCTTTACGTATTGGCCAGGCTTTACATTAATATTGTTTAAATGTGCCGCTCTTGTTTCATACCCTCCAGAATGTTTTATGATTATTATCTTACCATAACCACTCATCCATCCTGCATAGGTTACTTTTCCATCTTTAGTTGCATGGAGAGTTACATACTGAGCCTTCAAGTCCACACCTTTATGGTAGATATATCTCTTTAACACAGGATGAAATCTTCTCCCAAATGGACTGGTTACTCCTTTCCATTTTACCGGCATACTAAAGTCAACATTTCTTTTTTTAGCTACCGCCTGCTTTACCACCTGTTTAAGATCTGGGTTGGGCAGATAAAGACTTTGTCCTACTTTGAGTGCATTACTATTGAGTTTATTATAGTTCATTATATCATCAATTTTTACGTTGTACTGTTTAGAAATCTTATATAGGGAATCTCCTTTTTTTACCTTATAGAATATTCCATTACCAGATATTATATTTAGCTTATCTCCAACTTTCAGGACACTTCCCAACTGTGGATTGTTCGCCCTCAAAACCGCAAGTTCCTGATTGAATTTTTTGGCTATATTATAGAGGGAATCTCCCGACCTTACCTGGTAAATTTCAAAGGTAGGAACAGAATAACTCTTTTCTTCGGGCTTTTTTGCATCTTCAAATTTTTCAACATTAAGAGTATACTCTTTTTCTATCGTTATATAGTTGCTTTCTAGAACCTCAAAACCACCGTTGGCAGCATCTGTGGCTTCATAATAATCTGTAAACTTTTTAACATCTATAACCTCTCTGTTAACAATTCTAGACACCTGCACTGCCAATACGAGTACAATGACCATAAGAACTGTCAAAAGGTTTGTAAATCTTCTATTCACTTTCTATTTATCCCCCTTCTGATAAGCTTTTAAAAGATCATCATTACTTTCTGTAGATTCTATCGTATCTATAAGTTTTTTGGCAGCTGTAGCTCTGTCATATTCTGAGAGATATCTTCTTATCCCCCATATAAGATTGAGCTTCTTTTCATTTATCAGCAGTTCTTCTTTTCTTGTTCCTGATTTTTGGATATCTATGGCTGGATAAATTCTAAGCTGAGAAAGGTTTCTGTCTAGATGAATCTCCATATTTCCAGTGCCTTTAAACTCCTCGTAGATAACATCGTCCATCTTGCTTCCTGTATCCACTAAGGCCGTAGCCACTATGGTTAGACTCCCACCTTCTCTTATATTCCTTGCAGATCCAAAAAACTTTTTTGGATAGTAAAGAGCAGTTGGATCTATACCTCCGGAAATCAGCTTACCACTTGACGGTATTACTATATTATAAGCCCTTGCGAGTCTTGTGAGGGAATCCATGAGTATTATTATATCCTCGCCATCTTCTAGCTTTCTTTTTGCCTTTTCCAAGACCATCTCAGTCACCTTTATATGATTTTTAGGATCCTCATCAAAGGTAGAAGAGAAAACTTCGGCACCTTTTACCGTCTCCTTTATGTCTGTAACCTCTTCCGGTCTTTCATCGATTAGGAGTATCCAGACCTCAGCATTCTTGTTGTTTTCGATAATTGAGTTGGCAATACTGCTTATAAGCATCGTTTTTCCAGCTTTGGGAGGCGCGACTATAAGACCTCTCTGGCCTTTGCCTATAGGGGCAATGAGGTCTATTATTCTTCCAGAGAGATTTTTTCTACCTGTTTCGAGAATAAGCTGCTCAGTTGGATAGGCAGGGATAAGTTCATCGAAAGGAACTCTTGATTCTGCCTTTTGTATGTCTCCACCGTTTACGAGAAGTACTTTTCTAAGAGCATAATTTTTTTCATCTCCCACAGGTTCTCTTACCTCTCCCAAAATAAGGTCGCCAGTCCTAAGCTTAAACCTTCTAGCTTGAGAGGCAGAGACATAAACATCTTTTTCTACATTTGTGTCCCTTAGAAAACCATACCCATCTCCCAATACATCTAGAGTTCCCCATGCTATGGTATGTCCTGTGAGATTTTCATAATATTCTTCTATTATATCCACAAGCTCTTTTTTCTTATATCTATTCCAGCTCTCTATACCCAGCTGTCTTGCGATCTCTTTAAGCTCTGTTAATAAAAAATTATTCAAATTATCCATAATAAACATACCACCCATTAATATCTTTTTAAATAAAGCGTATACATCGCCAAAATATAAACTGCACCGATAATCCAAGAGTCTATTTTCCTCTTCTTTTTTCTGAAAAGAATTCCAATCATAAATACCAGCAATACCACAAGAGATAAAACCGACGAAATAATATGAAACTCTGTTAGGCTCTCAAAAATAGTGCCTTCTCTGTAAAAAAGGTCAGCCACAAAAACTATAGTTATATTAAAAATATTGCTTCCTAGTATATTCCCTGCTGCCATATTAAAGGATCCCATTTTTATTGCCTGTACAGACACTGTAAGTTCAGGAAGGGAAGTTGCCAAAGCCAAAAGTATAACCCCTACAAAACTCTCTCCTAGATTAATTCCAAAAATAGGAGTGTTAGCTATCCTATCTGCCACATAACTCAAGGCAATTCCTGTAATTATTACAGTTATTCCGCTCACTATAAAGCCTTTCTTTGCTTGAACTATGCTCATAAAAATATAATCTTCAGGATTCACTTCCTCTGGGTCATTGAAATCATAGTTGTGCTCAAATTCATATATAAGCTTGATTGCAACAAAATATAATAAGAATAAAATTATTGATATCAGACTGATTTTGAATATAGCAACCTTACCAAAAACAAAACCTAGTAGAAAAATAATTGTCAGGAGAATAGAAAAAAATCCACTCAAATAATTCTTCATGCTCACTGAAGAGGAAAAAGAATTTTTTATAAAGAAAACATCCAGAATAAATATTATAAAAATATTAAAAAGGTTGCTCCCAAAAATATTTGAAATTGCCATGTCTGGATTTCCAATTAGGGTTGAACTAGTACTTGTTATAAGCTCTGGAAGTGATGTTATAGAGGCCAGCATTATTAATCCTACCCAGCTTTTTTCGAGGCCCATCTCTTCCCCTATTTTGTCTCCACAGATGCTGAGCTTTTTTCCTGCTATTATTATTATATATGCCAAAACAAAAAATACAAAGATATTAATCATTTTATATCAAAGCCCCCCTGTTATTCTACTATATCTCCGTAAAGAGTCCAAGTATTTGCATCTGTAATTTTTAAATTTATGAACTCACCTTCTAATGCAGGGTCTCCCTTAAAGAGAACAACTTTATTTGTGGATGTTCTTGCGCACATAACATCTGGGTTTTTTCTGCTAGATCCCTCTGCCAACACTCTCTGCACTGTACCTATATAACTCAAACTCTGCTCTTTAGAGATAGCATTTTGAACCTCTATAAGTCTATGGAGCCTCTCTTTCTTTGTCTCCTGGTCAATTTGACCATCCATTTCAGCAGCTTTTGTCCCTTTCCTAGGTGAGTACATAAACATATAGGCATTTTCAAACTTTACTCTTTTTGCCACATCGATGGTGTCTAAAAAATCCTCCTCTGTTTCTCCAGGAAATCCAACGATGATATCCGTAGTTATAGAACTTCCAGGTATTGCCCTTTTAATTTTTTCAGCAAGAGCTATATATTCTTCTTTTTTATATCCTCTGTTCATAAGCTCTAACACCCTAGAAGAACCGGCTTGAATAGGAAGGTGCATGGATCTCGCTATTTTTTCATTTTTGGCTACGACATCTATGAGTTCGTCTGTGAAATCTCTCGGATGTGGAGACATGAATCTCACTATAAAATCCCCTTCTATTTTGCAGATCGCCTCTAAAAGTTTTGCAAAGTTATCTCCGTTATCAGAATCTTTACCGTAAGAGTTTACGTTTTGACCTAGAAGTATTATCTCCTTGTAACCTTTTTCCACAAAACCTTTTATCTCATCTAAGATCTGGCTCATTGGAACTGACCTTTCTCTTCCCCTAACATATGGGACGATGCAATAGGTACAAAAGTTGTTGCATCCATAAGTTATTGTTGAATAAGCTGTTTTCTTGGAATCAAAATCCGCATCTAATCTAGGGGGAAGCTCATCTTCATCCCCCACATAGATGACATATTTAAAATCTCCAGACTCTATTCTTTCAATAGCCTGAGGGATTTTCCCTATATTTTGATTGCCCATAACTATGTCTATTGATTTGACTTTTTTTGCAAGCTCCTCTCCCTGTTCCTGGGCAAAGCAACCTGTCACCCCTATAATCATCCCTTTTTTATCTTTTATGTGTTTCAGTTCTCCTAGCTTCCCGTATATCTGGGTGGCCGCCCCCTCTCTTATTGTACATGTATTCAAAAATACGGCATCTGATTCGTTCACATCTTCTGTGATCTCATATCCCATATCCTGAAGTATTTTCTTTATTTTAGCACTTTCATTTACATTCATTTGACAACCATATGTTATAATTGCAGCTTTTTTCTTCATCTGTCCTCCCAAAAAATTGAAAATTCATTTTTTTAAATACCAAATATTATAACATAATCAAATTCTTTTATCAACGTGACATTTTATCTTGCAGCCGAGGAATTATAAGGTTTAAGTTGACATTATGGGAGTCTCAGTTACTTATTTAAAGAGGCTTTTCTGAAACTACAAAATATTTCAAGGAAATTAAGAAAAATCAGGAAAGATATTTTATCTGTTAATAAGGTGGTGCGAAATGATTTTGAATATTAAAAAAAAAGATTTTTTACTTTTTCCTTATCTTATAAAGTGGATTTTCCTCACATCTATAATTGGGATTTTTTCTGGAACTGCTTCTGCTTTTTTCCTAATCTCCCTTGATCTGGCTACGAAATTCAGAACCTCAAATCCATCTACTATACTTTTTCTTCCCCTGGGTGGTCTTGTCGTGGGTCTCATCTACCACAGGTTTGGAAAGGAGGTAGAGGGAGGCAGCAATCTCATCCTCACACAGATACACAGTCCCGACAAACTTCTAAAATTGCGTATGGCTCCCTTTGTCCTGTTAGGCACCATAGTGACCCATCTCTTGGGAGGTTCTGCAGGAAGAGAGGGCAGCGCCATACAGATGGGGGCCTCTCTCTCTGATCAGTTGACGCACATATTCACCATGAGCAAAAGGGACAGAAAAATAGTCCTCATTGCAGGAATGGCCGCAGGTTTTGGTTCAGTCTTTGGCACCCCTCTGGCAGGAGCACTTTTCGGACTGGAAGTTTTTGTCATTGGTAAGATGAGCTATGAAGCCATCCTTCCATCTTTTTTGGCATCAATTATAGCAGATGAGGTTACCCAGAACTGGTGGGGTGTGCACCACTCTCTCTACAGGGTTCCCATGATACCTGAGGCCACCATAAAAAGCATTATCTGGGCCAGCCTTGCGGGTATTTTCTTTGGTCTGGCAGGAAGAATTTTCTCTCTTTTAACAAGCTGGTGGAAGAAGTTTCTAAAGGATAAAATAAAATTCCCTCCTTTCCGGGCAGTTATAGGTGGATTAATAATAGTGGCTTTGACCTATCTTTTCGGGACATATAGGTACAACGGACTGGGTCTTGATACAATCTCTGAAGCATTCATTGTCAGACTTCCATTTTATGTCTTTGCCTTTAAAATATTATTCACCGCAATAACCTTGGGGTCAGGATTTAAAGGAGGAGAGGTGACCTGTCTATTTTTCATAGGCTCTGCCTTGGGAAACTCACTTTCTGCACTGGTCCCTCTCCCTATGGCTCTCATGTCTGGGATAGGATTTGTAGCTGTGTTTGCCGCAGCGTCAAACACTCCTATAGCCTGTACTATTATGGCCATAGAGTTATTCGGAGGAGATACTGGTATATTTGCAGGAATAGCCTGTATAGTGGCCTATCTTTTTTCAGGACATGCCAGTATCTACTCATCCCAGATTATAGGGGTGAGCAAACATGAGTATTTCCAAACTCACCAGGGAAAATCTATAAATGATATATCAAAAAATAAAAAAAGTTCGATTCATAAATATAAATAAAAAAGACCCTCACGGGTCTTTTTTATTGTAGAAAAATATCATAATCAGGTTTCTCTTCTGAATCTTTTTTCTTGAATTTAAACTCTTTGCTCTTGAGCTTTGAATCTTTTCTTTTTCCCAACAATTTCTCAAGCTTTACCCTGCTTTTGTCAAGCATCTTCTTAAACTCATCTTTTGTAACAGACATAACCATCACCTCAAAATTAAAAAATTTAAAAGATAATATACCACATTGAAAAAATTATTTAAATATTTCTCCAGCCTCAAGATACCATAGCAAGAGGTCAAAGTTATCCATAGGAATATCTATTTTACTACAGTATTTTCGCATCTTCTCCTCTATCTCTTTATATTTTTTACCGGTTATTGTTTTAGGGATCTCTTCTATTACTCCCAACCTTACTAAATTTCTAAGAATATGTCTGTCTAATATAGCTATATCGTCCCCGAACCCAACATTTCTCAAAAAATGGCTCGCCTCTTTGTAAGCTATTCCTCTTACATGTTTTACAAGCCATTCTCTCATTTCAAAAACATCGCCAATTTTTGAGATAAAATCCTTTGTTATAATTTCACCATCATCATTTTTCATCTGCTCTCTCAAAAGAATCAAATTTTTAGCCTTGTTGTTTTTGAACCTCACAACATTTAGATATTCTACAATATCTTCTTCTTCCCCTGTAAACAAAAGACGAGTATCTCTTAGTGCCGTTATTGCCTTCCACGCATTCCTAGCCTTAGATTGTGGTGTCAGTACACAAAATGAAAGTTCTATATGAACATCCTCATTGTTCCCAGAAAACCAAACCTCTTTAAATTCTTCAAGTCTTTTTTCAATATCTTGTCTTATCTCTGTATAAACTCCGTATATTTTATCAAAATAATCTTTTTCCATAATTCCCCCTGTATCCCTATATTACTACAATTACATCTTTCTTCAAAAAAATATCTATAGTTTTTTTACAAATTAATTGCCATTTTAAAGGCCATTACAAGAGACATTGTTACAAAAATAGGCTTTATAAATTTGGCTCCATTTTTTATTGCCATTTTAGAACCCATTTTAGAGCCTGTGATTATAAACACAGCTGATATAAGACCGTATCTCAAATTTACCTGACCGTTAAATATAAATGTCAAAAGTGCTGCAAATCCTGTAGTAAAGTTTAAAACTTTTGTGTTTGCAGTGGCAACAGTAAAATCAAATTTAAATATTTTCACAAGTCCAAACATAAAAAATGTGCCTGTTCCAGGTCCAAAAAATCCATCATAGAAACCTAACGCTGATGTAAGAAGCTTTCCGAGTACTCTATTTTTACCATCTATTCCTCTAAAGTCGTTTGCCATACCTACTTTTTTTGATATTACAGTATATATAGCAACAGAAAAAATCATAAAGGGAATCAGAATTTCTAGAATTTTAGGAGAGATATACTGTACAGTCACCACTCCAAAAACAGCACCTACAAATGCAAAAGGAATAAGCATTTTAAGAAGTCGTTTATTCAGCTTATTACTCTTGAAAAACTCATAACTACTTGTGAAGCTGCCCAAAGAAGCAGCCATTTTATTAGTACCCAACGCCATATGTGGAGGCATCCCGGTCATCAGAAGCGCAGGTACGCTTATGAGACCACCGCCACCAGCTATAGAGTCTATAAATCCGGCTGCAAACATTCCTATCCCTAGAATAACTATTTCCATTTTTTACCCCTTTTAAAAGTTATTTTTCCTCTATTTTATATTCTGGGATCTTTTTTTTCAACATATTTCTCTTTTATTCTGGAAATAACTCTTTCTGGAGATATCTTTTATGATCAAAAAAACAAAAAGAGCGGAATAATTCCGCTCTTTATAATTGAAATCCATAGGGAAGAAGATCTTCTATAGAAAGAATTTTATACTCTTTTTTCAGATTTGCCAGTATGATTGCCGTGTCCTCATATGCAAACTCTTTTATCACCTGTCTGCAGGCCCCGCAAGGACTCACAGGACCTGTGGTATCTGCCACTATGCATATTACTGCAATCTTCTTCATCCCGCTTGTTACAGCAGAAAATATCGCCGTTCTCTCTCCGCAGTTAGTTAGTCCGTAGGAAGCATTTTCTACATTTGCTCCTCTATAATGATTACCTTTTTCATCAATGACAACTGCCCCAACCTTGAATCCGGAATATTTTACATATGCATTTTCCCTGGCCTCTATAGCCTCGTCTATCAGTTCTAATATCTCTTTCTCATTCATAAGCATCGCATCCACCTCCAAAAGAATCATCTGTATAGTCTAGAGATACTTCAAAATATTTACTCTTTATTTTTCAAGTGTTCCAAGAGCTATCTCCATCATCTCTTTAAATGTACTCTGCCTCTCTTCTGATGTGGTTTCTTCTCCTGTCACAAGAGAATCAGATATCGTAAGAATAGTAAGAGCATTTACACCGTATTTTGCTGCAACGGTGTAAAGACCCGACGTTTCCATCTCAACACAGAGGACCCCAAAGGAAGCCCATTTTTTATAATCTTCAAAATTATCCTGATAGAATTCATCTGAGGTCATTACATTTCCGGCCTTTATTTTTATTCCTTTTTCTTTCGCAGTATCGACAGCCTTCATAAAGAGCTCAAAAGATGCTGTGGGAGCAAAATCAGCGCCGTTAAATCTAAGCTTATTTATCCCAGAATTAGTAGATGACGACATTGCTATAACTATATCCCTCACCTTTACATCCTCTTGATAAGAGCCTGCCGACCCAACTCTTATTAGATTTTTTACTCCATACTCTCTGATAAGTTCATTTACGTATATAGAAATAGAAGGAACCCCCATACCGGTTCCCTGAACTGAAACTTTTTTTCCTTTGTAAGTTCCTGTATACCCATACATTCCCCTCACAGTATTATAACATACTGGATCGTCTAAAAAAGTTTCTGCAATCCATTTTGCTCTAAGTGGGTCTCCAGGCAGAAGGACAGTCTCTGCTATCTCCCCTTTTTTGGCGGCTATATGTATACTCATTTCATACCTCCCAGTTTATATTCAAATAATTTAATTTTTTTTTATTATTGTCAATATACATTTAAAATCAGTAAAGATCTTTTGCAAAACTCCCCTCTATACTCTCTCCAAGAAGAAGCTCTTCTAAAGTTGCAGCTATATCTCCGAAGGTATCCCTTATTCCGAGATCTACTCCTCCCTTTACCTCTTTACCATAAACCAGCACTGGAATATACTCCCTGGTATGGTCTGTTCCGTGATAAGTGGGATCACATCCATGATCTGCAGTTACTATAAGTATTTCGTCTTCTTTCATGTTTTCCATTATCTCAGGAAGATAACTGTCAAACTGTTCTATCGCCTCTTTATATCCCTGCGGATCCCTTCTGTGTCCAAATTTCATATCAAAATCCACTAAATTTGTAAATATAAGACCTTTGCTGTCTTCCTTCAAGGCAGCAATTGTTTTAAGTATTCCGTCCTTATCGTTGTGATTTGTTCCCCTGGTATCTGTTATGCCCTCTCCTGCGAATATGTCACTTATCTTTCCTATTGCTATTACATCTTTTCCAGCAGATTTCAGCTTGTCCAACAATGTTTCCCTCGGAGGTTTCACAGAATAATCATGCCTGTTAGGGGTCCTTTCAAATTCTCCCTTGCTTCTGCCTATATATGGCCTGGCTATTACTCTCGCAACAGGGGCTTTTTTCATGAATAGTTCAAGTGCTATTTCACAGGCTTTATACAGTTCATCTAGTGGTATGATCTCCTCGTTTGCTGCTATCTGCAGAACCGGATCAGCAGAAGTATAGACTATCCATGCGCCTGTTTTTAGCTGCTCCTCACCGTATTCATCTATCACAGCAGTACCAGAGTAAGGTTTGTTGCAGATTATTTTTCTACCTGTTTTTATCTCTAGTTCATCTAAAACCTCTTTTGGGAATCCGTCTGGATACGTTGGAAATGGTTTATCACCTATCACTCCTGCTATTTCCCAGTGTCCGGTGGTTGTATCTTTTCCTTTTGCTTTTTCGGCAGCCTTTCCATAGGCCCCTGTAGTATCCTTTATCTTCTTAGCACCATTTATCTCAGTCAGGTTTCCTATACCCATTTTTTCCATATTTGGTATACGGAGTCCTCCACACTCTCTAGATATATTTCCAAAGGTATCTGCTCCCAAATCTCCAAATTCTGAAGCATCAGGAAGATACCCCACACCTGCACTGTCTAGTACTATAATTGTGGCTCTCTCTATTTTTTTCATAATTGCCCTCCTTTTTTTCATATTAATTTAGTCCAATTATTGAATTTATCCAAAGGCTTCTGTCACTTTTCCTTGATGAAAAGTAACCAAAAATCAAGCCTTGTCTTGTTCAAGCTAAAATATAATAAATTTTACTAAAAATACAAAACTCGCTTTGCTCAAACATTGTATTTTCTTCACGTAAAATTTATTATATTTCTTAACGCTCGTCCTGCGAATAGGCACTTTAAGGACTTTAAAGAATTTAAAAGATTTTAAAAATCATTTGAATATTTTTATCTCTTAATGGCATTGATAAAATCAGCGTTAAGAATGACCGCAGTAAAATCCTTAGAAAAAATCGATGTCTGAGCGTAGCGAGTAGTCAAAAAATAACGAGTAATACGAGTATATTTTTAGATTCTCAGAAACTTATTTTCTGAGTTTCCTAATTCATATTGGATTTTCAAGGTTATTTAGCTGATTTTTCACAGCCTTGACCTTTTGGTTATGCCCTGACCAGAGGGAGGAAATGCCCTTGGGGTGCTTTTCTGTCAAGAGAAAAGTAACACTGGATAAATTCAGCAATTTATTAAGACCCCTTCTCTTAATTTTCTAAAAAAATAATAGATTAAAAAGTGGGACAAAGTCCCACTGGTTAATATTTTTAATATTCTCCCTCTTTAGCCTTACCACTTGTAACAAGCATAACTCCAGAAGATGTCCCTAGTCTTGTAACTCCCATCTCTATGTATTTCATGGCCGTTTCTAAGTCTCTTACACCTCCAGAGGCTTTTATCTGTGCTCTGTCTCCTACTACTTCCTTCATAAGTGCCACATCTTCAAATGTTGCCCCCCCTGTACCAAATCCAGTTGAAGTTTTCACAAAATCTGCTTTTGCATTCAAGGAAAGTTGGCATGCAGTTCTTTTTTCCTTTTCTGTGAGGTAACATGTCTCTATTATTACCTTCAAGACATTATCCCCTATAGCCTCTTTTACAGCTCTTATTTCATCTTCTACCAGTTTGACCTCTCCTGATTTCAGAAGTCCAACGTTTATAACCATATCTATTTCAGAAGCCCCGTCCTCTATACACTTTTTCGCCTCAAATACCTTTGCTTCAGAACTCATAGCCCCTAGAGGAAATCCGACCACAGCTGCAATTTTTACATCTGTTCCCCTCAACTCTTCTGACGCAAGAGGTACGTAGCATCCATTTACACACACAGAGAAGAATCCGTATTCCTTTGCCTCTTGACAAAGTTTTACTATATCCTCTTTAATTGTTGTAGCCTTTAATACCGTATGATCAATATACTTGTTAATTTCCATCTGTTTCTCCCCCTATAATTTCTAAAATTATCTCCTGTTTATTTGTCCTCTTTTCAGATATTACAACTGCTTCTGCGAGAGTTTCCAAAATTTCCTCTCTCAAATTCCCATTGTGGAATATCTCTAAAATGGCATCACCTTTTTCTAGTTTGTCTCCCACCTTAGCACACATTACTATTCCTACAGAATGATCTATTACATCGTCTTTGGTTGCTCTTCCTGCCCCTAGCATCATTGCCGCTCTTCCTATGAGTTCTGCATTGAGATGCTCTATATATCCATCCTTTGTTGCAGAAAACACATCTTTTTCCTTTGCCTTTGGGAGAAGTGAATAGTCATCACATATATTAGGATTACCACCGCTTCCCTTTATAAATTTTCTAAGCATCTCCAGGGCCTTACCGTTTTCAATGACTTCCATCACCATTTTCTTACCACTTTCAAGGTCGGCTACATCCCCCTTCATCACCAAGGCCTGTGCTGCAAGGGTATACACAAGGGTGCTGAAATCCTCCGGTCCATTTCCCTTAAGAGTCTCTATCGCCTCTATTACTTCTAATGAGTTCCCCACTGCGTCTCCTAATGGCTGATCCATATTTGTCAGAAGACATACGATATTTCTGTCAAAAGCCTTCCCCAATTCATACATGGTTTTAGCCAGCTCTCTTGCTTCATCTAGATCTTTCATAAAGGCACCTGAACCCACTTTTACATCTAGTATTATTGCATCTGCATGCACAGCGAGTTTTTTACCCATGATTGAGCTGGCAATAAGGGGTATGCTCGGTACAGTGGCAGTAACATCTCTCAGGGAGTACAGTTTTTTGTCAAGGGGGACTATTCTGTCTGAATAACCCATTATTCCAGTACCTGTTTCATTTACAAGTTTCACAAGTTCCTCTTTGGTCTGGGAAAATTTAAATCCCTCTATAGACTCAAATTTATCTATGGTTCCTCCTGTATGCCCTAGCCCTTTCCCAGAAAGTTTGGCAGTTCCCATTCCGAGAGCTCCAAATATAGGTGCAAGGGCTATGGTTGTCTTGTCTCCTACTCCGCCTGTAGAGTGTTTGTCCACCAGAAATTTATGGGTGCCTGGAAAGTCTATTATATCTCCTGAATAGATCATTTTTTCAGTAAAAAATTTGAGCTCTTCAGTTGTCATTCCATTAAAGTAAACTGCCATCAAAAAAGACGACATTTGATAGTCAGGAATATTTCCATCTAGGTACTCTCCCAATAAAAAATCTATCTCTTTTTTTGTGAGACTCTCCTTATCCCTCTTTTTCTGTATTATATCAACTGCCCTCATAATTTCCCTCCTTTAGATAGAAGCTTACAATCTATATATACAATTTAAAAAATTTTAACCTGTTTTTTGTATATTTTCTCCCAAAAATATGATATAAAATTCTAATATAAAAAAATAGGACAGGTGGCATTTTATGATAAATAATTTAAACAAACTCGAAAACTATATCCAAAAATTTAACCTTGAGGAAGTTTTTCCTCCTGAGATCAGACGTTTCCTAAAAATAAAAAAATATGCCAAGGGAGAGATAATATTCAATGCTTATAAACCGGTCCTCTATATCTATTTTTTAGTGGAAGGATTAGTGGAGATAAACAGCATAATGCTATCTGGAAACAAGTTGTTTATAAATAATCTTTTTCCCCTTGAACTTATAGGAGACCTTGAATATATGAACAATCAAGATGCCATGTTCGACGTTGTGGCGGCTGATGCCTCTACCGCTATTTTGCTTCCCTTTGATATTGCCAAAAAATATCTAGAAGACAACCCAAAATTTTGGAGACTATTAGCCATAGAATGCAATAAAAAACTCCTAAGAACAAACAAAGCCATAATACTGAAAGGGAGTTATTCTCTAAAAACCGTCCTTGCAAACTACCTCATAAAAAATAATTATGAAATAACTTTTTCTTCCCTTGTTGATCTGGCTGCCCACCTCAATGTCAGCTACCGGAACCTTTCAAGAGTCATAAAAACCCTCTCTGAAGAGGGAGTAATAAAAAAAGACAGGAAAAAAATAATAACTCTGAAAAGAAAAGAGTTAAAAAACTATTCAGTTAATATCTGACACTTTTCAAAAAAGAAAGGCTGTCTTCTATTTTAGGAGACAGCCTGAAATTTATGTTATATCTTTTGATTTTTTTTCCCGTGCTTATGAGTTTTATTAATGACATTTTTAACCCATTTTATTACCTTATCCTTCTTACTGCGTTTTCTATGAGTATACTCTAGCACCGTTTCCACAAGAAAATCTATATCTTCTTTACTGTGGTTAGAGCTTAGGGATATCCTTATCCTTGGTGTTGTAACAGTTGGTTTTCTTATTGCCGGAGCCATTATTCCATGATCTCTCAAAAAGATGCTAAGCCCTAGGGTTTCATCATTGTCGCCTACAACTACAGGTACTATCTGCGTAGTACTTTCTAGTGTATCTATCTCCGCTTCTTTAAGCCTAGAACGTAGATAATCACCTATATATTTCAGGTGCTCTCTTCTCACTTTTTCACCTTTTGTCAGCTTCATAGCCTCTAAACTTGCACCTATTACCACTGGAGGTATAGAGGTTGTATATATAAGACTCCTACAATGGTTAATGAGATAATCTATAACTTCCTTTGAAGCTGCCACATAGGCACCTTGGGATCCGTAGGCCTTTGAAAAAGTGCCCATGTTTATATCCACCTCTTCTAGAACATCCATCTCCTCAGCCAGACCAAGTCCATTTTCTCCTAGCACCCCCCCTCCATGGGCTTCATCTATCATAAGAGTAACATCATATTTTTTTTTGAGTCTTACTATCTCTCTTAAATCAGCTTTATCTCCATCCATGCTGAATACAGAATCCACAACAATAAGGGCCCTTTGATAACCCTTTCTAAACATTTTAAGTTTACTCTCTAAGTCCTTCATATCGTTGTGCCTAAACCTTATCATCTTGGCCCCACTCAGAACTATCCCATCATATATACTTGCATGATTAAGTTTATCACAAAAGACCACGTCATTCTTTCCTAATATAGTTGATATTATTCCGAGATTAGCATCATACCCGCTATTAAAAAGAAGAGCAGCTTCCTTTCTCTTTTCAGATGCAATGAGTTCCTCTAACTCTTTATAGAGGGTTGCAGTTCCTACAACTACACGGCTAGCTCCACTTCCCATTCCATATTTTTCAAGAGCATCCTTTGCAGCCTCTATTATCCGATCATCGTCTCTAAACCCTATATAGTTACTAGAAGAAAAATCTAGGTATTTTTCCCCTTCCATCCATATATATTTTCCCTCTAGTTTTTCTATATTTTTAATCTCTCTGAAAAGCCCCTCCCCTTTCAGGGAAATCAACTTCTCTTTTATCTCTTTCATCATACTTGACCTCCGTTAGTCCATACCTGTCAGAAACAGATTTTTCACTACTATAACTAAAGTATAACCCTTTGTTCTTTTTTTGTAAAATCTTTAAATTAACTTTATTTATCTCATAAAAAAAGAAGCCCTCTAAGGCCTCTTATTTGTTTACTATCTTAGCCAAAACTCCATTGATAAACTCGTGGGACTTTTCTTCACCGTACTTCTTGGCAAGTTCCACTATTTCATTTATAACTATCTCATAACCTACATCCTCTTTTAACAGCTCATATGTTGCAAACTTTAAAAGAGTCCTTTCCACGTTTCCTATCCTGTCTAAAGTCCATCCAGTCATGTTTTCCTCAATGGTCTTTTGGATTTCAGATTTATTTTCTGTCAGTCCATTAGCATATTTTTCCAAAAATTCTTGTCCTGCTTTGTTCAGCTTAAAATCATCTCTTGAAATAAAATCCTTGAGGATTTCAGTTGCATCAACCTCATTCAATTCAGCTTCAAACAGAAGTTTAAAAAATTCTTCTCTTGCTGTTTTTCTACTCATATTCCTACCTTTCTAGTCTTCTTTTAATCTTGTAATCAGTACTTTCTTTATTTTCTTTATTTTTTCTATATCTCCAAGATTATACCCTAGACACGTTACTGCCAATACAATAAGCATCTTCACAAATCCATATTGTATCAGAATAAGACCAAAAAGAAAACCCCCTAGAGCTCCCAAATATTTTTTTCTGTTTAATAAAAGTTCTTCTATAAATTCTACAAGCACTATTCATCACCTCTCTCAGATCTGAAACCAGAAGCAGCCTTCCTCTTAACAAGCTTAGAAACCTTGACCTCTACGTTTTCCACCTCTACTCCAAGATACTCAAAAACATAGTCTTTTATCTGCCTCTGAAGATCCAATATATTTTTAGATATTTCACTATCAGTATAGGCGTCAACCTTTACGGTTATAAATAGTTTTTTTCTTTTTATCTTATTAGAAGGTCTGATATTTTTTATATCTGAGCTAGATCCGACTATCTCTTTCACTAGGTTGTTTACCGAAGAAGAAGAGACAGTTAATTTTCCGTTCTCAGTCTGTATCTCATAGTCCTTAGGTTTCTCAAAATTAGAAAGAAACTTTTCAATAGCTAAAAGAAGATAGATAGCAGATAAACCTATGAGGGATCCTCTGAAGGCATAGCTATAAAAATCTACATTGTAAAAATATTCTGGTATAACTCCTAAATAGATCCCTCCAAGAGAAATTATAAATATACCTACCCAGCCAAGGGCAAATATTAATTTTCTAACCATTTTCATCCCCCCAAAATTAAAAGATTAGAGGCGGAAACCGCCTCTATTCTAATCTAAAATTTCAACTTCTTCTTCTACTTCTTTTATCTTTACATCTTGTACGTAGATATTTACCTCTACAACTTTCAGTCCAGTGAGTTCAGTTATACTCTTGATAACAGCTTCCTGCACCTCTCCTGCCACTTCAGGGATAGAGAATCCATATTCTACTACTATGAACACCTCTATACTACACTCTTTCTCTCCGACCTCTACTTTTACTCCGTGAGTTGGTCTCTTTTTACCCAATATCTTATTTACTTCGTCGGCTACTCCTCCTGCAAGCTTAAAAACTCCATCCACATCTACAGCAGCCTTTGCAGATATTACTTTTACTACATCATCAGCAATTTTAATATTTCCTAATTCGCTCATAAAACTACCCCCCATAAATAATCTCTCTAAAAATATCTTAAAAAAAACAAGACCTTTTCCTTTATTTATTTTTTATTTTTATCAAAATACTCTTCTATAAAACTAGTATAAACATCGCCCTTTTGATATGCTTCATTTTCAAAAACCTGAAGGTGGAAAGGTATCGTAGTATCTACCCCTTCTATTATATATTCTTCAAGGGCTCTCTTCATTCTTATGATAGCTTCTTCCCTATCCGAACCATGAACTATAAGTTTAGCAATCATAGAATCATAGTATGGGCTTATAACGTAACCTTGGTATGAATGGGAATCGATCCTTACTCCGATTCCTCCTGCTGGGATGTATGTTTCAAGGGTTCCTGCTGAAGGAAGAAAATTATTTACAGTATCTTCTGCATTTATTCTACACTCTATAGCGTGTCCCATTATAACTACGTCGTCTTGAGTAACAGTAAGTTCTCCACCAGCTGCAGCTATGATCTGTTCCTTTATGATATCAACCCCCGTTACCATCTCTGTTACAGTATGCTCTACCTGTATTCTTGTGTTCATTTCCATAAAAAAGAAATTATTACTCTTGTCAACTAAGAATTCAAGGGTTCCTGCGGAATCATAGTTTATTGCTTTAGCTAGCTTTACTGCTGCTTCACCCATTGCAACTCTCACATCTTGAGGAAGTATGGCAGAAGGTGCCTCCTCTATAAGCTTCTGGTGTCTTCTCTGTATAGAGCAGTCTCTCTCCCCTAGGTGTACCACATTTCCGTGTTTATCCCCTATGATCTGTATCTCAATATGTCTAGGATTCTCTACATACTTTTCTATGTATACATCAGGATTACCAAAGGCAGCTTCTGCTTCATTTTGTGCAGCTACCATATTAGTTGCTAGCTCCTTGTCATTTCTAGCAATTCTCATCCCTTTTCCTCCGCCTCCGGCAGTGGCTTTTATCATTACAGGATAACCTATTCTGTCATTTACCTCTTTTTTTGCTTCCTCTATATTTTTAATAAGTCCAGTACCTTCAGTAAGAGGTACTCCGTTTTCAACTGCTGTTTTTCTGGCAGTGGCCTTATCACCCATGTTTATAATACATTCAGGGCTAGGACCTATGAAGACTATGTTGTGCATCTCGCATATTTTTGCAAACTGAGCATTCTCAGCTAAGAATCCGTATCCCGGGTGTATGGCATCTGCACCTGTAACCTCTGCTGCAGAAATTATATTAGGTATTTTCAGATATGATTCTGTACTTTTTGTAGGACCTATACAGACTGACTCATCTGCTATCTTCACATGCAGACTATCTCTGTCTGCCTCTGAAAATACTGCAACAGTCTTTATTCCTAATTCTTTTGCCGCTCTTATGATTCTAACGGCAATCTCTCCTCTATTGGCGATCAAAATCTTATTGAACATCATTATCCTCCTAAATCAACTTTTTATTAGTCTAATTCTACTAATACCAGATTCTTTCCATAATCTGCTAGGCTTTCTTCCTCTACAAGTATCTCCTTTACAGTACCAGAGTAAGGACTTGTCACCGGACTGTTTACACCGATGGTATGGATATAACCTATCTCCTGCCCCTCTTTTATCTTGTCTCCCACTTTTATCATGGTCTTTCCGTTCTTACTGTGATAAGTAAACTGTCCCACATTATAAGATTTTATTTCCTTAATTTTTTTGATTTCTTTTACCTCGGTATTACTCTCTTGTACTTCAACTTGCTGAGGTGCTGCTGCAACAAGTTTTGGTCTTTTAATAGTTACTTTTAGTTCTTCACTTTCAAAAGATATTTCCGTAAGATTCGTATTATTTAATATCTTCATTAAATCTTCTACATTATTTATATCATGCTTCATAAAAAAGGGCCTCCTATATATCTGTTTTACGTTTCATTTTATCACAAATAAAATACTGTTTCAAGAAATTATTACATACGTAATCTTAACTCATTTACTACTTTATGACTATATTTTCAATTCCTAAGAGTTCTACTACCTCACCTATAAAATATTTAGAGGGAGTTACACGGTACTTTTCAGACAGTTCCACCGTCTTTTTTTCATCTTTTTCCCTAAGAGCCAAATATATTCTGTGGTCCCCTCGGTGCTTTGAGATTATAGCCTTAAGGGCAGGAAGTTTTGGCTTGTCTTCTTGATTTATTAGGATGTAAACTTTGAACCTAGCCACCTCTCCTATTTCGTCTAAGGGTCTTAGCTCTCTTATTATTATCTTTTTTTCCTCGTGGCCGCCAAAGTGATCTGTCTGGACTACCCCTTCTATATACAAAGGTGCACCGTCTAACAGATAATGTCCCATCTTTTGGTAGTCTCTAGGAAAGACAACTGCTCCTATTTTACCACAATAATCTTCTAAGTCAAAAACTCCCATCACTTGTCCGCTTTTTTTTGTTATTACTTTCTTTAGATTCCTTACCATACCATAGGTTTTTATGTGGAGTGGCATATCACTGACTATATCTTTTATCTCTGTAAGTCTGTATGCCTTTAACATCTGACGGTACTTATCAAGTGGGTGTCCTGTAAAATAAAACCCGAGAAATTCCTTTTCTCCTGTGAGAAGATTTTCCATCTTATATTCGTCGACAGATGGCATCTGAAATTTCTCAATAGTTGCCCTAGCTTCTCCAAAAAGATTCATCTGTTGTATATCATCCTCTTTCATTACCTTAGTTGCATAATTTAAGGCTTTTTCCATACTTTCGTACTTCTGCCTTCTGTTTCCAGGGATGGAATCAAGTGCCCCTGAGAGTATGAGAGCTTCTAGGGCTTTTTTATTAACACCCTCTTTTTTGGTTCTTGTAACAAAATTTTCAAAGGTGGTGTAATCCCCGTTTTTCGTATGTTCACTCTTTATTCTTTCTATGAGAGTTTCGCCTATATTTTTTATGGCAGACATCCCAAATCTGACAAAATCTCCATCAACTATAAACCTGCTGCTTATTCTGTTTATGTTAGGAAGTGCAACCTTTATACCGTGTTCCTTGGCATCTTCCACATACACAGCCAACTTTTCTATATTATTTCTCTCAGAAGTCATAAGGGCCGCATAGTAATGTTTTGGATAGCATACTTTAAAATATGCCGTCCAATAAGCAACCAGTGCATAGGCAGCCGAGTGGGACTTATTGAATCCGTAGCCTGCAAACTTATCAATAAGGTCAAATATCTCTGTGGCTTTATCCTCTGAGTAGCCTTTTTTCACAGCCCTCTCCACAAATTTATTACGGTTTTCTTCCATTATAGCCATATTTTTTTTACCCATGGCCCGTCTCAGCAAGTCCGCTTCTCCTAATGTATAGTCAGCCATTATGTTTGCTATCTTCATTACCTGTTCCTGATAAAGTATCACTCCGTAGGTTTCTTTTAGTACATCTTCAAGGGACTTGTGGGGATACCTTATTGCTGCCCTTCCGTTTTTCACCTCTATATAATCATCTACCATTCCTGATCCTAGAGGTCCCGGCCTGTAAAGGGCAAGTACGGCGATTATATCCTCAAATCTGTCAGGTTTCAATTTCATAAGAAGTTTTCTTATACCGTGGGATTCTAGCTGAAATACCCCTAGAGTGTCACCCTTCTGAAGGAGTTTATATACCCCTTCAGTGTCTAGAGGTATTTCATTTAGCTCGATCTCTTCGTGGGTATCCTCTCTTATGTAGTCTAATGTTCTCTGAAGTATTGTCAGATTCCTTAGCCCCAGAAAATCCATTTTGAGGAGTCCTAACTCCTCTAATTCTTTCATCTGGTACTGGGTAGACACCACTTTGGTTTTGGTGTCACTGTAAAGAGGGACAACCTCTGTAAGGGGATCTTTTGTTATTACTACCCCAGCTGCATGTATAGAGGCGTGTCTCACTGTATTTTCAAGCCTCTTAGAATATTCTATCAGCTCCTGAGACTCACTGTCCGTCTCATATATCGCTCTTAATTCCTCTACTTCTTTAAGGGCATGATCAAGGCTAAAAAAGGCCGGAATTAGTTTGGCTATTTTATCCACCTTAGATAGGGAGACATTCATGGCTCTCCCCACATCCCTTATGGCGGCCCTGGCTTTCATTGTTCCAAATGTTATTATCTGAGCGACCCTGTCTCTTCCATATTTATCTCCAACATAATCTATTACTTCCTGCCTTCTTTCCTGACATATATCTATATCTATGTCTGGCATGGATATTCTTTCAGGATTCAAAAATCTTTCGAAGATAAGGTTATATTTCATGGGATCAAGTTCTGTTATTCCTAGGGCATAGGCCACCATACTTCCGGCAGCAGAACCTCTTCCAGGGCCCACCGGTATCCTGTTCTTTTTTGCATAATCTATAAAATCCCAAACTATAACAAAGTAGCCGGCATATTCCATCCTGTTTATAACATCTAGCTCGTACTCTACTCTTTCTACAACGTCTTTTTCAAGAGTATTCTCATATCTTTTTTTCAATCCCTGATAGACTAATTTTCTTAAAAATCCCCCTATACTGCTGACACAGGTCGGGATATTGTATTCTGGGAATTTGAGAACTCCAAATTCTAACTCAAGGTTACACTTACCTGCTATCTCCACCGTATTATCTACAGCCCCGTCATATTTCCCGAGGTCTTCTAGCATCTGCTCCCTGCTTTTAAGGAAAAGCTGATCTGTTTCTATCTTCATTCTTTTTTCGTCTGAAAGTTTACTCCCTGTCTGAACACATATGAGAATATCCTGAAGAGCATGGTCTCCATAATACACATAGTGAGTATCATTGGTAGCCACCACCTTCAGACTATGGATTTGGGCGAGTTCATAGAGATCATCGTTTAACTTCTGCTGCTCTTCTATTCCGTTAGATTGAAGTTCTACATAAAAATCCTCCCTACCAAAAATTTCAATGTATTCTTCTATTATCTTGCCTAAATTTCCACTGCTTTCCCCGTCTGATATTCTTTTAGACAGTTCACCTTGCATGCATGCAGAAAGGGCTATTAGACCTTCACTGTGGTTCTTTAGTATCTCCTTGTCTATACGAGGTCTGTAATAAAACCCTCTGAGATAGGCCTCAGATGAGAGCTTCATTAGATTTTTATATCCAACCTCATTCTTGGCCAGAAGTATCAGGTGAAAGTTTCTCCCATTTTTTTCTTCCATGCCAAATTCTGAAAGATAAGCTTCCATCCCTACAATGGGTTTTATCCCCTTTGACAGTGCTTTTTTATAAAACTCCACGGCACCAAACATATTTCCGTGATCAGTGATAGCCATGGCCTTCATCCCAAGTGTTTTGGCCCTATCTAGGTACTCATCTATCTTCCCCACTCCATCAAGGAGACTGTATTCAGTATGTAAATGCAGATGTACAAAATTGTTCTTCATATGCATCCTCTCCTATATTTTTCAGTTAGATTATACATCATATATATTTTTTTTGCACTACATAGTTACCCCAAAAAAGAACTCCCATAAAAATTAAAAACATAAAAAAACAAAGACCGCCTTATAATTGGCGGCCTGTTTATGAATATCTTCCCGATTTTATATCTCCACAAAATATCCATGGCTTTTTAATATCTCTAAAACTCGCTGTCTGTTTTCCTCTTTTAAAAGTATGTGAAAATCCTCAGCCTTCAGAATCATTTTTTTCAACTCTTCATCTCTTCCCATAAGATTTACAAGTTCTTTATCTTTTTCCAACTTCAAAACTACAATATTCTCGACCTGTTGTATTGAGTTAGCCTTTTTCAGAAGACTTTCAAAAAATCCATTCCATATTTCTGGAATTTCATAGGATATTTTTTTATGGAACTCTTTAATTCTTCCCTTTAGTTCCCCTATATTTTCTATTCCCTTTAAAAAAGCCTCACTTGTAAACTTAAATTTGTTTGGTCCTATTCTGTTAGCTACCTTTTCAAGAAACATAATCTTTACAGGAGCCTCACCTATGACACTCATAATGAGTCTATCATCATCTAGTAGAATTTCCGCCTTTTCCTTGGCATCACCAAAATCATAGTCATCAATTCTTCCTAGGACATATCTTCCAAGTTCTGTTAGTTTTACGTATTTCAATCCATCATACTTACTAAGATATCCGTTTTTCATATAGAGGCCGTTACTAGAAGAAGGCAGATCGTAGTGAGCCTCTAGAACACCTAGAGAAGAGAGTATAAATAGTACTGACTTCACAAAAGGAACTATCACGTAGTTATGATACCCTTCATAATTTACTATTTTGGTTCTCCCATAATTTGCTTCGTTTATATATACATAATCATATACATCCTGTGGATCTATTATTTCTATAAATTCATCCCTGTATGTTATGTATTTTACTATATTTTCCACACTCACTATTCCATTATCAGGGAGTTCATCCAAGACTTTTTTTATAGTTTGGAGAGCTCTTTTTATGTTCTCCTCTTTTTTCCAGATGTTTCTTAAACCCTTTAGATAATTCAAGTAAAGACCTGTGTAATGGTACCCTTCATCTTTCACACTGACTCCAGATAGAAAATCCATAATTATCTTTTTAAAATTACTTATTTCAAAACTTTCATTCTCTAAATATTTTTCCTTCAAAAGAAAGAAAAACAAACCTATTGTTTCCGTTTTTAGATAATCTAGGTCTTTACTATCAGAGTAAAACTCCTCTATATCACAGTACTTGTTCATATTTCTTTTAGACTCTTTAAGAACTTTTCCGCTTGAGGAAAGAGTTACATTTCCCTGTTTATAAAAGCTGTAGTAAAGCGAGAGTTTATAAGCCATCTCTTTCTCACTGTTCTTTTTGAATGTAGCCTCTATATCCTTTGCCCCATGAATATAGTAATCCTTTGGTTTAGGAAGAACCTTCCTTATCATTCTAACTATATCATTATTTATATACAGATATCCGTTCTTTTTACCGTCCTCTGCATATCGAAAAAAAAGGTATTCATCCTTAAGCTCTTTAAAAATATTATATCCCTCTTCAGACACAGTGTAATTATCTTTATTTTCAACTGGATATTTCCCGTTCCAGGCTATATATTCAAAAATCTCCCTTACATCATCATTGAGGGTAGCCATTATTTTTGTAAAGACTTCTTCCTTTGTAAATGCCTGCTCCATTAGATCCAAAAAAGTCTGCTTGTTTGAATTTTCAGATATCAATGATATTTCGAATAATCCCAGACTGCTTCCTATATAGCCTTCTGCAATCCAATCTATAAAGTACCTATTATAAAGTTTAAAAAGTGTTTCCTGAGAATAAAACTCGTTTATTGCGTGCATAAATTTTTCTTTGCTTATAGCCATAGTTTATCTCCCATCACAGAATTTCAAACTTGCTTAAAGTTTTCATTCAAAATATAACAAAATAACATGATTTCCCCTACTCACTCAGGATATATTCAATATCCTTTTCAGTAAGAGATTTTACTGAGGCACTGTCACTAGATATTAGCTTTTCAAAAAGTCGGCTTTTCTCCTCCTGCAGCTTCAGTATTTTTTCTTCTATGGTTCCTTTGGTTATTAGTTTATAAGAGAATACGGTTCTGTCCTGACCCATTCTGTGAGACCTATCCACAGCCTGATCTTCCGCCGTCTTATTCCACCAAGGGTCATATATAAATATTGTATCTGCTGCTGTTAAGTTTAAACCAACTCCTCCTGTTTTCAGAGTCATTACAAAAACTTTGCATTTTTTATTACTCTGGAATTTCTCCACCAAAGACTGTCTGTCCTTTGTGGCTCCAGTCATATAGAGATGCTCTATATTATGTTTTTCAAGGTCTTCACATATATTTTCTATTGATCTTATAAAATTTGTAAACACGAGTATTTTATGCCCGTTATCCACAGCCTCTCTTATACTCTCTATAAGAACCTCTCTTTTTGTAGATGATACAAGCCCCTCAGTTTTCATCTCTGGACAGCTTGCAAGCTGCCTGAGTTCATTCAGAGCCTGTAAAATGAATATCTGGCTCTTCCCTATACCGTGCTCTTTTATCTGATTGTGTATAAGATCATAATAAAAAAGTCTTCTTTCATCATAGATCTTCTTTTGCTCTTCATTCATCTCTACAAAATGTACTTTTTCTATTTTATCAGGAAGGTCTTTTAGGACCTCTTTTTTAGTTCTTCTCAGTATAAACGGGTATATTTTCTTCTTAAGCTCTTCTACGACCTCCATATCGTTGTCTCTCTGTATGGGATTGGCGTAAAAAGAGTTAAACTCATCTATACTCCCAAACATAGTAGGGTTTAAAAATCTGAAAAGCGAGTACAGCTCTCCGAGATTGTTTTCTACAGGGGTCCCAGAAAGAGCTATCCTGTTTGCAGAATTAAGAAGCATAACTGCCTTGGTTGTCTGGGAATTTATGTTCTTTATATTTTGAGACTCATCTAGAATTACCATTTCAAACTCCATCTCTTTTAATATCTTTATATCATTTCTAACTGTCCCATAGGTTGTAAGTATTATTTGTGATTCTTTGATATCGTTGACATCTCTGTTGTTTCCATAGTATATTTTTACATTTAGATTGGGATTAAACTTTTTTATCTCATTTTCCCAGTTATAAATAAGACTTTTAGGCATAGCTACAAGACTTGGTTTTATTGGATTTTCATATATTCTAGAAAGAAGCGCTATTGCCTGAAGTGTTTTACCAAGACCCATATCATCAGCAAGACATCCTCCTATCTTATTGTCCACAAGATAGCTCAGCCATCTGTACCCATAATCCTGATACTCTCTCAAGATTGCTTTTATTGGAGGTACAGGTACAGGATAATCCTTTATGTTATTAAACCCCATAAAAAGTTCTTTACTTTTTTTCATCTCTCCTGAAAAAAGTTTATCCTCTATAAGCTCCTCCACTAGAGGAAGATCAAAAAAAGAAACCTTAGCTTTTTCGTCCTTCCTCTTAAAAATCCTCTCTAATTTTTCGATATATTTTTTATTTATAAGGGCGTTGGTTCCATCACTTAAGACTATATAAGAATCTTTTTTATAAGCCTTTAAAACATCAAATATTGTAAATTTTTCCCCCTCAATCTCTAACTCTACATCCCCTTCAAGGAAATCTATGGAATGTTGGAGATTGGCCACTAGTTTTGGCTTCACGGTCCTTATTCTATATTTTTTAAGTTTATCGGTACCTACTATTTTGTATTTACCCACCATCTGCAAAAGTTCTTTGGTCACAAATTCCTTGGCAAGTTTTTCCTGCATTATTATGAGATTTCCATCTAGGTAATACCCCTCTCTTAGCTTAAGCTTCCTCTGATGCTTTGTCAGGACCTTTACTACTTCCTCTATAGCTTCCCCTATATTCCTCAGCTCTATATCACAAAGAAGTATTTTTTTCTCCATATGATTTACGATGGCAACAGTATTTATATTGTACTCACTCAAAAAATCATAATTCATGGTAGAGACAGTCATCCCCACCTTGAGATAGAGACTGTTGTCCCTAGATATTTTCTCTATTATTATCTGTGGCTGGAGTTTTTTCTCTTCTCCTATTCCTACTGTATAGTCTTGATAATCTATCTCTAGGTTGTCAAAATAAGACATAGTAACCGTAAGAAAGTTTTCAATATCACCCTTAGGAAACTGGGAATTTACCTCCATAGCACTTACAAAACTTTCCCCTATATCGGCTATATTATATATCTTCCTCTTATGGATGACTGTTTTTTCGTTTATAAACTTAAAATCTTTATATTTCCCCTTCAGAAGTAAGAAAGAATTAAGTTTTTTACTTTCCTCCTCCGGGCTTTCTATCTTTAAAGTTAAGTTACTCTCTTCATGGCTCCACTCTATATTTTCAAAATTTTCATCTACGAAATATCTGCTCTTTTTCAGAAGTTCAATAAGGTGAGGATGCTCACTGAGGTATACCCTCTCTCCGCAACTGTCCCATGATATTAAAAACAAACTGTTTTCCCTTATATGATCAATGCTTTTCAGGACCTCTCTAGTATTCCTGTCATATTGCAGGGATTCAACTTCACAAAGTATTTCCCCGTCTTCATCTACTGTATCTACATAAGCTCCTTTTTCATCAAAGGAAAGTTTAAAATATACCTTTTCTACTTTTATGCCGTTTTTTTTTCTTTCTATATTTCCTTTTAACTTCTCAAACATAAAACTTCCTTTCTATGATTTTGGCTAGACTACATTATATCAAAAAATATGTTTTTTTACAAACTTCAAAAGCTTCTAGTAAAATAAAAATGAGCAGTTTAGAATTATCTACACCGCTCATTTTTATTTTTTTATAAACCTACAAGACTTCTTTTATTAAAAAGATCTGTCATCACTTGTGCTATTCCGTTAGAATCATTATCTACAGTAATAAGATCAGCAGCCTCCTTAAGCTCCTCATAGGAATTTCCCATAGCCACTCCAAGACCGGCTGCTCTTATCATTTCTAAATCATTTAATCCGTCTCCAAAGGCAATGACTTCCTCTAGATCCAATCCCTCTGACTCCATTATTTTTTTTAGGGTTTCGCCCTTATTGACCCCTTTTTTCATAACTTCAAGAAAAAAAGGTTTTGAGGCTGTCACGTGCACCCTGTTGTCTAAATCTATTATTATCTCTTCCTTGAGTTTATCTAATTTTTCCTTTTCGGCTATAAATAAAGCCTTGTTTGAAAAATATTCTTCTAGGTTTTCAAAATCAGACTCTTCGGGACTTAATCCAGATATCCCCTCGTAAATTTCACTTTCATTGTTAAAAGGATCTTCAACAAGCCATTTTTCATTTTGATAAAGGTTTAGATGAGTTTCAGTCCTTCTAGAGAGATCAATGAAATATTTTACTAAATCTCCCTCTATAGGATACTCAAGGATAGTTTCCCCAAAATTAGAAACAACCTTAGCACCGTTGTAAGCTATGACAGGCGTATCTAAACCAAGTATATCATAATAAGGTTTCACGGAAAGATAGGTTCTTCCTGTAGCTAAATAAACCTTACCCCCTATACTTCTGAACTTTTTCAATACTTCCAATGTTTCCAGCTCTATTTCAAGCTTCGAATTAAGAAGTGTCCCGTCCACGTCTAGCACCACGGCTCTGTATTTCATGACTGCGACCCCCTATTTTATTCCTCGTCTATATAATAACCCATCTCTTTAAGGAAAGGCTTTTTCTTTCTCCATTTTTCTTTCACTTTTACCCAGAGATTGAGATAGATCTTTTTCCCTAGAAGCTCTTCTATATCTTTTCTAGCTTCTGTCCCCACCTCTTTTAGCATCTCTCCCCTGTTTCCTATTATTATTCCCTTTTGAGAGTTTCTCTCTACATAGATATTTATGTCATATTTATCTTTCCCATTCGGTCTTCTCTCTACATTTGTTATCTCTATTGCTATTGAGTGAGGTATCTCATCCCTTGTTCTAGTCAGTATTTTTTCCCTAACTATCTCACATATAACCTTATAAGTCGGCATATCGGTGTACATATCCTCGGGATAATACATTACTCCCTCTTCTAGAAAAGGATCTATAGCCTCTATGACCTTGTACATCCCTATTGAATACTCTGCAGAAAGCTCTACTATCTTATCAAAGGTCCCGAGTTTTTCCTCTATCTCAGCCTTTTTCGATTTTATCTCTTCATCATTCATTTTATCAATTTTATTGATAATAAGTACCCTTGGAGTTTTCTCAGCTTCTAGGATTCTGTCCATTACATATTTATCCCCTGTGCTTATCTCCTGACTTCCGTCTAGGACAAACATTATAACCTCTACTTCTCTTAGGGATCTCACAGCCACATTGGTCATATGCTCCCCTAGAAGATGCTTAGGCTTATGTATTCCCGGGGTATCAATAAATATATACTGATTTCCACCATGGTTTAATATCCCCTTTATGGAGTCCCTCGTTGTCCCAGCCTTATCAGATACTATGGCTACTTTTTCGTTCACCAGTTTATTCGTCAATGTAGACTTACCTACATTGGGTCTTCCTACTACTGCTATAAATCCAGATTTCATATATCATTCCTTCCTATTTATCGCCTATTGCGATTTCCATATACAGTTCTCTTATTTTATCTAGATTTCTTGTGATGTACACCCCGGTTCCCTCTAGCTTTTCGAGGTGCATTTTATCTTTGACCTCATCTATTCCGCTATCTAGGTATTTTTTTGCAAGGGTATTTCTCAGCATATTTGGATATACATTTTGATCTATCCCGGCCTTTTGACCATATTTCTTAAATCTCGCACCGAAATTCTGTCTGGTAACTCCATAAAAAAGGAAGTCATAACCATCTTTTATAAGCTCTTTACCATCTTCCTCAACAAATGACCTGATTTTTTCAGAAAGCTCAGATCCCATCTCTACAAAATGAAGCCTGTTGTTCTTTACATACTTTATCTTCTTATAGTCAGTTGCCTGAAGGTCACTTATTTTTATTTCCAAAACCTCTGATATGAGCAGACCGCTCTGAAGGAGTAGTTCTATGACCAATTTATCTCTTTTACCCTTAGCATGATTTCCACACTGGTCCATTATCCTCTTTACCTCTTCCCACTCTAAGGTTTCAGGCATTTGTATCGTTGGCTTCACAGGTTTCAGCCCTTCTGTTGGTATTTTTTCAACAAGACCTTTTTTATACAAATACTTATAAAATGCCCTTAGGGAAACAAGTTTTCTGTAAATACTATTTTCAGAATACTCTTTTTTCATGTTCTCTATAAAGGACATCACATCAAAATCCTCTACCGATATATAGTCTTTTCCCATCAAAAAAACCGTAAAATCCTCGAGGTCCTTTTTGTAAGCCTCTATACTGCTCTCAGAAAATCCTTTTTTTTCCTTTATGAACTCTATAAATTCTGTTAATAGCTCCCTCATAATGACCACCTAAATTTCATCTAAAATTTCTTTGGCGTGCTTTAAAACTGCCTCTGTTATGTTTTCTCCTGCCAGCATTCTTCCTATCTCCTCTATACGCCCTTGATAATCGAGCTCCCTTACAGTGGTTACGGTCTTCTCCTCGAGAGTTTTTTTCTCTATGTAAAACTGCTGGCTGGCCTTAGACGCTATTGCAGGAGAGTGGGTTATACACACTACCTGTGAATTTCCACCAATATCTTTCAGCTTACTGGCAATTTTCCTCACAGTTTCTCCCCCTACACCTGTATCTATCTCATCAAACACAAGGATAGGAACATTATCCACCACTGAGAATATAGATTTCAATGCCAGCATTATACGGCTTACTTCCCCTCCTGATGCTATTTTAGAGAGAGGTTTTGGGCTTTGCCCCTTGTTGGTGGTGATGAGAAACTCCACCTGATCAGAACCGTTTCTTCCCATCCCTTCTATACTTCCGAAGGATATTTCAAACGTACTGTCCTTCATGTTCAGGTATTTCAGCTCATTCTCCATTCTGCTTTCTATAAGTGAGGCACTTTCTTTTCTGGACTCACTTAGTTTTCTAGCATATTCATCATACACTGCAGCCAATTCATTCCGCTCTTTTATGAGCTTTTTCTCTTCAAAGTTACTCTCATGGAGAGTATCAAGTTTTTTCTGAAGATCATCTCCATAGTCTAGGATCTCTTCTATCGTAAATCCATACTTTTTTTTCAAAGAATTTATCTTGTCCAACCTGTCTACAAGTTCATTCAGCCTAAACTCATCGGTGTCTGTATCTTCTTCTAGATTCTCTATTATATAGACTACATCTTCTAGGTCATAATATATTTTTTCTAACTTTTCCTGTGCTTCTTCAAACTCTTTCCCGTATTTGGAAACAGATTCCAGGAACTTTTTAGAGTTATAGATAAAGGACATAGCATTGTGCTCTCCATCCTTTAAGAGGGTGTAGGAGTTTATGAGGTTTTCTTTTATTTTACCAGAATTAAAAAGTTTCTTATACTCATCTTCTAGTTCTTCGTCCTCTCCTGGATTCATGGATAGAGAGTTTATCTCACTCAGCTGAAATTCATAAAAGTCTTTCTTCTCTTGTATCTCTTTTTTTATCTCTTCAATTTCTGAAATTTTTCTGTTTATTTTTCCGTGTCTGTCAACTGTCTCTTCTAGCTTAGACCTGATCTCCTGGGAATCATCTCCGAGGAACTTATCTAATAGTTTTATGTGGTTACCTTTATTTAAAAGCATCTGGTGTGAATGCTGACCCACTAGATCTACGAGAGTTCCCATTATCTGTTTCAGACTTGATACTGGGACTCTTTTACCATTTACAAAGGCCTTCCCCCTGCCGTTTTTATCAAGCTCCCTTCTAACTATGAGCTCTCCCTCTTCTACCTCTATACCTAATTCTTTTAGCTCCTCTGTCTGGTAGTCACTAGTCTCAAATATCCCTTCTGCCATGAGATATTCCTCTCCATCTCGGAGCATCTCTATATTTGCCTTTTCTCCTATGAGAAGATTTATACCACTTAGTATTATAGATTTTCCGGCACCAGTCTCTCCAGTCAGTGTTATGAGGCCAGCTCCGAACTCCAACTCAAGTTCCTCTATTATAGCAAGGTTTTCTATTCTCAGTTCCCTCAACATAATCTATCTCCCCACTTAAGTTTTTCTCTCAAAACTCCATAATAATCTCTGTTTTCAGGCAGAACCAGCTTCAGGGTCTTGTCTGAATATCTAACTCCTACCTTCTCCCCATAGGATATTTTAAAGGACTTTTCTCCGTCTACTGTGAGATAGCCGACTCTTTCCATATCCTCTATTATAAATTCTAGCTCCTCATCTCCGTCTACAACCACAGGCCTTGTACTCAGATTGTGAGGGGCAATTGGGGTTATGAGCATCGCCTTGATATTCGGCTTTATTATCGGCCCCCCTGCAGAAAGAGAATAAGCTGTAGAACCTGTTGGGGTAGCTACTATTACACCGTCAGCTCTGTAGGTATTTACATATTCACCATTAGAATACACCCCTATCCTGACCAGCTTTGTGAGCATGCCTCCCTTTGAGATTACCACCTCATTTAGAGCATTAAAATTCCTGCCGCCTAAGGTTATTTCAAGAACCCTTCTTTTTTCAAGCTGATACTCTCCGTCTAAAACCCTGTCGTAAGTATCAAAGGCTTCCTGCTCTTTTATCTCTGTTATAAAACCCAGACTCCCCATATTCACAGCTATCACAAAAATATTAGGATTTTCTATAAGCTCTTTAGCAGCCTTTAAGAGTGTCCCATCGCCGCCTATAACAACTGCAAAGTCACACTGCCATGCATCTTCTAATGGGTAGATAGCAAGTCCATTTTCTATGAAATATTTTTTAGTTTTTCTGTAAAATTCAAGAGCCTCTACCTTATCCCTATTGTATATCAAACATACTTTTTTCATACCTTTCCTCCCATGACATTTAAAACATAAGTACGGGATTTACAGCTTTCAAGTTAAATCTAAGTTCATAATATAAATTAGGTTTTCCGTCTGTAGACATTCCAAGTATACCTATATTTTGACCTGCCTGCACTACATCTCCAACTTTAACATAATGACTTATGAGATTTCCATAAACACCTATCATGTTATACCCATAGTCAATCATTACCACTTTTCCAAGACCTTGGAATTTCCCTGCATAGATTATCTTTCCAGAAGCAGCTGCATCTACTTTGCTTCCCAAACTAGAACTTATCTCTATCCCACTGCTTATTACATTTCCCTGTTTTTTTTGTCCAAATGTAACTGCATAGTTCCCCTCTATAGGTTTCCTCATCTTGCCTATTTTGGATTTTGCAGTTGAGATATCTACATTTTTTACCTGTCTAGCTCTCTCTATTATTATCCTTTCTATCTCTTTTTCTATATTTTTTTTCTTAATTTCAAGGGTTGTGATATTTTTTTTATGATATATTTCTTCCTTGTTAAGCTGGGCTATTAGGGAATCTTTTTCGATTTTCTTTCTCTCTCCCTGCCTCTCTTTTTCTGCTAGGATATTTTTTAGCCTGGTTTGCTCTCTTCTGTCTATCTCTATATCATTTTTTACCAGGTCAATATCCTTTTGTACTACCCTTATATGTTCTAGAGTTTCAAGATCAGAATATAACAACTCTTTGAAGTTTCTCTTATTGCTTTGTATATACTCTTTCTCATTCTTATTCTTTTTGACTCTGTTCCAAGCCTCTAGCTTTGCATTGTATTCTTTATTTCTTATTTTAAGCTCTTTTGAACTGAAATCTAGATTACTTTTGCTGTATTCAATTTTTTTAGATAAGCTTGATATTTTTACCATGAGCTCTTTTTTTTCACTTTCAATCTTTTTCAATTCACTCTCAAGATCATTTATCTGTTTTTTTATGAGCTCTCTGTTCTGCCCTATTACTTTTATCTCCTTGCTGCTTTTTTTTATCCCCTTCTCTATGTCCCCCACCTTTTTTTTCATATCAGATAGCTGATCTCCGTACGAAAGTGATGAGAGTATCAAGAAAAAAACTACGCATTTTCTCACTTATTATCACCTTTAATTCTATATATCTTCCTTGAAAAAAATGGAAAGATAACAATAATTACAAGAGTAGTCAAAGCAGCTAGGACAAGCATCTGTTCGGTACTGCTCAATATGTAATCTCTGTCATAGTTTATGAATTCTCTTCTGAAAACCTCATAGATATTGAGAAATATCAGTGTACCCGTAAAAGCAGCTCCTGTAAATATAGCATCACTTATAAAATAATATGGTTTAAGTACAATCTTTTTATTTTCCCCCATATAAACCTTAGCACTTATGTCTCTGCTGTGTTTCACTATATTGGTATGAAGAAGGCCAAATATTATAACAACAATAGGTAAAAAAGCCCCTATGAAAAAATATTTCATAACCGTTTCATTTTGAGCTATTTTTTTGTTCAAGTTCTCCAATTGATCGTTGTCTACATATACTTCTTTTATAAAACTATCTTCTTTGTCTAAATTTTTTCTCAGGAGTTCTAACTTATCGTATCCATCAAAGGTGAGTGATATACTGTCAGAAAGCGGATTGTTACCCTTAGGCAGTCTTATTCCTAAGTCATCTTCTAACTCTCTTAGCTCTACCTCTTTAGATTCATACTTCATGTGTACCACTTCTGGCATCTCTAGTAGTTTACTCTCAAATTTATTGAGTGATTTTTCGTCGGGATTACCTTTCAGATAAATCCTGACTTTATAATTATCTTTCAAATTCTCAGTATTCTGATACAGGTTTAAAAGAACTCCTCCAACTGCATTTAAAACTATAAAAGCAAAAATCAGATTAAAAAAATTCATTCTGTACCATCTTAAGTCTCTATCTATTATTTCATCCACTTCATTTAAAAAAAGTTTTAACCAGTTAAACATTTTTAATAACACCCTCTCCTAGCATATTTAAGTCTTTTGGGTATCTCTCCCAAATAGTACGATCATTTGTAATATAAATTATCCCCAGGCCGTTTTTACAAAATTCTTCTAGCAGTAAAAATACTTTTTTTGTGTTTGTATCATCTAGCCCCTTGTGGAATTCCTCCATTACAAGATATGATGGCTCTGTGGACAGAGCTCTTGCTAGGCTAAAATAGTGTATCTCCTCCTGAGTTAAGTTTTCTATAAAATCATCTTTTTTATGGAAAAGACGAAAAAATTTCAAAACCTCTACTGATAGTTTTATAGCTTCTTCATCGGTATATCTCCTTAAATTAAGATAATATTTCAAATTTTCAAATATAGTTTTATAACTTATAAATTTATGATCTTCATAAGTTATTCCTAGTTTTCTCATTATAACTTTACAGCCTGAATCAGGGGAAGCTGTGAAATCTTCCCCGCCGATTATTATTGTCCCCTTCTTAGGAAGAGTTACTTTAGTCAGCATTTGTAAAAATAAATTTTTATCTTTTTTCTTTTCATAAGAAAGATAATAGAATTCACCTTTGTTTAATTCTAGATTAACCTCAGTTTTTCCATTTAAATTTACACTTACAAATTTAACCAAGATAAAAACCTCCATAACTTTTTGACATATCTCATTTTTCCAATACTTATTTTACACCGATATCTACAGTATATCAAAAAAAGAAAAACTTTCCCACCTAATCTGGAAAGCATTTTTCAATTTTTGTGAAATAAAATATTAAATTTTATTAAATTATTAATTTTATTCAATCGCATTACCCTTCATTGAGGAAAAGTAGCACTAAATAATTTACTGATTTATCTAAAAAATAAATATAGAGGCGGAAATATTTCCGCCTCTATATTTATTTCTATAAATTTTCTTTTATTACCGATACTATTTTTTCAGCAGTAAGCTCGTACTTCACAAGAAGTTCGTCTCCCTTTCCGCTTTGTCCAAACTTGTCGTAGATTCCTATTTTCTTTACCTTCGTAGGGTGAACTTCTGAAAGGAATTCAGACACTGCAGAACCTAATCCTCCTATTACAGAGTGCTCCTCAGCAGTAACTATAAATTTAGTCTCCTGAGCCGCCTTCAAGATCGTTTCTCCATCTAGAGGTTTGATTGTTCCCACATTCAGTACTCTTACTGAAACTCCCTCTTCTGCCAATATTTCAGCAGCTTTCATAGCTTCAGCTACCAGCAGTCCAGTAGCAGCAACTGTCACATCTGACCCTTCTTTTGCTGTATTTATTAATCCTATCTGGAACTCATAAGTTTCTTCATCAAAAAGAACTGGTACATCCAGTCTTCCAAGCCTTAGGTACACAGGACCATCATATTCCACAGCTGCATGAACCATTTTTTTAGTTTCCACTGCATCGGCAGGCGAAAGTACTACCATTCCAGGTATGGCTCTCATCAGTGCTATATCTTCTACAGATTGGTGTGATCCTCCATCCTCTCCTACTGATATTCCAGCGTGAGTTGGAGCTATTTTTACATTTAGTTTTGGATATGCTACAGTATTTCTTATTTGTTCAAATGCTCTTCCAGCTGCAAACATAGCAAATGTAGAAGCAAAGGGTATCTTACCGCAAGTAGCCATACCTGCAGCTGTACCGATCAAATCAGCTTCTGCTATTCCAACGTTAATATGTCTTTTCGGGAATTCTTTTTGAAACATTGCAGTCTGAGTAGATTTAGAAAGATCTGCATCTAAAACAACAACATTTTCATTTATTTTTCCAAGTTCAACAAGAGCTTCTCCATAAGCTTTTCTTGTAGATTTTTTTGCCATCTGTTCAAACCTCCAATTTATGATTTATAATTAAACTAGAATTTCCTCTACTTTCTCAAGTTCTTTTACAGCCAGTTCAGTTTCTTCAGCTGTAGGAGCCACTCCGTGGAACCCACATACATTTTCCATGAAAGATACACCTTTACCTTTTGTAGTTTCTGCTATTATAACTGTAGGTTTACCTTTGTATTCTTTTGCTTTTTGAAGTGCGTCTAGGATCTCTTCAAAATTGTGTCCATCAATTAAAATTACATTCCATCCGAATGACTCCCATTTCTTATCAAGTGGAGCAACACCCATTATTTCATCTACATTTCCATCTATCTGAAGATTATTATAATCAACAAATGCACAGATATTATCAAGTTTATAGTGAGCCGAAGTCATCGCTGCTTCCCATACTTGCCCCTCTTGTAATTCTCCGTCTCCCATCAAAACATAAGTTCGGTAATCTTCTTCGGATATTTTAGCAGACAATGCCATTCCGTTGGCTACTGAAAGACCTTGACCTAATGAACCTGTAGATATCTCTACTCCAGGTACCTTTTTCATATCAGGATGACCTTGTAAGATTGAACCATACTGTCTCAGGGTCCCTAAAAGTTCTCTGTCAAAATACCCCTTCTCAGCAAGAACTGCGTATAGAACAGGTGCAGCATGACCTTTAGAAAGAACAAATCTGTCTCTACCTTCCATTTTAGGATTTTTAGGATCAACATTCATCTCAGAAAAATAAAGTGCTGTAACTATATCCGCCGCAGAAAGGGACCCCCCCGGATGTCCAGATTTTGATTTACAAATCATCTGAACGATATCTTTTCTAACTTGTGTTGATTTTTCTTTTAAGAGTTTAATATCTGCCATTTCCATCTCCTTTCAATTTTAACTTTCTTAGTAAGTATATTAAATTTAAGTTAGTATTGTCAACAAAACAAACTTTATATCGCTGTCATCATTTCAGAAACAACTCTTTGCAAAGCAAGTATTCCTTTTGTAAAGTATCTAAAAAGTATTTCATACCTCACTGAACCCATTATCATGTAAAGCATCCCAAAAGCTGCAAGAGGTCTTATAATCTTTTTCTCTTTTTTTATATTGAAAACCAATGAAGACAATCCAAGAAAAAATAAAAGTATAAATTCAGTAAAATTTTTCGTATAACTTATCGCTGTGACCATACATAAAATGGTTGAAGTCAAAAGCGAAGCTATACTTCCTCCTGGTGAAAGAGTTTTATCTATAAAAGGTACTTTTAAAAGTGCCCCACCGAACCACCCCTTAGGGAACAGATCAAATATAAAATGGAGTGCCAGAGCCATTGAAAAGCCCATTATAAAAAACCTGAACTCCATGTTATTTTCTACTTTAAAAATTTTATAAAAAAATATCATAACAACAGGACTATGGGTCAATATATTTCTGTGTTTTAATTTTAGTTTTAAATCCCAGTCTGGAAATTTTATGCCCAGAAGAAAAGCTGCAATTGATATAAGAACTCCAGTAAGACTGATTTCGCCGATAATTTCCAATCCCTCCTATTCTTTTAAATTATAGGGGCATTATAGCATTTAATTTAAATATATATTAAGTACATTTAATTTTATTTTTAAAAACAGACCCTTCTGAATAGTGTACACACTTTTGAGAGTTCTTTGATTTTTAAAAGGATTTTATTTCGGGTACATTATATCACTTATTCTAATCTATGGCTATAAAATATAATATAATTTTTAACTTCTTTTTTAGTTTTATAAACAAATATTTTTCATCAATGATTAGTGTACTCTATCCCAGATGCTTATGCTTTCATTGCTTATTAAACTCTCTAAAATTATTAAAGAGGCCAGATAAAAATCTGACCTCTTTTAAAAAGTTATTATTTAGTGATTGTAGCAACTACTCCAGAAGCTACAGTTCTTCCACCTTCTCTTATTGCGAATCTTAGCCCTTCTTCCATCGCGATTGGGTGAATCAGTTCTACTGTCATTTCAATGTTGTCTCCAGGCATTACCATTTCTACTCCTTCAGGTAGAGAGATCGCTCCTGTGATATCTGTTGTTCTGAAGTAGAATTGTGGTCTGTATCCAGAGAAGAATGGAGTATGTCTTCCACCCTCTTCTTTTGTTAGTACGTATACTTCTGATGTGAATCCTGTATGTGGAGTTATTGATCCTGGCTTAGCAAGAACTTGTCCTCTTTCTACGTCTTCTTTTTTGATTCCTCTTAGAAGTGCTCCGATATTATCTCCAGCCTCTCCTTGATCAAGAAGCTTTCTGAACATCTCTACTCCTGTACAAACTGCTTTTTGAGTATCTCTGATACCTATTATAGCAATCTCTTCTCCAACTTTGATTATTCCTCTTTCTACTCTTCCAGTTACTACTGTTCCTCTTCCTGTGATCGTGAACACGTCTTCTACTGGCATTAGGAATGGCTGGTCTATTGCTCTTTCTGGTGATGGAATGTAGCTATCTACTGCATCCATAAGCTCTTCGATTTTAGCTACCCATTGTGCTTCACCGTTAAGCGCTCCTAGTGATGATCCTGCGATTACAGGTATGTCGTCCCCTGGGAACCCGTAGTCTGTTAGTAATTCTCTTACTTCCATTTCTACTAGCTCTAATAACTCTTCGTCATCTACCATATCTGCCTTGTTTAGGTATACTACGATATAAGGTACTCCTACCTGTCTTGAAAGAAGGATATGCTCTCTAGTTTGAGGCATTGGTCCGTCTGCTGCTGATACTACTAGGATGGCTCCATCCATCTGAGCTGCTCCTGTGATCATGTTCTTTACATAGTCAGCATGGCCAGGACAGTCTACGTGAGCATAGTGTCTTGCTACTGTTTCATACTCGATGTGAGCTGTGTTGATTGTGATTCCTCTTTCTCTCTCTTCTGGTGCTTGGTCGATGTTTGCGAAATCTACTCTCTTAGCAAGTCCTTTGTCAGAAAGTACTTTTGAGATTGCTGCAGTTGTTGTTGTTTTTCCATGGTCAACGTGTCCTATTGTTCCTACGTTTACATGGGGTTTCGTTCTTGAAAATTTTTCCTTAGCCATTTCAATCCTCCTGATTTTGTTTTATATAAATTTCTTTAATATCCAAGTTCCGGTAAAAAAAAAATCCACACAAATTTCCCAAGATTAAAGGATCAGTTGTGTAGTGATAAAGTGGTGGTGAGAGAAGGATTCGAACCTTCGAAGGCAGAGCCGGCAGATTTACAGTCTGCTCCCTTTGGCCACTCGGGAATCTCACCATATTTAATTGTGTCCATAATATTTTGGTACCCCGTAGGAGAATTGAACTCCTGTCTTCAGAGTGAAAATCTGATGTCCTCACCACTGGACGAACGGGGCATTATGGTGCCGCTTATCGGAGTCGAACCAATCACCTACTGATTACAAGTCAGTTGCTCTACCAGATGAGCTAAAGCGGCGACAGACAAAGTAATTATATATTACTGTCTGTTGTTTGTCAATTTTTTTTTAAACTTTTTTCAAAAAGAAAGACCCATCCATATACAGAAACTCAACTTTTCTCTCTTTTTCTAATATTTCCAAGTATTTGTGTAGCTCTTCTTTTTTTTCCCCCACCATTTCAGAAAGTTCTTCAAGAGAGTAAGGTCTTTTAGAAAGCATGTTTAAGATCAACTTTTCCTCTTCTTGAGAATAACTTTCTATTTGATCTCTATTTTTATATTTTTTTATTATTTCTATCCCCTCTATTCCAATGGATTCAAAGTACCTCTTTATCTCTTTCAACCTTTTAAAGGTAGCAGGCTGTATCCAGTCCACAGCTCCTGGTCTTGCCAGGGTATTTAGCTGTATCGCCTCTATACCCAACTTTTTTAGAAAATCCGCAAAAAGTTTTAGCTCTTCAGGAGTATCATTAACTCCCTCTACTATGAATATCTCTAAAAGTATCTTCCCTTTAAATTTTTCAGATAATTTTACAAGTCCATCTAAAATATCCTCCGACTTAAGAGATGCGTGTGGCCTGTTTACCTTTATAAAAACCTCTTCACTTATGGCATCTAGTGACGGCATTATCACATCTGCCTCTATTATGTCTGTTATAACTTCATCGAAATGAAGAAGAGTTGAGTTTGTTATTACTGCCACTTTCGAATCCGAATTTTCCTTTACCCATCTTATAAGTTTTCCTATGTCGCTGTTAAGGGTAGGTTCCCCACTGCCTGAAAAAGTTACATAATCAGGTTTTATTTTTTTAAGAGCATTTTTAAGCTCAACCTTAACCTCTTCAAGATTTACATAACTCCCTCTTTCACTGAAAGTTCTGCTGTTCCCACCACATTCACAGTATATACAATTCAGGTTGCAGGTTTTTGCCTCTACAAGATCTACTCCTAATGACACCCCTAGTCTTCTAGAGGGGACTGGCCCAAATACATGTTTATACATAAATTCCCCCCTAATATTCCACAAGTGAATAAATAGCTCCTGCCAGCCTGTAAGGATGGTGTCTAACTGTCCCTTCTTTACTTATCTCTAGGAGTTTCTGCTCCAAAATATCTATTTTCATCTTTTCAAGATTTTCCAAGTCGACCTCCACCTTTCCAGCCCCCTCATGATTATATTTTTCCATTATATTTTCAGCTATTTCACTAGAATCTGTGACAACCACATCCAAAAATTCCCCATTCATATGCTGATTTATGGCTTTTATATGATCAGATACCGTATATCCCTTAGTTTCCCCAGGCTGCTGCATTGCATTGCATATGTATACTTTTTTAGCCTTCGATTTCACCAGGGAGTCTCTCATCTCTGGTATGAGAAGATTTGGGATTATGCTAGTATAGAGGCTCCCTATTCCCAGTACTATGAGGTCTGCCTTTTCTATAGCCGTTAATGCTTCTGTTACAGGTTTTGGATTTTTTTCAAAGAAAACCCTCTCTATTCTCTTTTGAGTTTTGGGAATCATAGATTCTCCGGCTATAATTTCTCCATCCTCCATCTCTGCAAACAGTGTCACACTCTCACAGGTAGATGGGAGTATGTTGCCTTTGATATCAAATACTTTTCTCAGTCCCTTCATGGCACTGGCTAGATCCCCAGTTACCCCTACCATAGCTGTGAGAAGAAGGTTTCCAAGAGGATGACCTCCTAGGCTACTCTCTCCTTTAAACCTGTACTGGAGAAGCTCTTCAACAAGGGGCTCCACTTCACTGAGAGCAACCATTACATTTCTCAAATCCCCAGGTGCAGGTATATTGAATTCATCTCTCAGTTTACCGCTGCTTCCTCCGTCATCTGCCACTGTTACGATAGCAGTTATCTCTACTGGGAAATGCTTCAAACCCCTAAGAAGAACAGAGAGTCCTGTTCCTCCCCCTATTACAACAACTTTTGGCTTTCTATACATAAAAGATCTTTTCCTTTCTAAAAAGTAAATTTATCGATTATTTCCTATTAAATATAGTACTTCTCAAACCCTATTTTTTCAAGAAAAACCTCAAAATATACACATATTTTAATTGACCCTAAAACAAAAGGAGCCCTTCAGGCTCCTCTATACTATTACTTTTTAATCTCTTCTAGCAGATATTTATATTGCTTAAGCATTATATTTAAAAATATCTTTTTAGGGAATTGATACCATTTAAACTTCATATTTTCGATTCCTTTTAGTGAATCTGAAAGCATTTTTTTCAGAAATTCAAGTTCTTCAAAGCTCACCTTAACCTCTTTTTTATCTTTTTTCTCACATTCAGCTTTTAAGTAGTCCAAAAATAGAATTACTCCCTGTCCCTGAGGTATAGGTGATCCACCAAATTGTTTTTTGATCTCGTCTATAAATTTAGATAAAAACTTTTTATTGGCTTTATCTAGGTTGATTGTATATTTTCTCTTTGATTTACCTATCTTTTGCATTGTGTTCATCATACCCGCCATAGAACTCATGCTATTCATCTGCATAGGGTTTAGATTATTAGGGTTAATCCTTTGACCTTTCATTCATTCTCCTCCATACATAACAAGTTTTTTGCTTATTTTAAAATTTTCCTATTATTTTCTCTATCTCTTCCTTTGTTACTCCTCCATGTCTCAAAATCAAAGGCTTTTCTCTCATATCTATAATAGTAGACTCTATTCCGAGATTGCAAACCCCTCCGTCTACTAGTATTTCGACTCTTTTTTTAAACTCTTCACTTAATTCCGAATATTTCTTTGGACTGGGTTCACCTGATATATTGGCACTTGTAGTAGCAAGTATACCTCCACAGGCTTCTATTATATCTAAGGCAACTTGATGATCTGGCATCCTTACCCCTACACTCTCTCCACCTGATACCATTATAGAAGGGACATTCTCCCTCTTATGGAGAATTATTGTCAGGGCTCCTGGCCAGAAAAACTTCATAAGTTTTTCAACCTCAGCTTTATTTTTATCAATATAAGCCACTTTTTCTACGTTGGACTCGTCACTAACAAGTGCTATAAGCGGCGAAGAAAATGTTCTTTCTTTGGCTTCATATATTTTTATAAGTGCATTTTCTTTTTCAATAATAGCTCCAACGCCATAGACTGTATCTGTGGGATACACGATCAAATTTCCAGATTTGACTCCTTTCGCCACCTTATGCAGATCCAGGTTTTTCAAATCAAAAACAATTTGTTCCATACATCTCCACCTCATCTATTCATTTCATAAAATATAAAGTATTTTAACATATTAAAAAAAAAAAAGCTAGCCTCCTAATCACTCCTTTGATAGTTTCACTAGGTATTTTTACACAAATTTTACTCATGACATTTTAATAAAAAAACTTTTATCATAAGAAAAAAATATTAAAAAAATATATCTTTTTATTAAAAATTAGATTTATTTTAAATTTTTATACCCTTATCTCTCAGTTTAAAAGTGAGATGGGCTTGAAATTCCCATTTTTTAAGGTTATTATCTTTAATGAGGGGATTTTTATATTAATGTAAAAAAAGGGGAGAAATTTTATGCAATTGGCAAATATCAAAAATAACAGGCTGGCTCTGCTGGCAGCTTTTTTTATGCTCACAGTTTCAAACAGCTATTCCATGTCTGCAACTTCAAATGAAGTTTTTATGGTAGAAAGTGAGAGTAGAATACCAGTGTCTATTTCCATCTCCACAGGAATTTTAAATGGTGAATCTAAAGAATACGTTTATGACAATTTTTTTGGCACAGACCAAAAGGTCAGTGAATTGACATGGGATTTAGATAATGTCTTAATGATCGGTGCAGAGACTTCAGTAGGATTAACCGACAGAATTTTATTTAACTTTGGTGCATGGTTAAACGCTAGTGATGGTAGTGACAACATGACTGATTACGATTGGAGAATAGGTGAAGATGAAGGATGGACAGATTATTCTAGCAGTAGCTCTGATTTGGAAGAGGGGATCATGCTTGATGCCAACTTGAACATATTGATTCTCGCTAAAGACAACTATTCACTATCAACTGTTTTTGGTTTTAGATATGATAAGTTCAGATGGAGCTCATATGATGGAAGTGGTGTCTATAGTTATGGAGATATCGCCAATGATAAATTAGATAATTATGTATACGATGATGGTACAATGTATGATGATGGCTTCCGAATACAAGATGTGGAACTTTACGGAGATAACATAGACTACGAACAAAAATTTTTTACACCCTACATCGGTCTTAATTTTAATTATAGAAAAAACAAATGGATATTTAACTCATACATTAGAGGTTCTATATGGGCCTGGGGAGAAGCAGAAGATATCCATTATTACCCTGCCGGAACCTACACTTTAAATGGTGATTTTATGGGAGATTCAGCAGGAGATAGCCAACCTGGTTCTAATGATAAAGATTCAATTTTCTATGATAGTGTAGATAATATGTATTATATTTCTTTAGGATTAGGAGTTGATTACTTATTTACTGAAACTTTTTCCATGGGACTTTCAGTAAACTTTCAAAAGTACTATTTAGCAGAGGACAATGATAAAAAAGATATCGAATATGACTATCACGATGCCTCCTATGAAAGCTGGGGTGGAATGTCCCACGAATCTTATATGATAACTTTATCGGCAAATTATTCTTTATAATTTTAAAAAGGAGTCCCCTCGGACTCCTCTTTATATTGCTTTATCAAGATCAAACCAGAATATTACCTTTCCGTCTTTTAGTTCCACTCCGTAGCTGCTTTTGTGCTTTTCCAAAACTCCCTTTACTATAGCCAAACCAAGGCCCGTACCTTCACTGCTTCTAGATTTATCCCCCCTATAAAATGGAGCCCATATCTCTTCTAACTCCTCTTTAGTCAGTTCTCTGCATGTATTTATGACTTCTACCCTGTATTTTTCACCGTCTTCATCGACGTGGACTTTTATCTTCCCATTTTCCGGAGTATATTTGAAGGCATTACTCACAAGGTTTTCCAATACTCTTTTGATATATTTCCAGTCTCCAAATGCTGATATATCAACCTCAGGATAGGAGATATCGTATTTTTCAAACTCCATATAATACTTATCCATTACCTGTCTTGTCATCTTCCCTATATTTATCTTTCGGATATCTAGCTCCAGGTAGCCTGCCTCTATCTGAGATATAAGGAGGAGCTCCTTCACAAGCTCATCCATCTTCCTGCTTTCATCCACTATGACCCCGCAGTAAAAATCCCGGTCCTCCTCTGTGGCAATCCCCTCCATCAGCCCTTGAGCATACCCCTGTATTAGAGCTATTGGGGTTTTCAGTTCGTGGCTCACGCTGGCCACAAATTCTTTCCTCAGACTTTCCAGTTTTTTTTCTCTCTCTATATCTTTTTTTAACTCCAGGTTTGCAATATTGAGATCGTCTATGGTATCGTAGAGAATGTCACCCATCCTGTTTATGCTGTTTCCCAGTTCGCCTATCTCATCTTTTCTCTGAGAATAAAATTTCATTGAGAAATTCAGGTTTGATATCCCCTTTGTTATTTCCTTTAGGTGAAGAATGGGCTGAGTTATCTTTTTTGAAAAAACAAAGGCCATAACAAGTCCAAAGCCTAAGGCGTAGACTATAATTCTCATATAATATCTGTTTGCCACCTGAACCGATTCTTTTATGGAACTTATAGGGGTCCTTATCTCTACAAATCTGTTATTTTGATAGGGGGTAAATAAGATCATGAATTCTCCCACAGGGTCATCAATCTTAATTTTTTGAAAAACCTGTTTCCCATCCCTTATGTGCTGGAGTACCCCCTTCTTCTCTAGTCCCTCTATATATAACTCTTCTGAAGAAACAAAAATATCATTAGAAAACTGTCTTATGTATATTGTCACGTTATTTTCTCTTTCTAATTGCTCAAAATCCAGAGGGTGTCCAGGGTTTGATATGATCTGTGATACTGATTTCAGATTTTCTTTTTTGCTGTCTATATAGAATTTCTCAAGATAAAACTCTGTAATCACATAAAAGCCCATCATAATAAAGAGAACTACGCTGAATATCAGAAAAAAAATCTTAGTCCTTATTCTCATTATCCCTCCTCAAAACGGTAGCCGAAACCTCTTATTGTCTGGATATATACTTCCCCTATTTTTTTTCTCAGTCTTTTTACATGAGTGTCCACCGTTCTAACATCTCCAAAATAATCCCAGCCCCATACTGAATTTAATATCTTCTCCCTGGATAGAGCTAGACCTCTGTTTTGTACAAAATAGAGAAGCATTTCAAACTCCTTAGAAGTGAGTTCCACCGCCTCTCCCTTTATCTCTACTTTTCTGCTGCCTTCATCTATATCTATATCTCCACGGCTTATTTTATCTGGTTTTCCAGCCCGTCTGAATATGGCTTTTATTCTAGCTACAAGAAGTGTCGGATTAAAAGGTTTTGTTATGTATTCATCTGCTTCTAGCTCAAATCCAAAGATCTGATCATTCTCTTCACTCCGTGCCGTAAGCATAATGATAGGGATCATTGATTCTCTTCTTATTTCACGGCATACGCTCCACCCATCCATTTTAGGAAGCATTATATCTAGAATTATAAGATCATACCCCCCCTCTTGAAACATTTCCACTGCCTGTTTGCCATCCCCGGACTCGTCAATCTGGTATCCTTCTTTGACTAGATAATCTTTTATTAGTTTTCTCATCTTCCACTCATCTTCTACCACAAGTATTTTTTTCATCACATATCACCTATTTTTTAGTTTAAAAAAGAGTCCCTGAACCAGGACTCTTATTTTCTTTTATATGTTATAGTATTTTTTATTTCATTATTGCCTTTGTTATTTTTACTACTACTGGTGACCTCTTATCTGCTGAAATGGCTTTTTTTCTAAAATAAGATGCCATAACAAGCATAATAGTCAAATATAAAGATAGTTTTAGAATTCCCATATTCTCCACCTCCTGTGGATATTTTAGCACCTTTTCATGGCATTTCTGTGAATTTTATTTGAGAAGTTTTTTTATAGTATAAAAAAGTTCCTCTATAACCTCATCATGCCCGTCTCTTATCTGCTCTGCCACACAGCTTTTCATGTGAGCTTCCAAAAGTGCTTTTGCCACCCCGTCCATTGCAGATTTTACAGAGGCCACTTGATTTAGTATATCATCACAATATACATCTTCATCCACCATTCTCTTTACGCCTCTTATTTGCCCCTCTATACGGTTCAATCTATTATTTATTTTTTTCTTAAAATCTGCCGAGTGATGTGCAGTTTTCACTTGGCAGCACTCTTTTTTATCCATCGACTATCCCCCTTCTAAAATTTAGGTCTAAAAAATCTAAGCCTCAAGGCATTGGTTACCACAGATACCGAGCTCATAGCCATTGCTGCTCCTGCAATCATTGGATTTAGAAGATGCCCAGTAACGAGATAAAGAGCTCCTGCAGCTACAGGTATACCCATACTGTTGTAGGCAAATGCCCAGAAAAGATTCTGCTTTATATTTCTTATTGTAGCATGACTTAGCTGTATTGCAGAAGCTACATCTTTAATATCACTTTTCATGAGAACAATATCAGCACTTTCTATGGCAACATCTGTACCGCTTCCTATGGCAATGCCCACGTCTGACTGGGCCAGAGCAGGTGCATCATTTATACCGTCACCCACCATCGCCACTCTTGAACCATTCTCTTGCAGTCTCTTCACCTCTATAGATTTATCCTCCGGCATAACCTCTGAGAGTACTATCTCTATCCCCACTTCTCTTGCTATCGCCTCGGCGGTGAGGGTGTTATCTCCTGTTATCATTGCTACTTTTATCCCCATCTCTTTTAAAATTTTCACAGCCTCCTTAGATGTCTTTTTCACAGTGTCAGCCACTGCCACTACCCCTTGGAATTTCCCGTCTACTGCCACCAGCATGAGGGTCTTTCCCTCTTTTGACAACTTATCTTCTTCAGGAGTGAAATTTACCTCTATACCCTTAGTCTTCATAAGTTTCTGATTTCCTACCAGCACATTTTTCCCGTCTACCAAGGCCTCTATACCCATCCCTGTTATAGAATTAAATTTTTCTATATCTGCAAGTTTTATTCCCTTCTCCCTAGCCCCTTCCACTATGGCATCTCCTAGGGGATGCTCTGAATGAAGTTCTGCCGAAGCAGCTAGTCTTAATATCTCATCGCTCTGAAATTCTCCAGAGCTGATTACATCCGTCAGCTTCGGCTTCCCCTCTGTTATAGTTCCAGTCTTGTCAAAAATCACTGTGTCTATTTTATGAGCCATTTCCAAAGCTTCTCCACCTTTTATAAGAATCCCATATTCGGCCCCCTTTCCGGTCCCTACCATAATAGCAGTGGGAGTTGCAAGACCTAGTGAGCAAGGGCACGCTATGACTAGCACAGCTATAAATATACTCAAAGAAAATATTGCAGGTGTTGCAGAGAGTGCTACTTTTCCTGTAGTTCCGAGAACATACCATGTAATCGCCGAAATCACAGCTATCCCTATGACCACAGGAACAAAATATCCTGAAATCACATCAGCCATTCTAGCAATAGGAGCCTTTGACCCCTGGGCATCTTCCACTAGTTTTACTATTTTTGCCAAGGCTGTATCAGCCCCTACTGCAGTTGCCTTCATATTTATGCTTCCATTTTTATTTATACTGGCTCCCACAACCTTTGATCCTGGAGTTTTTTCTACAGGAATGCTCTCTCCCGTGAGCATCGACTCATCTACACTGGAGTTCCCATCTGTCACCTCACCATCTACAGGGATGCTTTCCCCTGGTTTCACAAGTAATATATCCCCTTTTTCTACATCCTCTATATCAATTTCCACTATATCACCATTTTTTATTAGGTTAGCTTTTTTAGGCTGAAGCCCCATGAGTTTTTTTATGGCTTCTGAAGTCCTTCCCTTACTTACGTTTTCTAAATACTTCCCTAGCATGATAAGAGCCAATATCACTACGGCAGATTCATAGTAGAGCACACGGGCATACTCCACATTTCCTCTGCTTATCATGTAGGTTCCGTAGAGACTGTAGACTATTGCAGCCCCTGTTCCCATGGCGATAAGGGAATCCATATTAGGAGAGAGTTTCACAAGAAGCTTTACCCCTGTCACATAAAATCTTTTTCCTGTAATTATTACCGGAATAGAAAGAACAAGTTGTGTCATGGCAAAAATCATGGGATTATTTTCTGGATTTATAATCTGCGGTATAGGCAGGCCTATCATATGTCCCATAGATATATAAAAAACAGAAACTGCAAATATTATAGCTATAACAAATTTTTTCCATTCATTCTCAAGATCTTTCTGTTTCTTGTCAGCTGCAAAATCTTTGAAACTCTCCTCTTTTAAAGTCTTGTATCCCAGTTCATTTATGAACTTCACAATTTCTGATATTTTCACTTCACTCTTTTTGAATTCAATTACAGCCTTTTCTGTAGCAAGGTTTACATTTATCTTTTCTACTCCCGGCAGTTCGGCAGTTTTTTTCTCTATTCTAGAGACACAGCTTTGACAAGTCATCCCACTTATTTTGAGTGTGGCTTTTTTTAATTCCCCACCTATCTCTTCTATGGCATACCCCAGGTCAGATACAATTTTCTCTATATCTTTTACCGATATTTTTTTTTCGTTGAATTCTACTGTAAGTATCTCAGAAACAGAATTTACTGATGCTGAATCCATTCCTTCAATCTTCCCAACTGCCTTTTCTATTCTAGATACACATGCCTGACAACTTATCCCCTCTATTTTAAACTTTTTATTCATAAAAAGTACCCCTTTCTGTCTTTGTAAAATTTTTTCCATACTATAATATATTAAGGTGAATTTTATATCCCTACCCGATATACCCCTGCACCCTATTTTCAAATCATAACTCTATTTTCTTTATCTGTCAACTAAGAAATTTTCCAAGCTAGATTTTTAACAATATAAAGAGATAATTTTTATCTTTCTGAATTATAAAAAACACTCATTTATATTTTAGGGGCATGTTATTCTAGTAGAATAACAATTGGAAAGATTGATTATTAATTACATCAAAATATAGATACCTCATAGTTTTTTAAAGATATTACATCATATGAAGAATTTTTATTTTTGATAGACTCTAATTTGATTCTATTGAGGACTCTCAAAGTTCTATACTGGTCCGCACGTTAAAAAAATGAAAGTACAGGAAATTTTTAACTGTAAATTTTTTCCATAAAAATAAAATTTAAAGGCAGGATGGTCCACTGCAAGTTACTTTGTCTTTTGTTCTTTATCAGCTTTTGGCTTTTCAAAAATGCTTTCAATATCTCTCAGTAAAAAGTAATTTAGAAAGGTTCTTATTAATATTGTTGCAGCAAGCTTACCTATATCTGTCCATGTCGGAGCCAATATCGTTTTCAGTATACTTGCACCTATTAGAAAAGATAGTCCGAGGGAGAATGAATTTCCAATTTCTAACCTACTTCTTTTCATGGATCCAAAACTGTGCTTTCTAAAAATAAAATCTTTTGAGTATATTATTACAGAGTTTATAACACCCAAAAAAATTACAATTGTAGCCAAAAACTGGCAAATATTTATAATGATATTATTTATAAAACTTATAAATTCATGCATAGCTACCACCCATATACTTAAGATGATTTTCTTATCTATATATTTCAGATATCCTTCTAAAATCCTCTAAAAATAAAAAAATAAGATCTTTACCCCAAACTTTGGTGTACACCTAGAGTGGAACTTTCATATTGACAAAATATGTAAATACACATAAAATATACTCAATAATAAAAATAAAATTAATAAAAAATAGTTATAATAAGGAGAAAACATGAGCTGTAACAAGGAAAATTGTACTTGCCCAAACACTGAGTGTATCCATCACGGAAAATGTTGTGAGTGCATAAATAACCATATACAAAATGGAATTACTGTTCACTGCATGAAGGATAACGACCCTTCTTACTGGGATACCTTAGAAAAATAGATTCATTTGATTTTTTATTCTCTTAATATAAAAGAAGCTGGCAAAATGCCAGCTTCTTTTATATATACTATTACTATTTTTCATTCAATATTTTCCAAATTTCAGATTCTGTAGACATTATGATTTTAGATTTTCCACTTCCGGAAAGTATAGTATCATAAGCTGAAAGAGTTCTGGTAAATTTATAAAATTCAGGGTCGCGATTATATGCATCTGCATATATTTCCAAAGCCTTTGCGTCCCCTTCACCCTTTATAGATTCTGATTTTTCATAAGCCTCCGCTAGAATAACTGTCTTCTCTTTATCTGCCTGAGATGTTATCTCAAGGGCTTTTTCCTGCCCCTCTGCACGATATTTTTTAGCCTGTTGATGTCTTTCAGCTTCCATTCTTCTGTAGACATTTTCTTCGTTTTCCTTAGGCAGTTCGGCTCTTTTTATTCTTACATCTACTATTTCTATTCCCAACTTTTTGGTTTTTTCCCAGCTTTCACGGGTAACTATCTCCATTATCTCATCTCTTTTAAATGCGATAATTTCTAAAAATGTATACTGTCCAAGCCTCTCTCTTATTTCAGAGTAGATTATATCATCAAGCCTTGCCTGGGCCCCTTTTTCATCCTGTACAGTCTGAAGAAACAGGAGTGGATCGATTATTCTCCATCTAGCATAATTATCTATTACTATATTTTTTTTGTCTTTCGTTATCAGATCTTTAGGTTCTGCATCATAATCTAAAAGCCTCTTATCAAAATATACAACATTATCAATAAAAGGTACTTTAAACTTAAGTCCAGAAGTAGTTATTCCAGCACCTACTGGTTTACCAAATCTTAAAACTACAGCCTTCTGAATTTCTGAAACCTGGAATACCGAAGATGTAAAAACAATTACAATGAGGATTAAAACGACATTAATTCCTTTTTTCATTTGTTTTCCCCTCCTCTTGAATCAGGTTCAGTACTCCGTTTTTCACATCAGAGTCTATTATTACCTTGTCCACATCTTTTAGATTTCTCTCAAGGTTTTCAAGATAAAGTCTAGTTTTTGTTACCTCTTTACCCAGTTTATAATTTTCATAAAGTTTCAAGAATCTCACTGCATCTCCCTGAGCTTCTTTCACCCTTTTTTCTCTGTACCCTTCAGCATCATTCAATACTTTAAAGGCCTCACCTCTAGCCTTTGGTATTATATCGTTCCTGTAACCATTAGCTTCATTTATATAACGAATTCTATCTTCTCTGGCACTAGCTACATCCTTAAAGGCCTGCACTACCTCTTTAGGCGGCTGAACATCTTGAAGCTGTACATTCAATACAGTTATTCCACTATCATATTTCTTAAGGATCTCTTGCAACTTTTCACGGGTCTGAATCTGTATATTTGATTTTCCTTCAGTCAGGGTTTCATCGAGGTTAAATTTACCAACTATTTGTCTCATACTTGCTTCTGATGCATCTTTTATTGTTTTTTCAGGATCTCCCAGATTAAACAAAAACTTTTTAAGGTCTGTTATCTTATACTGTACACTAAAATCCACATCAAGAATATTCTCGTCCCCTGTAAGAATAAGAGACTCCTCTCTCACATCCTTATACTTTGCAGGAGGTCCAAGGCTTATTGTTCTGAACCCTACCTCTACACGATATACCTTGGTAGTTTTTACCTTGATCCGCGATGCTATAGGTATTGGAAAATACCAATTTATTCCAGGTCCTGCTGTTTTCTGATATTTACCAAACAAGAGTAATGCGGCTTCCTCATCTGGACCAACTAAAAATACTCCGGTAAGAAGATAAAGAAAGAAAATAGGAACAAAAATAAATTTTCCAAATCCCCCTATACGACTCTTTATCAATTCTAGCAATTCTTCCAATGTGTACATGTTGTTCTCTTTGCCCATTATAAATCCTCCCCCTTTTTAAAGATTCTGCTATCTTTCCAATTCAAGGGTAAACTTAAGACGTTTCAAGCCGTTTTTTATGGACCTCGCTTTAAATTTACTTATCCCCCTTATCTCATATAGATCTTCAATACTTGCTTCTTTTATAGAGGCTAGATCATCATATTCTGTTATGATCTTTTCTACATCACGCTTATTAAGTCTTGTTATCTTACCAAGTATTCTGTAGCCCTTAGGACTTACTTTATTATCCAATGTAGAATATGTTTTCCCATATCCAAGAATAAATGACAGTTTTTCTTGCTCTAGTAGTTCCTCATCAGTCAATTTATCCAGTTCCAAATTAATTTGGTTTACATCCAGCTCACCTTTTTCATTGTTGTAATAATCCTTTATAAAGTTCATTTTTTCATCTTTCAGTCCCTGAAGTAACTCTTCTAACTGAAGGTTTATAAGCCGCCCCTCTACTCCTAGTTCGGCTACATAGTTTCTTACCTCTTGTTTTATTCTAAATATCATTTCAAACCTCTGAAGTATGGTAGTTACCTCATAAAGAGTTACCAAGTCATCAAACTCCATTATTGTTAGGTTTGCAAGAGCTTTATCCAAAACAGTTTTATATCTTTCAAAAGTTTTTATTGCCTGAGTGGCTTCCGTCATTATCTCTCCTATATCCCGAAGCTTATATCTCAGTTCACCTTTGTACAAAGTTATTCTGTTTCTTTTTTCAGATATGGCTATGACCAGTTTATTACACTGTTTAGCTATTCTCTGAGCGGTTCTGTGCCTTGTCCCACTCTCATCTGTAGTATAATTCTTGTCAGGCTGCATATGTACATTTGCATAGAGTATTCTCTCAGCTGTATAATCCAAAATTATGGCTCCATCCATTTTTGCAAGTTCATATATCCTCTGAGAGTTGTACTCACAGTTTATAAAAAACCCACCATCTAACATACTCTCTATATTTTCGTCGATTCCAATGACCAAAAGTGCACCGGTTCCAGCATCTAGAATATTATCTAAACCCTCTCTGAGAAGTGTCCCGGGAGTGACACTTGAAAGGATGTCCACTAATTTTTCTTGATTTTTCATATTATCTCATCCTTTCCAAAAGCTCGTCTATACTTTTCAAGTAGATAAGCTTCAGTTTATAATTATTTTTCTCTATATCTTTCCTATTAGATTCAGGAACGTATACTCCCGTAAATCCAAGTTTTTCAAGTTCTCTCAGCCTCTTGTCCATAAAGGAAATTTTTCTTATCTCTCCTCTTAGTCCGAGTTCTCCAACTGCCGCTATTTTTTGACTTATCTCTATCCCATTATATATCGATAACATAGATATCAAAAATGCCAAGTCAGCCGATGGATCTTTTACCGTTATCCCACCAGGTATGTTGACAAAAAGGTCTTTTGTCGAAAAAGCAACTCCTGCCTTTTTTTCTGCCACAGCACTTAATATTTGCACCCTATTTTTATCTAGCCCCTGAACAATCCTTTTAGGAATTCCAAAAGGAGAGTCTGTTATAAGAGACTGAACTTCCAAAAGAAAGACCTTTGATCCTTCTAAAACCGGCACAATCATACTTCCTATGTTTTTTTCTTCGCGCTCGCTAAGAAAAAATTCAGATGAGTTTTTTACCTCTCTCATGCCATCCTCTTCCATGTTGAAAATACCCAATTCATTGGTCGAACCAAACCTATTTTTTATACTTCTGAGTATTCTGTAAAAAAGTCCCTCTTCACCTTCAAAATTAAGTACGGCATCCACCATGTGTTCTAGCATTTTAGGTCCCGCTACTTTACCGTCTTTTGTTATATGACCCACTATAAAGAAGGATATATTATAGTTCTTTGCAAGTTCTACTATTCTTAGTGTGCACTCTCTTATCTGAGTAGGTGTTCCTGGTATAGAATCCAAATTTGAACTGTAAAGAGTCTGAATAGAGTCTACAACAACCACTTTTGGTTTCTTAAAAGAAAGATGTTCATATATTGTCTCTATCTCTGTTTCGGACATTATGAAAAGATTTTCAGAGAAGATTCCCAACCTTTCTCCCCTATTTTTTATCTGTGACGGAGATTCTTCACCAGATATATATATTACATCTCCATATTCAGTATACTCTTTAGCTGCCTGCAAAAGAAGAGTAGATTTTCCTATTCCAGGATTTCCCGTTATAAGCACCACTTCTCCTTGGACAAGACCTCCTCCTAGTACTCTGTCAAATTCTTTCAGTTTAGTCGTGTATCTATAATTCCCTTCCACCTCTATCTGGGAAAAATTCAGTATTTTTACATTGGATTTTCCAGAGGATGAGCCCTTAGACAGATTTCTTCTTGTTGCAGAGGGCATGTCAGTTTCCTCTTCTAGAGTACCCCACTCCTCACAGTCAGGGCATTTCCCAAGCCATTTTGCACTTTTATATCCACAACTACTGCATACATAAAGACTCTTATCCTTAGCCAATTACTTCCCCTCTTCGATCATTTCTTCTACTTTTTTACTTATATCTTCCACGATTTTTCTATTCACAAAATGCTCTAAATTTCCTTTATTTAAAGCTACTTCTCTTACGAGACTAGAACTAAGATAAAGATTTTCCCTTGAAGCCGGTAAAAACACAGTCTCAAGTTCTCCATTTGATAGAACAGAATTACCTAAGGCCATCTGAAGTTCATATTCATAATCTGATACCGCCCTAAGACCCCTGAAAACAATATTTGCTCCGTTTTCTTTCATAAAATTCACAAGAAGTCCGTTAAAGCTCATTATTTCTACGTTATCCAAGTTCCCTACCACTTTTTTAATCAGCTCTTCTCTTTCATTTAGGTCAAACCAATATTTTTTTGAAGCACTATTCAATATCCCTATAATAAGTTTATCTGTTAGATTGGCAGCTCTTTTTATTATGTCCTCATGTCCTTTTGTTATAGGATCAAAACTCCCTGCATAAACTCCTATTTTCATCTATCAACCCACCTATACTTCGAGTAAAATTTCATAATCATAATTATCCTTAAGAGGATCTACTTCCACTTTAAAAAATTTCCCTTTGGATTTTAGATAAACCTTTATAAAATCATCATATATCCCTTTAAAAAAACCGTTTAATTCTTTTGATATTTTAAGTTTTATTATAGAAACATCTTTTTCCTCTGAAAAAATTTTTATTTCAGTTATGACATCATTTATGACAGAATCTTTGGACTTTATCTTACCTGTTCCCTTACAGTGGCTACACTCCTCCTGAAAATAATGACTCAGAGGTTTCCCGACTCTTTTTCTCGTCATCTCAATAAGTCCTAGGTCCGTAAAATGAATAATATTATTTTTTATCCTGTCTTTTTTCAGATGTTCTTCAAGAACCTCCGTGACTTTTATTTTGTCTTCCTCGTGTCTCATATCAATGAAATCTATTATTATTATGCCACTCATGTTCCTCAGTCTAAGCTGTCTTGGTATCTCTTTCGCAGCCTCTATATTAGTTTCAAAAACCGTATCCTCTAGATTCATCCGTCCAGTGTTTTTCCCAGTATTTACATCTATACTGACCAGGGCTTCCGTCCTTTGGATTACGAGATAGCCTCCACACTCGAGCCACACTACCTCCCTAAGAGCCTTGTCTAGTTGACTGTTTACTCCATAGGTTTCAAATATAGGAAAATTTTCGTTGTAAAGTTTTATTTTAGTTTTCATAGAGCTTTCACTAAAAGCATTTATATAGTCTATAATTTCCCAGTATTTTTTCTCATTATCTATTACAAGTTCATCTATATTTGAAGAAAATATATCTCTCAAAACAGTATTTACAAGTTCGTTATCTCTGTAGATTATATCTCCAGGCTTAGAACGGCTTATTTTTCTCTCTATATCATGCCACTTCTTTACCAAATACTCCACTTCTCTTTCAAAGTGAAGTTCATTTTTCCCCTCTGCCGCAGTCCTTATTATAAACCCCATGTTGTCTGGTTTTATCTCACTCAGCAACTCCTCCAACCTTTTTCTCTCTTTGTCATTCTTTATTTTCTGAGATATTGCTATATAATCATTATTTGGCATAAGAACCAGATACTTACCTGGAATAGTATAATGAGTTGTTACCCTAGCACCCTTTGTTCCCCTAGGATCTTTTAGTATCTGGACAACTACCTCATCCCCTACGTTCAAGAGATCTTCTATCGGTCTATCACTGTTTTCTATCCCATCAAGGTACATCTCTTCAAATTCTCTCAGGTCTTTGACATACAAAAAAGCATTTTTTTCAAGTCCTATATCCAAAAAGGCAGACTCCATGCCTGGAAGTACATTAGCCACCTTGCCCTTGTAGATATTTCCCGTGACCTTTACCTCGTCACTTCTCTCTATAAAAAATTCAGCAAGCTTATCCTCTTCCAATAAAGCCGCCCGGGTCTGAAAATCATCAACATTTATAATTATCTGATTCATCTTATATTACTCCGTTCAAAATTTCTTCTCTCGTTATCAGATTTCCATTTACACTTATCTCTTTTAGACTTAGACTGTTATCTATCGATATCTTAAAATTCTTCCCAAAAGTTTTTCTGTTGATCCCTTTATTACCTACGATCTTCGATATATTTTTTTCATTTGCTTTTATATCTAGGTCTCCATCTTCAGCTTGTTTCTTTTTCAAAAAAACAGAATATATCTCACCCTCCACCAGTTCACGGAATGCGGGATGAAAAGGTCCGTCCACAATCACACCCTCTTCTCTTATATCATCAGATGGTTGGAGTCCCACTCTTATGATATTTATTCCTGATTTTTCAAAAATTGCATAAATGGGAACCACTCTATCGACTGCTTCCCTTAGTGTCATAGGAACAAAGCTGCCCTCATAGTACATTTTTTCCATTTGAGTTCCGTTTATGACAAGAGTGGGGTATATCCTGACCATATCAGGCCCTATCCCCACTACTTTTTTAGCACTTATAAAATCTTTTTCATTAGTTGATCCTGGAAGGCCGGGCATGAGCTGTATCCCAAGGCTTATCCCAGCTTCTTTGATCATTGAAGAAGCTTCAAAAACTTTCTCTGGATTGTACCCTCTCCCTGAAAGTTTCAAAACATCAGCATCAAGAGATTGAACTCCAAGTTCTATCGTGGTTACACCGTACTCTTTGAGCAAAAAAAGTATTTCATGGGAGATATAGTCAGGTCTTGTAGAAAGTCTTATTCCATCTATTTTTCCTTGATCGATATACTTTTTAACTACCCCTAGATAACTTTTTTGAAGATCTACCGAGATTCCTGTAAAAGTTCCACCAAAGAAAGCCACTTCTTTTTTTGATTCCTTTGGAAGAGTTTTTAAATAATCTTCAATGATAGATTCTAACTCATCGGTAGTTACATCCGTTTCTATCCCTGTGATCTTCTTTTGATTGCAAAAGACACATGAATTTGGGCATCCAAAATGACTTATAAAAACAGGAATATTATAGTGTTTCATATGCCTTTACTCCTAGTTTTCTGCAGGCATTTCTTGCTGCTGACTGCTCTGCACTTTTTTTATTTCTGCCTGTTCCAAGTCCCATTAAATCATCGTTTATTTTTACTGCTATTTCAAAAGATTTTCTGTGGTCAGGGCCCATCTCTTTTATAACTTCATAAGATGGAATAACCTTATATTCTCTCTGGCTAAATTCCTGAAGAATAGTTTTAAAATCTATAAGGTCTTCATTTTCATCTATATGATCTATAAATCTCTTAAGATGCTTTATGGCAAACTCTTTAGCTAGCATAAAATTAGAGTCAAGATATACTGCACCTAATATTGCTTCAAATACGTCTCCTAATATTGAACTCCTGTCTCTTCCTCCTGTAAGCTCCTCTCCTTTACTCAAAAGAAGATGATTCCCCACTCCAAGTTTTCTAGAAATTTTAGCAAGCACAGGTTCGCTGACAATCATTGACTTTAGCTTTGCCAGGTCACCTTCGCTTGAACTGGTAAAATGTAAATAAAGATATTCTGTAACAACAAGATCTAGAACTGCGTCTCCTAGCAGTTCTAGTCTCTCATTGTTTACCTTTTTATAATCCCAGTTTTCATTTCCATAAGACCTGTGAATTAAGGCATGCTTCAGAAGTTTTTTGCTGTTAAATGTGTACTGCAATCTTTTTTCAAGTTCCGCAAAACAACTTTCTCCCACTGTCCTTTACACCTCTTATTTATATTTTTTCATTGCAATAACTGCGTTGTGTCCTCCGAAACCTAGAGAGTTTGAAAGACCCACTCTTATCTCTTTTTCCACAGCTACATTTGGTACATAATTAAGATCTAATTCTGGATCTGGAGTGTCACTATTGATCGTAGGAGGCATTACTCCCTCGCTTATAGCAAGTGCTAAGAAAGCCCCTTCGATTCCTCCTGCAGCCCCTAGACCGTGTCCAGTAGCACCTTTAGTCGAAGATACTGCAAGTTTATACGCATGGTCTCCAAATATTGTTTTTATTGAAGCAGTTTCATTTCTGTCATTTGCAGGAGTAGAAGTTCCGTGGGCATTTATGTAATCAACTTCTGACAAATCGATTCCACCTTGATCAAGTGCCATTTTCATAGCTCTTGCTCCGCCTTCTCCACCTTCAGCAGGCGACGTTATATGGTAAGCATCACAAGTTTCACCATATCCTACAACTTCAGCATATATCTTTGCCCCTCTTGCCTTTGCTGCTTCTAGTTCTTCTAATATCACTATCCCAGAACCTTCACCCATTACAAATCCATCTCTGTCAGCTGTAAATGGTCTAGATGCTTTTTCTGGCTCATCGTTTCTAGTTGAAAGGGCTTTCATATTTGCAAATCCATTGATGGCAAACTTAGTGATACAGGCTTCTGTACCCCCTGCTATCATTGCATCTGCTTTACCGTTTCTTATAGTCTCAAAGGCATCCCCTATAGAATGAGTTCCTGCTGCACAAGCAGTTACCACAGCTTTATTAGGTCCCTTTGCTCCCGTATATATTGCTACGTTTCCAGCAGCCATATTTGATATCATTGCTGGTATTGTGAAAGGAGATATTCTCTTTACCCCTTTACTCAGCATTACTTCATGCTGCTGCTCCATTACCTCTATACCACCTATACCAGAAGATACAATCACTCCTACTCTTTCTGCATTTTCAGCAGTGATTTCAAGTTTCGAATCCTCTATTGCCATTTTTGAAGCTGCTATGGCAAATTGTGTATTTCTAGCAAGTTTTTTAACTTCTTTTTTTTCAATTCCAAATTCTGTAGGGTCAAAGTCCTTTACTTCGGCTGCAATTTTTACAGGGTCCTCAGTAGCGTCAAAAGATTCGATGCTTCCTACTCCAGTTTTCCCCTCTTTTATGGCTTTCCAAGTTTTTTCTACCCCTGTTCCCAAAGCAGTTACAAGGCCTATTCCAGTTACTACAACTCTTCTCACTTTATCCTTCACCTCTTCATGAAACTTTTTTTATTTTATCGTAAATGAGAGAAACCACTATAATAAGCGATTTTTTCAATTTCCTGTAAATACAATTATAGGGGTAATTAATTACCCCTATAACCTTAAAATATTACTTATTAGATTCGATGTAGTTTACTACGTCTTGAACAGTTTTGATCTTTTCAGCTTCTGTATCAGGAATTTCTACGTCAAACTCTTCTTCGAAAGCCATTATTAGCTCAACTGTATCTAGAGAATCTGCTCCTAGATCGTCTACGAAGTTCGCCTCAAGAGTTACTTGATCTGCGTCTACACCCAATTGATCTACTACTACTTCTTTGATTTTATCTAACATTCTTTTTCCTCCTTGGTTTTTTCATTAATTTTTTCTATTATGATAGTATCAAATTTAATGTGATTTTTCAAGACTTTTATATCTTAAACGCCCTTATGGCATCAACATTCCACCATTAACACTTAAAGTTTGACCAGTAATATAGCTAGAAAGGTCAGAAGAAAGAAACAGTACCGCATTGGCAATATCTTCCGGAGTTCCCATTTCACCCATAGGGATGTTTTTTGCAAACTCTTTCTTAACATCTTCACTAAGAACATCTGTCATTTCAGATTGTATGTATCCTGGAGCTATAGCGTTTACTCTCACTCCTCTTTTCCCTACTTCTTTTGCTAGAGATTTAGTCATACCTATCATTCCTGCTTTTGATGCAGAATAGTTCACTTGACCGGCATTTCCCATTAGTCCTACAACTGATGCCATATTTATGATGCTTCCAAACCTTTGCTTTACCATAGTCTTAAAGAAAGCCTGTGTACAGTTATAAGTTCCCTTAAGGTTGATGTTCATAACAAGATCAAAATCTTCCTCTTTCATTCTCATGAAAAGTGTATCTCTAGTAATTCCGGCATTATTTACAAGAATATCTATTTTCCCGAATTTCTCAAGAGTTTTAGACGCTAGTTCTGCCATACTTTCACTTGAAACAACATTCCCAGGAACAAATATAGCTTCTACTCCATATTTTTCAGAGATCTCTTTAGCAGTTTTTTCTCCTATTTCTGCAAGTATATCAGTAATTACAAGATTAGCACCAGCTTGTGCCAATTTTTCAGCAACAGCTCTTCCGATCCCTCTTGCAGAACCAGTTATTACTGCTACCTTTCCTTTTAAATCAATCATTTTTTCCTCCTTGTCAAAGGGATTTAAATATTTTATTTCAAATTTCAAAATAAACTTATACTAGATCCTCTAATTTTTCAATATTTTCAACAACTAGTGTTTTATCTATTTTTCTGATTAATCCCTTAAGAACTTTTCCAGGACCTATTTCATAGATCTTTTCAACACCTTCAGATTTTAACTTTTCTACAGTCTCAACCCATCTTACAGGTCCAAAAGTCTGGTCATAAAGCTCTTTTTTAATCTCCTCTGCCTCAGTTGTAACTTCTGCTGTTGTATTTGCAATGAGCTTAGCAGTTCCCTGTCTGAATTCATAGTTTTCCACTTCGGCTTTTAGTTTTTCTCCAGCCGGCTTCATAAGAGAAGAATGGAAAGGTCCAGATACAGAAAGTACAATTGCCCTTTTTGCTCCGGCTTCCTTTAGCGCCTCACAGGCTTTTTCTATAGCTGCTACAGACCCGGCTATAACTGTCTGTCCAGGCTCGTTAAAGTTTACTGCTTCTACTACTCCGTCGACACCTTCTAATACCTCTTCGATTTTAGATGCTTCCATTCCTATGATAGCAGCCATGGTACCATTCACTTCCTGGGAAACTGTATTCATAGCATCTCCTCTAAACGCTGTTAATTTTACAGCATCCTCTAGGGAAAGATATCCACCAGCACCTAATGCAGCGTATTCTCCCACTGAATGTCCGGCTACATAGTCAGCTTTTATTCCTTTCTCTTCCAAAAGTTTCGAAAGAACAAGGCTCATTGCAACAATTGCAGGCTGAGTATATTTAGTCTGTTTAAGATCCTCTTCAGGCCCTTCAAACATAACTCTTTTTAGATCAATTTCCATATTTTCAAAAATTTCATCAAAACATTTTTTAGCCGTTACATTGTTTTCGTATAAATCTTTTCCCATCCCAACGTATTGAGCTCCTTGTCCAGGGAAAACAAATGCAATTCTAGACATAAATTCCTCCTTAATTAATTACACGTGTAATCTCAATATATCATAAGGTCAACATGATGTCAACCTCTTAAAAAACCCTTAATTTAATAGGCCCACTTCATAACAGTAGAACCATATGTAAGTCCTGCTCCAAATCCTGTGAGGGCGATAAGGTCTCCTTTTTTAACTAGTCCTTTGTCTAGAGCCTCTCCAAGAGCCAGTCCGATGGAAGCCGCAGAAGTATTACCGTATTTATTTAAATTCATATAAAATTTATCTTCTGGGAGTTTTAGTCTTTTTGCAGCAGACTCTATTATTCTTTTATTTGCCTGGTGAGGAAATATCATATGAAGGTCAGTAGTTTCTTTTTCTGCAAGCCTTAGCGCCTCAAGTGTGGCTTTAGGAAGTGCTTGAACTGCAAATTTAAATACCTCTTGACCTTTCATCTTTAGGAATGTTTCTCTGTTTTCAACCTCTTCCACTGTTGCAGGCCTTTTAGTTCCTCCTGCAGGCATTCTAAGAATTTCGTCATCTTCACCTTCAGATTTTATGTATGTAGAAAGAATTCCATATCCCTCTTCTACCTCTCCTATAACTGCTGCTGCTGCACCGTCTCCGAAAAGTATACAAGTATTCCTGTCTTGCATGTCTACTACCCTAGATAGAGCCTCAGCCCCTATTACAAGTATCTTCTTGTACATCCCGGACTTTATCATTCCCGATGCTATTGTCAGGCCGTATATAAACCCGCTACAGGCGGCCTGTATGTCAAAAGCCGCTGCATTGATCGCTCCGATTTTTTTCTGTACTATACACGCTGTATTTTGTATCAGGTAATCTGGAGTACAAGTTGCTAGTATCACAATTTCGATATCTTCAGCTTTTATTCCAGCCGATTCTAAGGCTTTCTTAGCAGCTTCAGAAGCTAGGTCTGAAGTTGCCTGGTCGTCAGCTACAAATCTTCTTTCCTCTATACCACTCCTGCTTCTTATCCATTCATCACTTGTATCCACAATTTTTTCAAAATCAAAATTTGTCATAACTTTTTCAGGAACATAGATACCCATACCTAATATTCCTGCATTTTTTACATTCATTCTAGGCCTCCTTGTCGATTACTTTCTTAAGTTTCGCTGTTAGATCTGCCTCAGCAAATTTTTCTGCTACTTTTATAGCATTTTTGAATGCTTTCCCATCGGAATTTCCGTGAGCTTTTATAGATATTCCGTTGAGTCCAAGGAAAAGTGCTCCACCATACTCTGATGAATCCATTTTTTCTTTCATTCTTTTAAAAGCAGGTTTCAAGAGAAGTGCACCTATTTTCAAAACAAAGCTGCTTTTGATCTCCTTTTTCAAAAAATCAAAAATAAACTTAACGACTCCCTCTCCTGTTTTCAAAACAATATTTCCAGTAAAGCCATCTGTTACAACTATGTCAACTTCACCTTCCATCATATCACGGGGTTCAATATTCCCTACAAAGTTTATTTTATCATTTTCTTTCATCAGAGTATAGGCCTCTTTTGTGATTTCATTTCCTTTCCCCTCTTCCTCTCCAATATTAAGAAGTCCTATCTTAGGGTTTTTAATGTCTAAAAGCACATCTGCATATACTTTTGACATAAGTGCAAATTGATTCAAAAACTCCGGCTTACAGTCTGCATTGGCCCCTGCATCTAGCATTACAAGGTGGCCGTGCTTTGATGGAAATATAGTTGTAATTGCAGGTCTTAGGACCCCTTTTATACGTCTCAATTTCATCTGACTAGATGTCATGAGGGCACCTGTATTCCCTGCAGATACTATGGCATGGGCTCTACCTTGGGTTACACAGTCTATGGCGACATTCATCGATGCCTTAGGTTTCTTTTTGACTGCCACAGCCGGGCTCATTTTTTCGTGCATCTCTATAATTTCATCTGTGTGTTCTATAGACAATCTGTTTTTATCATAATTGTGTTTTTTTAATTCTTCCTCTATTAGTGTCTTATCTCCTACCAATATTATCTCAAGGTGGCTCATTTCATTAAGGGCCATCACGGCTCCATTCACAGCCTCCATAGGAGCAAAATCTCCTCCCATAGCATCTAATGCTACTTTCATCTAAACCTCCTAAAATATAAAATCCCTTATCATTCTAGCAAAATAAAAAAAAAAAGACAAGATTTTCATCCCGTCTTTTTTTAGAAACTACTCAGCTGTGTTAGCTAATACTTGTTTCCCGTTGTAATCTCCACACTCTAAACAGATTCTGTGAGGTCTTCTAGGAGCTCCACATTTGTCACAAGTAGCTAATCCTGTAACTGTTAATCCATCATGAGATCTTCTCATGTTCTTTTTAGCTTTAGAAGTTTTCTTCTTAGGTACTGCCATTCTTAGTCCCCTCCTACTCAATTCTTATTTAAATTTAGTTTTTTAATTCAAACAATTTTTTCCATCTAAGGTCCATGTCATCATCTTTATATATTTCCATCTCTTCCAAACCACCACATTCAGGTTTACACACCGGGTATGGAGACATTTCCAATATAATATGCTCTCTGACAAGTCTAGCAACATCGATCTCGCCATCAACAGCTTCTCCTAGTTCCACATCGTCAATCTTACACTCAGCCTCTAAAGAATCTAAGTACCTCTTGAAAGATTTTGATTCTACAAAGTATCCTTGAAACTCACCGGAAACATCTAATGATATCTCCTTTAAGCATCTCACACAAGGTGTTTTTATTTTCGAACTGTATTCACCACAGACAAAAAAACCTTCATTTTCAACTTTTGCATAACCTTTAATCTCAGCTGGTGATGTAAGTGTAAGTCCCTCTATTTTACTGACTGTAAAATTGAAGTTAAGCCTATGCTTTTGACTAGCCCTTATTTCATCTATTTTTATAATCAAGGCTATCCTCCTCATTATAAAACACTCAGTTATTTTACTGATAATTTAGAAAATTGTCAAGTAATTTTTCTTAACAAAGGTTTTAAAACTATTTAGCAGTTAATTTTACCAAAGTTTCCATTTTTTTTCAAGCTTTCTAAAAAATAATATTCAAAATCAAAAATAAAATTATTTAAATCTAATTATGCTACACATTAAAAAGGAATTCCATAAGATCTCCGTCTTTAACAATATACTCTTTCCCCTCGAGCCTTAAAACTCCAGCCTCTTGAGACCCTTTCCAACCATTGTTTTTTATAAATTCATCATAAGCTACAACTTTTGCTCTTATGAATCCTTTTTCAAAATCTGTGTGAATTTCCCCAGCAGCTTTAGGAGCTGTATCTCCTATTTTTATCGTCCAGGCTCTCACTTCTTTCACTCCGGCTGTGAAGTAAGTTTGAAGTCCTAAGAGTTTAAATCCCGCTCTTATTAGTCTGTTCAAACCTGGTTCTGTTACCCCTAGCTCTTCAAGAAACATGGACCTGTCCTCTTCCTCCATCTCTTGAAGTTCAGCCTCTACTCTTGCTGAGACGACTGCAACCTCTGCATCCAAAGTCTTAGCATATTCTCTTACCTTATCCACATATTCATTGCCTGATACAAGATCGTCTTCTGCCACATTAGCAGCAAACATCATCGGTTTCAATGTAAGGAACTGGTACACCTTGAGTAACTGTGTTTCATCTTCTGAAAAATCTAATGTTTGTAAAAGCTTTGCTTCTTCTAGATGAGCCTTTGATTTTTCAAGAACCGGCATTATTTTTATTGCATCTTTATTTTTTGCCTTAACCAGTTTAGATTGCCTTTCAATAGCTCTTTCCACAGTTTCTAAGTCAGCTAGAATAAGTTCTGCATTTATAACCTCTATATCTCTTATAGGGTCTACAGATCCCTCTACATGGACTACATTTTCGTCCTCAAAACATCTCACGACTTGGCATATGGCCGCCGTTGATCTTATATTTGACAAAAATTTATTACCAAGTCCCTCTCCATTTGCAGCGCCCTTTACAAGTCCCGCTATATCTACAAATTCAACTGTTGCGTGCTGTACTCTCTGGGGATTTATTATTTTTGACAGAGCATCTAGTCTGCTGTCAGGAACTGTAACCATACCTATATTTGGTTCGATTGTACAGAATGGATAATTTGCAGCCTCTGCTGCCCCTGCCTTTGTTATAGCATTGAAGAGTGTCGATTTCCCAACATTAGGAAGACCCACAATTCCTATTCCAATCATTAAATTTCTCCTCCCAAAATATCAAAATTTTTCCTATCAATTTTATCACACATTCAAAACTTTGTAAACCTGATGAAGTTTCTCCGAAATTCCTTTACCAAAAAAAATAAGTCTTTATGATGTGAAGCGAAAGCGATTTAAGCTAAAAATTTCCCCCTTAAAAAACCCCTGAAATATAAATATAATTTTCTATATTTTTAAAATTTTATAAAAATTCTTATCAAACTTTAAAATCCCCGGAAAATTTCCCGGGGATTTTATCAATCGTTTATTTAACGATTAGAGTTTCTCCTGTCATCTCTGCAGGTTTTTCTATATCTAGTATATCTAACATTGTAGGTGCCAGATCAGCTAATTTACCATCTTTGACCTTTGAATTTTTATATTTATTTGAAACAAGTAAGAAAGGTACATCATTTATAGTATGGGCTGTAAAAGGTACGTGGGTTTCAGGATCTTCCATAAGGTCTACATTTCCGTGATCTGCTGTCACAAGAAGCGCTCCGTCTTTTTCGATTACCTTATCTGCTACCTTCCCTAAACATTCATCCACAACTTCTACAGCTTTCTTAGCAGCTTCATAGACCCCTGTGTGCCCTACCATGTCAGGGTTTGCAAGGTTCACAACCACTACATCGTAAAGATCATTTTCTAAGGCTTCCACTAGTTCTTCAGTTACTTCATAGGCTGACATTTCAGGTTTAAGGTCGTATGTGGCAACCTTAGGAGATGGAACAAGCTTCCTGTCTTCACCTTCATACTGCGCCTCTTTACCACCGTTGAAGAAAAAAGTTACATGGGCATATTTTTCAGTTTCAGCTGTTCTAAGCTGTTTAAGTCCGGCTCTAGATATGATCTCTCCGAAAGTATTAGTTAATTCTTCATCTGTATAAACCACATCAGCCTTTATACTAGAATCGTACTGTCTCATGCACGTAAATTTGACACCGATATATTCTCTGTCAAATCCTGCGAAATCTTTGTCATTTATGGCTCTGGTTATCTGTCTTGCTCTGTCCGGTCTGAAGTTGAAATTCACAAAAGAGTCTCCCTCAGAAAGCTCTGCACCTTCCACTATTACAGTAGGGATTACAAATTCATCTGTCTCTCCCTTAGCATAGGCTGCTTCAACTGCTGTTTCTGCAGATTCAGCTCTCACCCCTTCTCCCTTAGCTATTGCATCATATGCCAGCTTAGTTCTGTCCCAGTTTGTGTCTCTGTCCATAGAAAAATATCTTCCAGAAACGGTAGCAATCTTACCTACTCCGATCTTTTTCATTTCTTCTTCTAGTGTTTTGATGTAACCTAGAGCCGACTGAGGAGGTGTATCTCTTCCGTCAAGAAATGCATGAACATAGACCTTCTTAAGACCGTAGTTCTTTGCCATTTTTACAAGCCCCACAAGATGATTTATGTGAGAGTGTACTCCTCCGTCTGACAGAAGTCCCCCCAGATGAAGTGCCTTGCCATTATCTTTTGCAGAAGAATAAGCTTCTTGTAGTACTTTATTTTCAAAAAACTCTCCATCTCTTATATCTTTACTTATTTTTACAAGGGGCTGATATACAACTCTTCCTGCACCTATGTTAAGATGCCCAACCTCTGAGTTCCCCATCTGTCCTTCAGGCAGACCGACTGCTTCTCCCGATGCTTTTAACCTCGAGTTAGGATATTCTGCTGTTAGCTTATTAAATATTTTAGGATTTACTTCTCTGATGGCATTCTTTTGGTCTAAATTTTCATTTAACCCCCAACCATCTAAAACCATTAATACTACAGGTTTTTTATTCATGATCCACCTCTCCTATTCAAGAATTAAGTGGTGCCATATTTTTAAAAATACAACACCACTTTCTGGTTGTTTAAATACTATTTTACTCCAGCTTCCACTATTTTAGCGAAACTAGCAGCTTCTAAAGATGCTCCACCTACAAGGCCTCCGTCTATATCTGTTTGACCCATTAATTCTGCAGCGTTGTCAGGCTTCATAGATCCTCCGTACTGGATTGTTATCTCTTCTGCTACCTCTGTTCCAAAAATCTCTACTAGGAAGTTCCTAATAGCTTTATGAGTTTCTTGAGCCATCTCAGGAGTAGCTGTTTTACCAGTTCCTATTGCCCATACAGGTTCATAAGCTATTACTACTTTTGCAGCCTCTTCAGAAGTAAGACCAGCCATTCCGCCTTTTAACTGTTTTTCATTAACTTCGTCTGTTTTTCCATTTTCTCTGTCTTCTAACTTTTCCCCTATACAAAGGATAGGAGTTAGCCCGTTTTTAAGAGCGGCTTTTACCTTTGCGTTTATAAATTCATCACACTCATTGTAATATTCTCTTCTCTCAGAATGTCCTAAAATTACATATTTAACCCCTATAGAAGTTAGCATGCTTGGTGCTATCTCTCCAGTGAATGCCCCTGATTCATTCGGGTTCATGTTTTGAGCTGCAATTTCGATATTTGATCCTTCTACAGCTTTAACTGCGTCTGAAAGTGCAGTAAAAGGCACACCCAAAACTATTCCTACACTGCTGATTCCCTTGACTAATTCTTTTAATTCTGTCAGCATAGTTACCGACTCTGAATTTGTTTTGTTCATTTTCCAGTTTCCTGCTACGATTGTTCTTCTCATTAATATACCCCCTAATAATTATAACTTCTCAATGAAATTTTAACACATTCAAATAGTTTTTTCAATTTATGCATACGGTTATATTTTAACCTCATTGTGTGCCATTTTTACTATTTATCTGAATATAATCATTTAAAAAAAAATTCAGTATCCCAGTATACTTTAATAGTGTTCTCTAAAAATAAACAAGAATTTTTTATATACCCATTTTCCACCTCATTATCATTCTAGATTTTTTTCTTCTATTTTTAATTTCACACAAAATACAGAATAAAAAGGTTTTCTTGCAAAAAAATTATGAGTGGTAAAAACCACTCATTTATGCAAATTTTCTATCTCTAATCTCTTCTTTTAGGATGTTTTCGTAATATCCCTCTATATTATCTTTTAGCTCCATCAAAAGGTCACTCATCTCATATTCTAAAATTTCCTGAAGGACGTACGTATTCTTTGATTCCATGGCTTGAGATATATTATTCATGCACCCCTCATAATCTTCTATTATAGAATCAAAGTCTTCATCCAGTAAATCTAGTGCCGTATTTTCCTTTATAGACATCAGTATGTTATAGATCCAGTCAAGTCCTGCTACCACTTCAAAGGAAACACTAATCATTCTTAGGTCATTTTCTACTTCCATCTCAAGATCTAGGAGATCTATGGTTTCAAAATATTTTTCAATATAAACCTCCATATCAGAGATGGCCTCTAATATTATTGATTTTGGGCTCTTTGTTAAAATTTCTACAACATTTATTTTTTCTCCGTCCACCATGTTATTTTCCACAAGTAGCTGTCCATTTACATATATGTTGTAGAGCATTTTGCCCTGTTTTTCCAGTAGCTTGTTTACCTCTTCTATCACAAGACCCAAAGTTTTAAAATCTTTTTTTTCAAAGTTTATTTTTTTATTATCTATCAATATATCCATAATGTTTACTCCCGTCTAAAAAGATACCTTGTTATTCACTGCTGTTTTAGCTGCTGCTAAAGAGAAAACCAAAATCTTTTTAGGTTCCCCGCAGGATTTTAAAATTTTTGTAAGCTCCCTTATTGTACTTCCTGTGGTAACTATGTCATCTATGACAAGAATTGTTTTTCCCGTGACTCTCAACCTGCTTTCAAAGCTATTTTTTATATTTTCCTTCCTCAGCTCTTCGTCAAGTAATTGATGCATGGGTCGTGTATCTTTAACTCTTCTGACGGACTCATAAGGTATTTTTAAATATTCTAAAATATCTTCTACTTGATTAAACCCTCTTTCTCTTTTCCTTTTTATATTTATAGGTACAGGAATTACAATGTCCACCCCTTCAAAGCTTATGATCTCTCTCAAATATTTTCCGGTTAGGTCTCCTAAAATCTGGCTTATATATCTCCTGTTTTGAAGTTTAAAAAAACCTATTAATCTTTTTATCTCCTTGTCATAATCAAATATATAATAGAAATTTCCAGAATTTCTTAGCACTCTTTTTCTCTTTAACTTTTTATAACACTCTTGACACAGGTATCTGTATTCCTTTTGAGATTTTTCATTGCAAAAAATACATTCATTTGAAAATAAAAAATCTCTAATATTCAGGTTTAAGCTCTTCATCCTTATCCAACACCTTCGCAGAATACATCTCAGTGTAGCCACAGTTAAGACATATTTTAAGGTAATATGTACCAAGCTCAAGTTTCAACCCAGGCGTTTTTTCTGCACAAAACGTTGTCCTTACTTGATATTTTTCATTGCCGCATTTAAGACATTTAAAATCCAATATTATCCCCCCAAATTACATTTCTATTCCATATAAGTTCTTCCCTGTTAAAACTTATAAGGTCAAATCTAACTTCTGAATCCTTCAGATTTTCTTCTTGGATATATTTCATCGCTGTCAGATATATTCTTCTTTGCTTCCTTGTGTTTACAGCGTCAATGCCACTCCCAAAGATATCGCTTTTTCTATATTTAACTTCAACAAAAATAGTGATATCATCCTTTTCCACTATGATATCTATCTCCCCATACTTGCTTCGAAAGTTTTTCTTTATAAGCTTATACCCTCGACTTTCTAAAAACTCAAGAGCCTTAGTCTCATAGATATCACCTTTTCTCCTATTATGCATATATTTTCATCCCCCTGTTTTTAAAAGGATATCTTTTATAAATTATATACTATTTAACTATGTATTTCAAATAATCTGCTAAAAAAGAGTGGGCTTTAGTATATTCCCTAAAAAAGTTTTTCTGTGACACTTGCAGGCTCCCTTTTCCAGTATAGCCTCCCTATGCTCTTTTGTTCCATAACCTTTGTGTTTCCCAAATCCGTATCCAGGATATACTTTTTCATATTTTCCCATGATCCTGTCTCTGGTTACCTTTGCAATTATAGATGCTGCAGCTATAGCCAGACTTTTACTATCTCCCTTGATTATTGGGGTTTGTTTGCCATTGTACTCTCTTATTTTGTGATTTCCGTCGATCAGGGCATTTTCAAAGTTTACACCCTCTTCCACAATATCCTCTATAGCACTTCTCATCCCCATAAACGTAGCATTTAAAATATTATACTTATCTATATCTTTTTCAGTTATGATTCCCACTCCCACATGACAGTTTTCAATTATAACGTCAAAAAGAAGTTCTCTCTTTTTCTCACTTAATTTTTTGGAGTCATTTATCATATCAAATTCTTTCACATATTTTCTTATCTTTACGGCTGCAGCTACAACAGGTCCTGCCAAGGGTCCTCTTCCTGCCTCGTCTATGCCTATTATATCACCATACCCCATGTCAAATTCATACATGCTGTTCAAATGGGCTCCTCCTAAATATTTATTTTATTAATATCCAAGCCTGTTTTTTTGGCTACATTTTTAAAATCTTCAGGTATATCACCAAACGTTATCATTTTTTCGTTAGTTATAGGATGATTGAATTCAAGTTTATAAGCATGAAGCATCTGCCTTTTACATATTTTACTAGGTTTTCCATAGACTTCATCTCCAAGTATCGGGTGATTCATACTTTTCATATGAACCCTTATCTGATGTGTCCTCCCAGTTTCTATATTCACCTCTACAAGGGAGAAATCTCCGGATTCATCCAAAACCCTATAGTTTGAAATTGCCTTCTTACCATTTTTTGTAACAACTGCCATAGTTTTTCTGTCCTTTGGATTTCTTCCTATGAGGGTTTCTATCCTACCCTCTTTCTCAAAAAATACTCCTTTACATATACAGATATAAGTTTTTGAAATTTCTTTATTTTTAAACATATCTGATAATTTTAAATGCGAAGAGTCATTTTTTGCTACAACTATGAGACCGCTGGTATTTTTATCTAGCCTGTGAACTATACCGGGTCTTATTATTCCATTTATGTTAGAAAGGTCTTTCACATGATGCATAATGGCATTCACAAGGGTTCCAGAGTAATTTCCAGGGGCAGGATGGACAACCATATCAGGTTCCTTGTTTATTATAATCAGGTCCTTATCCTCATAGACCTTATGTATAGGGATGTCTTCAGCCTCTATATCTAGCACCTCATCTTCAGGTATCCTCACAAGAATCTCTTCATTCCCCTTTAGTTTATTCCCACTCTTTGCTTTTTCTTTTCCCTCTATAATTATATCCCCCTGCTCTATGAGCTTTTGAATATAAGATCTGGTAAGGTCATCAAAAGATTCATTTACAAAAGCATCAAATCTTTTCCCATTATCACTCTTTTCTGCATAAAGAGTTTCTTGTTCCTTATAGTTTCTCATTGCGCACCTCTTTACTTTTATAAGAATTTAGTTTATTATAATCTGATAATATCAATTTTATACTCCGATTTTTTTTAATTCATTTACTTTATAACCATAATAAATGTCAGGAGATTCTCAAAAATGGTCAGATTAAACAATTATATCATTAAACTTTTAAAAAATAAACTTAATAGCACAGAGATCGACGGAAACAACCTCTCTCTTTTGAACAAGGGAAAGTTTGCAAATGCCTATGTTTTTAGATATTCACAGGGAAATACAGACCTCACAATAAAGGATTTTACCCACTGCCCATGGCCTGTAAGAATAACTTTAGGAAGATTTATGGCAAAAATGGAATACAATACAATCAAACTGCTAGAAGGAACCCCTGGTGTGGCTTCAGAGGCTTTTCTTCTGGGTAAATATTCTGTAGTTTTTTCCTATGTCAGAGGAACTCCTTTATCTGAAATTCAAAAAAAGGATATTAAGCTCCCTAAAGAATTCTTTATAGAATTAGAAAAAAGGGTTCGTGAGATGCACAAGAGAGATCTCGTACACTTAGACCTAAGAAATTTAGGAAATATTATAAAAGGAGAAGATGGAAATCCATATATAATTGATTTTCAATCCAGTCTTGTTACAAAATATCTCCCAAAAAAATTTAGAAAAATACTAGAGGATTCTGATATTTCAGGTGTTTACAAATGCTGGAAGCTGGTCTGCTCAGAAAAACCTGATTCTGAAAAGGAAAAATTTCTTGAAGATTTCAATAAACTTAGAAAAATATGGATTTTCAGAGGCTACCCCCTCCACCGAGCTATGAGAAAAATAAAAAGAAAAATAAAAAGAAAAATAAATAAAACTTCAAAATAAGTTCAAAGATCCTTTCCTGATTTTTTAGAAGGGGTCTTTTTTTCTTTTATCTATGATTTTTTCAAGGTTACGAGCACAATTAAAAAAGCCCCTGAAATTCAGAGGCAGTTTAAAACATAAATTATTTTTTTTTGAAATATCTTTCAAGCAGACCCTTAAATGCTTTACCGTGTCTTGCCTCATCTTTTGCCATCTCATGTACTGTATCATGGATTGCATCAAAGCCAAGTTGCTTTGCTCTTTTAGCAATATCAAATTTACCTGAAGTAGCACCGTATTCAGCCTCTACTCTTCTTCTGAGGTTTTCTTCTGTTGAATCAGTAACCACCTCTCCTAGTAGTTCTGCAAATTTGGCAGCGTGCTCAGCTTCTTCAAAAGCGATTCTTTTATAAACCTCTGCCACCTCTGGGTATCCTTCTCTGTCTGCCACTCTTGACATAGCAAGGTACATCCCTACTTCTGTACACTCTCCTGAAAAATGAGCTCTTAGGTCCCCTATAATTTGCTCATCTCTGCATGCAAGTCCCTCACCTAAAATATGTTCAGTAGCCCATACCATCTCTTCTGTTTCTTTTACTTCTTCAAATTTATCTTTTCCTGCCTTACATACTGGACAAACCTCTATACCTGCTTCTAAAATCTCCCCACATACCGTACATCTTAATTTTGACATTGTATCCTCCTTCATGTTTTTCACTTTTGTAACTATTACAATTTTGTATTTGTGTTAGAATTATATCCTTGTTGAAACTCTTTGTCAATATTTTTTTTATATTATGCAAAAAAGAGAGAGCCTTGACTCTCTCTTTTCGTATATGCAATCAGACTGTCAAGATATTTCTAAGAAGATCATGATTTACCCTGCCGTCCAGATTCAATTTTTTTATGGTTGTTATTATTGATCTCACAACCTTAAGGTATTCTTGTGGCTTCTCTTTTGGAGTTATTACAAGAAATACTATGTCTACAGGCTTTCCGTCTGGAGAATCCCACTCGACAGAGTTTTTAATGAGACCGCATACACAGATGGTCTTATTTATCTCATCTGTTCTGCAGTGAGGTATGGCCACTCCTTTTCCTAAAGAAGTACTCGCCAGCTTTTCTCTTGCCATTATGGCATGGGCAACCTCGTGAACATCCTTTATCACTCCTTTTTCCCCTAATGTTTTTGCTAGTTCATTTATGGCCTCCTCTTTATTACCCGCCTCAAGTTCTATTACATTTCCCATAAGTATCTCTTCGATGGAAAAGTGGTCTGATTTTTTGTCAGATGTCTTTTGAATATTTTTGATATACTCTTTCCATTTAAGTAATGTTCTTTCTGATAGCCAGGCTCCTCCGATTTCAAATACTACCAAGGCAGGAATGATAGTATTGAATATCAACTCCCCACCGTGACCTTTTAATACAGTGGCAACTAAAATAGTTTCCACTGCAGCCATTCCCGCTTGAGGAAGCATGAGCTTTGGCAGACTGCTAGTTATCTCTTTTTCTTGCTTTGTTGCATAACACCCTATCCAAGTACCTATAAATTTAGCAGATCCCCTCACAACAAGATATCCAGCTACATATATAAAAGTTTCCTTAGAGAAAGTCTCTAGTTTGACACTAGCCCCTATAAGGGCAAAGAAAAACAGATTTAGTGCAGGCATTATATTGCTAAGCTGTAGAGAATGAAATATAGCGTGGAAATGATAATTTGATACAAGGGCTCCTGCTACAACTGCAGTAACAAGAAATGGCACATGAAAGTGAAGTGCTGCTGCAGATCCAACTGCTACAAATCCCACAACTATAAAGAATAATTCTATAGAAGGCATCGGACCGTAAAAGCTCTCTACATCTACCTCGAGTCCATCCTCACTGTTTACCTTACCTGGTTTCACTGTGAACTTTAGAAGAATAAATATAATCCAACCTATCAAGAATGCAAATACTAGCTCTCTCACCACTTCGTAGGCCAGATGACCTACAGAAAGAGATTCCCCCTCCATCGTCATTACAGCTATCCCGAGGAATATAGAGAAAAATACAACCTCTATAATATCATCTAAAACTACTATGTTTGCCAGCAAATTTTTAAGCTTACCCTCAACCTTTAGTTTATTCATGAGAACAAATGTAAGTGCAGGAGCAGTTGCTATTCCTATCGATCCAATCACAAGGGCGTTTATTGCTGTGAAGTTAAACAATTTCCAAAATACCAGGGAAAGTGACAACCAGGTGAGGAGTGCTTGTCCCACACAAATTATGGTAGCTTTAATCCCTACTTTTTTTAGTCTGTCAAAGTGCAGCTCCTCTCCAAGGGAAAAAGCTATTACCCCTAAAAAGAAAAATACAAAAAAGTGGCTCTCTTCTATTACAAGAGAATAACTCTCAAATCCATGACTGTAGAGATCTTCCATCTTATTAAAAAAAGATGCCGATCTCACAAATTCGTTTCTCACCACCCAGTCATGAACCAAAACCCAAAAGTGAGGTCCTATAAGCATTCCACCTATTATCTGACCGATCGTCTCACCTATATTTAGTTTCTTAGCAAGAACTCCAACTGCATAAGCTCCTAATATCAGCATACCTATTGCCAGTATCTGAACTTTCATAAATTCTAATCCCATTTTTTCCTCCTATATTTTTGTTTATATTAAAAGGATTCAATTCAAAAATAATTTTTCATAACCATACAAATATAATACTTTATTTAAGGAAGGGTCAATATATATTTAACATTGCTTATTAATAATTATCAAAATCCATTATTTCATCTTTTTTCACAAAAGTTTTTTAAATTATAATTTATAATAGATTCATTTTCAATGTTTTTTGAAAAAATGAACTTTATAAACTTTAAAAACAGACTATATTCTATGCTTATTTGATAAAATATATCAAAAGCAACTTTCCAGAACATACTTAAATTTTACAAAAAATAACAAAAGACAGATGAAAAAATTCATCTGTCTCTTGTTTATTTCTGCCTAGCCCACATATAAATAACGAGTGCAAAGTGAGCCAACGCCATAAGGGGAACTCCGTACCTAAAATACCATTTTCTTGTTTTATGATTAAAAATTTTCATGCTTATGAATGCCCCTATACTTCCGCCAAAGAGAGCCATGAGAATAAGCCTAACTTCAGAAACTCTCTCCCTGTTATTTTTGGCTTGCATTTTGTCAAAAAAATACACGATGAATGTAGAAATGTTCATTACAACCAAAAAGATAAAAAATATTTTTAAAAAAGTAATTTCCATCAAACTATCTCCTTTTAATAATTTTATAAGTTATTTTAATATACAGCAAAATAATTTTTTTTCAATACTTTCTTTTATTTATACCCGCATTACATCCTAAAAACCTTAATAATCAATGATTTAAAAATATCCAACCCTCACTCACCGAACATTTTGTTCTATTTATAAAATTTTATTTCTGAATTATATTTACAAATACTAAAAAGTATAATATATTTATGTCATGTTGAGATCCTTAGCGGCATATGTGACCGCTATGCTATGTTATTTAAAGTACTTTTTCAATTTTTTAGGTTTCATCCACTGAGGCCTTTTTTTAATATTAAACTTTATGCAAGGAGGTGCCAAAAAAGTTTAAACTGTGACTAGTCAACAGTATCTATGTCTGCTGACAAAATTATTGCAAATTTTAAAATATGAAGTGAAAGTTAGGGGAGGAATTTAATGAAGTTTGATTTGATTGCTTTTATGATGGACCAGTTTGTTTTAATGTTCGTTGCAGTTGTCGCCGGTTTGATATTGGGAAAACTTCTAAAAATAGGAACTTCAGGTACTCTTTTCACAGGTCTTGGAATGGGATGGGCCATAAAAAAAATGGCGGGAAATATCGTAGCTACTGGTGAATCTGCAAAACATCTCAAAGATGCTGAAAAACTCTTAAAGATCTCTGTTGTAGATAGTATGTTCTTTTCACTTTTTCTTATTCTATTCGTTGCGGCAGTTGGTCTGCTAGCTGCTGACAAGATCGGTATAATTATAAAAAAATACGGTGCAAAATTTATAATATTGGGATTTGTTATAACTTCTCTTGGAGCCGCAACAACGTATGCACTTACGCTCATGAGTAAAAATGCCAACCCTTATGAAGTTTCAGGAGTTTACACAGGTGCACTCACAAGTTCTCCAGGGCTTGCAGCCGCCATTGAGACTGCAAGAGACCACGCCAAAGTATGGGCCGGGTCTTATGAAATTTTGGAGGCTCACGACAAAAAAAGAATTATAAACATTCTCGGTGAAGATGGTACCACGGTAGAAAACACAACTTCTCTTACATCTGCACAGATAGATAAGTTTTTAGTAAAGGCAGAAGCTGGAGTGGGGGTAGGACACGCAATAGGCTATCCTTTTGGAGTAATCATTGTTATAATTGCCATGAGATTCTTCCCTATTATTTTTAGACTAAATATCGATGAAGAGTACAGGAAATTCAATGAAGAGATGACCTCTGCAGAAGCTGTCGGTGGTGTGAAAGAGATAAAAACTGTATCTTTTGACCTTACTGCATTTATATTCTGCTGTGCCTTCGGGTACTTTATAGGTAAGGTAAGTATTTTCCTAGGACCACTTGGATATTTCAGCCTAGGGTCAACAGGAGGAGTACTTATAGCTGCCCTCATCTTTGGTTATATCGGTAAAATCGGAATGCTTCACTTTAGGATGGATAAAAAAATCCTTGCTGCACTTAGAGAAGTAGGGCTAGCTCTTTTCTTGGCAATAGTAGGACTTCGATATGGATTTGCAGTTATTGATTCCCTTACTGGATCAGGGCTATTCTTGGCTTTCGTATCACTCATGGTAGGTACTGTGGCAATGCTTATAGGATTCATTGTAGGAAAATATTTCATGGGAATCAACTGGATCATGCTTTCAGGGGCCATCTGTGGTGGTATGACGTCTACTCCGGGGCTAGGAGTGGCAATAGATGCAGTTGGTAATGATGATCCTGCTGCAGGGTATGGAGCTACTTATCCTTTCGCTCTTTTCGGAATGGTGTTATTTACAATAATTCTCCACAAATTACCAATGTGATGATCTCTAATAAAATTAAAACGGCAGTGAATCCACTGCCATTTTTTATTTGAATATTTTCTAACTAATTATTATTTTATTTGGGTTTACTTTTTACGATAGGAGAGGGCTTCTAAAATATCACTCTTATTTATATTCTCCCTGTTTTCAAGGTCAGCAATTGTCCTAGCCACCTTAAGAGCTTTATCATAACCCCTAGCTGAAAGACCCAAACTTTCAACGGCTCCTTTTAGGATTTTCATTCCATCTCCATCTAGTTTACAGTATTTTTTTATATCTTTTTGGGTCATATTAGAGTTTAGTCTACCTTCCCCCATTCTGGTATACTGCCTTTCACGGGCAGATTCCACCCTGTTTCTTATTATTTCAGAAGTTTCTCCATCTCCGTAATTTAAAAGTTCTTCTGTTTTGAGTTTTTTCACCTCTACATAGAGGTCCATTCTGTCGACAATGGGTCCAGATATTTTTTTCTTATAGTTATTTATCTGATGCTGAGTACAGTTGCATTTCCCGCCCTCCTCAAAAAGGAGTCCACAATTACATGGATTGCTAGCTAGTACTAATATGAAGTCAGTTGGAAAATCAACTCTGTAGGAGGCTCTTGTAATTGATATCTTTCTGTCCTCTACAGGCTGCCTCAAAGTTTCCAAAACATTTTTCGGAAATTCTGTAGCCTCATCCAAAAAAAGTACCCCCGTATGAGCTAGGGTTATCTCACCAGCTTTAGGAATCCTTCCTCCACCTACTAATGCCACTACCGACGAAGAGTGATGAGGATTTCTGAAAGGCCTCGTGTTTACAATTGGAAAACTGCTATCTAAGAGACCATTGCTACTATATATTTTTGTAGACTCCACAATTTCTTTTTGAGTCATACCCGGCATTATAGTCGGAAGCCTCTTAGCAAGCATTGATTTACCAGAACCTGGGCTCCCCACCATAAACAAATTGTGCCCTCCTGCAGCTGATATTTCAAGAGCTCTTTTAGCGGCATACTGTCCCTTCACCTCTTTAAAATCAATGATATTTAATTTTTCTTTTGTTTCATAATTACCTGTGTAATCTTCATCACAATCCTGAACTTTACCCTCATCTATGAACTCCACCACTTCTTTAAGAGTCTTTACAGGTATAACCTCTATACCCTCTATCATAACAGCTTCCCTCATATTTTCTCTTGGGATTACTATTCCCTTCATCCCTTTTTCTTTGGCACATATGACCGCATTTATGACTCCATTGGTTCTCTTTATTCCCCCGCCTAAAGACAATTCCCCTATAAACATGTAGTCTAAAAGTCTGGTGTCGTCTTTTACATAACCAAAAGATCTCATTATCCCTATGGCTATCGGCAGGTCAAATTGTGGCCCCTCTTTTCTTATCCCTGCTGGTGAAAGGTTCACCAATATTCTTTTGGGATTCATACTAAAACCGCAGTTTTTAATTGCAGCCTTTACCCTTTCACGACTTTCAGATATTGCCGCATCTGCAAGACCGACTATATTAAACACCGGCAGTCCGTTGCTTATATCAACCTCCACCTCCACTTGATACGGGTCTATACCCAAAAAACCTGAGCTCAAAACTTTTGCAAGCATTTCATCACCCCACTGTATACTTTCATATCTATGTTTTTCTTTTTCTCACAAGGTTTCCTTTTTTATTTCTGAAAGTAAAAATATAAAAGAAACAATTCAAGACATATTAAAAGTAATAAAAAAATTGATTTAAAATACTTTTTTTTATTAAAATCCTGTGTTAAACTTATGTGTAGTAACTTTTACTTAGGAGGAAAATATATGAAAAAGATTTTTGTATTTATGTTATTTGTTATGATGTTGGCCCTTACTGCCTGCGGAGGTAAAAAAGAGGTAGCAAAAGAAGAAACTTTAAAAGTTGGAATAGTTCTTTCTATCGGGGGACTTGGAGATAAGTCTTTCAACGATTCTGCATATAGAGGTCTAGAGCAAGCTCAAAAAGACCTAGGAATTGAATTCAAGTATGTAGAGCCTGCATCACCTGCAGAAGATGAGCAGTTCCTCAGAGAATTTGCTGAAGCTGGGTATGACTTAGTTGTTGCAACTGGTTTCCTTATGAAGGATGCCACCGAAAAAATGGCTAAAGAGTTCCCTGATGTTAAATTTGCAATTATAGATGAAGTAATCGAGCTTCCGAATGTATCTTCACTTGTTTTCTCTGAAGATGAAGGATCATTCTTAGTAGGTGCTCTAGCTGCACTGATGAGTGAAACCAATACTGTCGGATTTGTAGGGGGAATGGAAGTACCACTTATCAAAAAATTCCAAAGAGGATATGAGATGGGCGCTAAATATGTAAACCCTGATATAAAAGTTCTCGGGCTGTTTACTTCTGGACCGAACCCGTTCAACGACCCTGTTAGAGGTAAAGAGAATGCCCTCTCACTTATCAAGCAAGGGGCAGACGTTGTATATCATGCTGCAGGTGGGACTGGTGTAGGGGTTATTGATGCCGCCAAAGAGGCAGGAGTTTATGCAATAGGTGTCGATTCAAACCAAGACAACGTTGCTCCAGGTACAGTTCTTACTTCAATGATCAAAAATGTTGATGTCGCTGTATATGATACAGTAAAGCAAGTTTTAGACAACGACTTTAAAGCAGGTATCAATAGATTTGGAGTAGCTGAAAACGGAGTTGGAACAAGCGATTTTGCAAATACAAAAGAGGCTATTGGAGAAGAAAAATTAAATAAATTAAAAGAGATAAAAGAAAAAATTGTAAAGGGCGAAATTAAATTCTAGTAAACCTATTTAATTTTTTAGGTTTCCGGATGTATATCCGGAAACCTTTTTTATACTCAAAATAATTGCAATGGATAATCGAATATAAAAAAGGACACTCATATTTAGAGTGCCCAAAGTTTATTTAAAATTTATTATCTTTTCTCAAATAGTTCAGAGATAGATTCGTTATTTACGATTCTCTTTATTGCTTCTGCAAAAAGTAAATCTACTGAAAGTACTTTTACTTTTCCATTTCTTTTTTCTTCAGTTAGGTTTATAGAGTCTGTTACAATAACCTCTTTTAGTGGCGAAGCTTCGAGTCTTTCCATTGCAGGACCCGATAAAATTCCGTGAGTACAACAAGCGTAAGCTTCTTTTGCTCCTCTTTTTATTATTGCTTCCGCACCATTTGTTATTGTTCCAGCTGTATCTATCATATCATCGATAAATATTGCAGTTTTTCCCTCTACCTCTCCTATAAGGTTCATAACCTCTGACATGTTTGGTTTTGGTCTTCTTTTATCAATAATCGCTATTTTACAATCAAGCCATTCAGATAATTTTCTTGCTCTTTTTACTCCGCCTACATCTGGAGATACTACTACTACGTCATCACCACTCAGACCTTTTTCGATGAAGTACTTTGCAAGTATAGGCAAAGCCTGTAAGTGATCTACTGGAATATCAAAGAATCCTTGAATCTGGTTAGCATGAAGGTCCATAGTTAAAACTCTAGTGGCTCCAGCTACAGTCAAAAGGTTAGCTACGAGTTTAGATGTAATTGGTTCTCTTGGGCTTGCTTTTCTATCTTGTCTTGCGTATCCATAGTAAGGAATAACGACATTTATAGACTTAACCGAAGCTCTTTTTAAGGCATCGATAAATATCAAAAGTTCCATAAGATTTTCATTTACCGGTTCTGAAGTAGATTGGATGATGAATACATCGCATCCTCTTACAGTTTCATTAATTCTTGCATAAATTTCACCATCTTTAAACCTAACAATGTTTGCATCTCCTAAAGGAAGTCCACACTTTTCAGCAATTTGTCTGGCCAAGTTGATGTTTGAATTTCCTGTAAAAATCTTTACATCTCTCGCTTCTCTTATCATTACTTTTTATTCCACTCCTTTTTTATTGTCTGCTTACTTCTAGCTACTCCCAATGCATTTGAAGGAATATCTTTCGTGATTACTGAACCTGCTCCAGTAAGTGCTCCGTCGCCTATTTCTAATGGTGCCACAAGCATACTATCACTTCCTATAAATACATTCTTACCAATTTTTGTCTTGTGCTTATTTTTACCATCATAGTTACACGTGATAGTTCCAGCCCCTATATTCGTATCTTCCCCTATCTCAGCATCTCCGAGATAAGTTAGATGCCCCGCCTTTACTCCAGCTTCTAGTACCGATTTTTTAATTTCCACAAAGTTACCTATGTGAACATTTTCTTGTAAGTGTGAGATCGGTCTTATATGGGCAAAAGGACCTATAGTAACTCCCTGTTCCAAAATACTTTCTTTAACCACTGAACTTTGTATAATAACATTGTTACCAATTTTGGAATCTAGTATTCTTGTATCCCCTGTTATCTCACAGTTTTTCCCTATAATGGTTGCCCCTTGAATCAAAGCTCCCGGGTAAATCACTGTGTCTGTTCCAATCTCTACATTATCTTCTATATATGTATTTTTAGGATCTATCAGTATAACACCGTTATTCATAAGATCTGAATTTTTTCTGTTTTTAAGTACCGCCTCTGCCTCTGCGAGCTGAACTTTGGAGTTTACCCCCAAAACCTCTTCGTTGTTTTCTAGTGTATAAGTTTCCACTTTTTCGCCGTCATTGACATTTATACTGATAACATCAGTAAGGTAGTATTCATCCTTCTCAACGTGTTTTTTTATCTTAGAAAGAGCCTTGAAAAGTTCTTTTGAATCAAAGCAGTAGACCCCTGCATTGATCTCTTTTATCTTCTTCTCATCCTCTTTTGCTTCTTTTTCCTCTACTATAGCTTTAACAGTATTGTTCTCCTTCACTATTCTTCCGTACCCGTATGGGTCTTCTACTATAGATGTTAGAATAGTTGTCACAGCACCAGACTCAGTATGCTTTTTATACATCTTCTCCAATGTCTCAGAAGTCAGAAGAGGTGTATCACCACACACGACCATTATATCTCCATCGTAGTCTTTCAGTCTTTCTTCTGCCATCATTATAGCGTGTCCAGTTCCAAGCTGCTTATCTTGTACCACATATTGTACATCTCCAAGAGAATCTAAGATCATCTCTTTTTCATGACCCAAAATTAGGATATTTTCCTTAGAATTTAGATTATCAAGAACCTCTATAATTTTTTTTATCATAGGAATTCCGTTTACCTTATGCAAAACTTTTGGTAGATCTGACTTCATTCTAGTGCCTTTTCCTGCAGCTAAAATCAAAGTTTTCAAATTCATAAAATTTCCCCCAGTATAAAATTTCCTAAACAAAATCTAGAAAATTATAACATAGTTGTTAATATTTTTCAATATATACAAAATTCTCACATAATAAATAATCTGTGCTTAACTACTCAGATTCTTCTTTCCTTCCCCATTCTTATAAACTCTTTCATAAGAGGTGACAAATGTTTATCCTTGTGATGTATTAGGTTAAATCCCCTTACTATTTCAAAGTTTTTCAGTTTGTAGCCCTTCAGTTTCCCTTCGGCTAGTTCTTTTCTCACAGTTAATTTTGAAAGGCAGCTTATCCCTAGTCCCGTCATTATAATCTCTTTTATGGCTTCGGTGTTTCCTAAGGTGAAAGATTCCCTGTATTTTATATGATTGTTTTTCATTGCCGCTTCAAAAATCTTTCTGGTCCCACTCCCTTCCTCCCTCAAAATAAATTTTTCAGATTTAAGCTCACTTTCATCTATCTCTAGATTCTCACCCCATCTATGTTCAGGATGGGTTATTATTAGCAGCTCATCATTCCATATCTCTTCGCTCTTTATTTCATCCATGTCCACCTCAGATTCCACAAATGCAAAATCTATTTCGTTTTTTACAATCATATTTGCGATATCTTTGGTATTTCCGATTTTAAGGGATATGTCTATATCTGGAAGTTCTTTTATAAATTTTTTTATAAGCTGGGGCATCAAATATACCCCTATTGTAGAGCTTGCTCCTAGTTTCAATTTACCTGTTTTCAAATCCTTTTTCTCCTCTAAAACCCTCTCAAACTCCTGATAAAGATTCATCATTCTTCTTGAGTAAGTTTTAAAGAGCTCTCCCTCATCGGTGAGATAGAGCCTTTTACCTAGTCTGTTAAAAAGTCGGACTCCCAATTCTTCTTCCATCTCTTTTATCATCTGGCTTATTGCAGGCTGACTTATGTGCAGCCCTTTTGAAACTGTTGTCATATTCAATTTTTCTGCAACGCAGTAGAATATCTCTAATTTTCTAAGGGTCATAACTACCTCCATATCTATCCAAAGCACAACAAAACCCCCTGAGTTACAGGGGGTTTTGTTGTGCTATTATATTTTATCTTTCAATTTTTTATAAAATGTTTTTTCATCCAACATTTTAAAATCCTCTATAGAGCAGCTATCCCCAATACAATGAGTGAGTTGTATGGTGAGAGCAGACACCGACAATTGTATCTCCAGCGCAGACATAATAAGAGAACATACCAAAAGAATTAGACTCAGGAAAAAAAATGCCTCTCCCAAAAATAAAAATTTCAGAAAAAGAGCCAATATTGATAATACTGACAAGATTAGCGCCATTATAGCTACAAACTGCATATTTTTTGTGAGTTTCACTCTTTTCTTCAAGTTGACAATTTGTCTCAATACCCCTTCACTAGTTTCTCCCTGGAGCATAGCCTTTTCATGGAGCTGTCTTATTAGGGCCGCCATTGCCAAAAATCTGCTTGTATAAGCTATCATCAAAAGAGAAACAGTAGAAAATAAAAGTGCTGGTGTAGTTAAAGTAAGTTCCATCTCATTCCCTCCTATAAAGCCCCTCTTGTTAATTTTTCATAGGCTTCATTTATCTCCTTAAATTTTTTTTCATGATATTCTTTTACATCGTCGTCAGAAGTTGCATATCTGTCTGGATGATGTTTTCTAGCCATATCTCTATAGGCTTTTTTTATCTCTTCCTGAGTTGCACCCTTGTTTATCCCAAGTAGATTATAGTATTTTGTTGTGTCCTCGAATCCTCCAAAATTAGTTCCATTATATCCGGTTCCTGTTCGCTGGTGATACCCTCCGCTTTGACCTCCGGTTCTTCTAAAAAAATCATCAAAATCTGCATTTCCTCCAAAATGATAGTAATGGGTTCGACCTGTACCTTTTGGATTGTTCTTATTTCTGAAATAACTAATAATGAGAAGTATGAGTATCACTGGGAAAAAATTTATAATAATAAACCCAAAAAAGGAAAATAACAACCACAAAACAAATATAAACGGCAAAGCTCTAACTGCATTGGTCGGACCTAAAAATAGAACAAATAATATAAATAGCCCCATGAACAGTAATATCATCAAATCACACCTCTTTTTTTATAATTAAGAAAATTATAACGTATATTTTAAAAACAATTATAACCTTAGTTATAATAAAAGTCAAATCACAATAGTTTGACGAAAAACACCTATAATAAGTTTAAAAACCTCCCTTAAGGGAGGTTTTTCTATGCACATTCAAGTTCTTTTTTTAAAAAGATAATTTTAGTTTTGATCTCTTCATCTCTAGGATCTATCTCATAGGCAGTTATATATTCTTTTAGTGCCTTCTGAGTTCTTCCCATATCCTCGTATTTTTTAGCAAAATCAAGATGTGCTGTATAAATATCAAAATCTAAAAATATTGCAAAATCATAACTCTTTATTGCCGATATGATATCACCGTTTCTAGAATATGCATTTCCAAGAAGAAAATAGACAAATGGTGCATCTGGAGCTATATCTAAAGATCTATTAAAATATTCTATTGCCCTAGATTCTATATCGAGCTCATAGTACAGATATCCTAAAAAAGCTAAAAAATCTGCATTCTCGGGCTCAAGTCTTATAAGCTTTTCATAAATTTTAATAGCTTCTTTGGCTTCCTTCTTATAATACAGAATTGCAGCCAATTCTCTAAGTAACTCAATATCAGTAGAATCTTCTAGTAAAAGCATTCTCACTTCTTCCTCTCTACTAGAGAGGTCTTTATTTACACAATACTCTTTAAAAATTTCTGTTCTAAGCATAAGATTCGCTACTAACTAGCTTTCCCCCCTTTAAAGTTATACTGCCTGTACCCCCCTTAACCCTATGCATCATTATAGCACGAAATGACAAAAAGTGAAATGCTTTTATTTTAACCAGTTTTTCTCTGGAGACACCAACTAATTTATCTTCATTATCTTTATATATATGTTAAAGACAGTGTATTTAACATTATAATATTCTCTGGTAAAAACTCTGTATAAAATTCCAATTTTTTAATTTGCCACGGTTAAGTTTAAACATTGGTTGAATTCTAAGAAAAAAGCCTCTGCACAAGGCAGAGACTTTATTGATTGAAATTAAGCATTTTTTGCAGTTTCAGCTAATTTTGAAAATTCAGCAGCGTTGTTTACAGCAAGGTCAGAAAGTACCTTTCTGTCAAGCTCGATTCCTGATTTCTTGAGACCGTTCATAAACTGCGAATAAGTAAGTCCGTTTAATCTAGCAGCAGCATTGATTCTTATGATCCAAAGCTGTCTCATTTTTCTTTTTCTTACTTTTCTATCTCTAGTTGAATAAGCCTCTGCTCTCATTACAGCTTGGTTAGCTTGTTTGAAAACGTCACCTGAAGCTCCTCTAAACCCTTTAGCAGCATCTAAAACTTTTTTATGTCTTTTTCTTCTTACAACACCAGTTTTTACTCTAGACATTCTTCTAGTCCTCCTCTTTACAAAAATTTGATATTAAACATCAACTTAAAATAAGAAATTTATTATCTACCTTCTCCAGTTGGAAGTAGTACTCTCAGCTTTCTAGCTGATCCTTCCCCAGCTACGAAGTCTTTTTTAAGTTTGTTTTTTTTGTTTCTTTTTTTCTTAGTTAAGATATGGCTTGTACCAGAATGTTTAACAACAAACTTCCCTTTAGCAGTTATCTTTACTCTTTTCTTTGTTCCTTTATGAGTCTTCATCTTTGGCATATTAATAATCCTCCTCTCAAATATTTAAACTATTTTTTAGGCGTCAACATTAGATGCTTTTGCTTATCAAAATATTTTTTATCAACATCTGCAGTTTCAGAAAACCTTTCTGCAATCTGATCTAGAATTTTAATACCAAGATCAGCATGCATCCTTTCCCTTCCAAAAAGCATAAGAGTTACCTTTACTTTGTTTTCCTTAGAAAGGAACTTTTCAATCATGCTAGCTTTTGTTTCAAAATCATGTTTGTCAATTCTAGCTTTGAATTTAACCTCTTTTACAACAACAAGTTTTTGATTTTTCTTAGCTTCTTTGGCTTTTCTAGCCTGCTCGTATTTAAATTTTCCGTAATCCATTATTTTGCACACAGGCGGAGTGGAATTTGAAGCTACCTCTACCAGATCAAGATCTCTTTCCACAGCTAACGCAAGAGCATCTCTTGTGTTCATAACACCCAATTGTTCTCCTGAGTCAGAAATAACTCTTACTTCTCTAGCTCTTATCTTTCCATTAATTCTAGTCTTATCAGAAATAATAGACACCCCCTAGGATTGATTAAACAATAAAAAAACAGGACACAAAACGCCCTGCTCATTTTCATAAAAAAAGTACAGTTGATTAAAAAAACCAACTAGATTAACCTTATGTAGCTACTTTGGCTAGTAAGGTGAGAAACGGGCGTTTCTTCTTTGACTATAACATTTAAGTTATCTATATTCAATTTACAAACAATTCTACATTTAAAATCATTTTTTGTCAACATTTTTTTGTGGCGCACCCAAGAGGAGTCGAACCCCTAACCTTCTGGTCCGTAGCCAGACGCTCTATCCAATTGAGCTATGGGTGCTTTTATTTATTTAGAAAAAAAAATGGCAGTCACCTACCATATAACAAACGTAAATGGCGGAGAATGAGGGATTTGAACCCTCGATACCGTCTCCGGTATACACCCTTAGCAGGGGTGCGCATTCAGCCACTCTGCCAATTCTCCATTATACATTTCAGAAAACCTCAATGATAAAATCCAAAAGTAAAATTCAACATCATTTTTCAATCTGTCTCAATTTATATATTTGTCTTTTCCCACTTTGACTTTTCCTCTAGACAAGATTAAATATATCATAGTTTTTGGGGGGTGTCAACGATTTTTTTATGATTCTTTTTTTAATATTCAACTCATAAAGAAAGCTGCCTGAAAAAGGCAGCCGTTTCCTTACTTATTTTCTTCGATCAGTTTATTCATTTCTTCTACTAATGTGTCAGCATCTAAACCATGAGAACTTATACCATCTCCCAGGCTTTCTCCCGAAGCTACCATACATCCTACGCATCCTAATCCATATTTTTGAAAAACCTGAACAATTTCAGGGTGTTTTTGTACTGCTTCCAAAATATTCATATCTTTATTTACCATTTCATTACCTCCCAGACTTTTTATTATTATAGTAATAACATTACTTTTATTTCTTTCAAAAATAATATACAACATCTCTCCAAAAAATTCGGTAACTTATATCACCTAAGAACATTTTTAAAAATCTATTTTGTATGGATAATAGTTACAACATAGTAATTATAATATAACAATTTCCCTTTGTCAATTTTAGCTTATCAAATTAGCCTACAACTTTTAACAAATCATGAACTCTTACGAGTCCAACAAGTTTATCTCCATCTATAACCGGAAGTACCGATATTTGACTTTCTCTGTTTTCCATTAGTTCTAAGGCGTCAATGGCCATCTTATCCTTATCTATATGTGTAAATTTTTTTGTCATAAGATCGTTTGCATAAAAATCAAAAAATTTATTTTTTTCTTTTAGGGCTCTTCTTATATCCCCCTCTGTTATTATACCTGACATTTTTCCGTCATCTACCACACATACGGCACCTAGTCTTTTATTAGTCATCTTCAGAAGTACTTCATCCACTGTGGCATTGCTAGTGCACACTGCAACTTCATCTCCCTTGTGCATAACATCCTCTACCTTCATGAGAAGACGTCTTCCGAGGCTACCACCAGGATGATAGACTGCAAAATTTTCAGGTTTAAAATCCCTTAACTTTATGAGAACAGAGGCCATTGCATCTCCCATTACCAAAGTTGCTGTAGTAGAGGTTGTTGGTGCGAGATTATTAGGACACGCCTCTCTATCCACTCTTATATCTAGTATGCAATCAGATGCCCGTCCTAGCCCCGAACCAGGATTACTTGTCATAGCTATTATTTTGGCACCTATTTTCTTTATAGATGGGATTATCGAAAGTACTTCGTCGCTGTTTCCACTGTTTGATATGGCTATTACCACATCTTCAGGGTGTATCATTCCAAGGTCTCCGTGAAGACCCTCAGCTGAGTTCATAAATACAGAATGGGTCCCTGTAGAGGCAAAGGTGGCTGCCATTTTTTTACCAATAAGTCCGGACTTACCTATTCCAGTTATGACAACTTTTCCTTTTGAAGCAAGTATAATATTTACAGCTTTTTCCATTTGATCAGAAATTCTATCTCTAACCTTTTTAAGTTCCTCTATCTCTATATCAAATATCTCTTTTGCATAATTTATAATATCCATTAAAAACCTCCTAATTTTATTTTCACAGTATACCATTTTACTCTTTAGTTTGAAAAAGATAATTACAAAAAAATTAAAAACCCCGAAAAAACGGGGCTTAAAATTAATTTTTCTTTACTATATCATCAATCTCTATGGCAACCTTTAAGATCCCCTCTAAATCTTCTAATTTCAACATGTTCGGACCATCACAAGGAGCATTGTCAGGATCCTCGTGTACCTCTGCAAATATTGCGTCCACTCCCACAGCAAGGGCTGCTCTCATTAACGGAAATACATATTCTCTGTTTCCCCCAGTACACGTTCCTTGACCTCCGGGAATCTGAACAGAGTGAGTTGCATCAAAAACCACAGGATATCCAAATTTCCTCATTTCAAGAAATGACCTCATATCTACAACAAAGTTATTATACCCAAAGGTCGTACCTCTCTCACACAAAAGAAGCTTATTATTCCCCATCTCTTCAAACTTGGTCACTATATTCTTAGCATCCCAAGGAGCAAGAAACTGTCCTTTTTTGACATTTACAGGAAGTCCTGTTTCTGCAGCCGCCACTAGAAGGTCTGTTTGTCTGCAGAGAAATGCAGGGATCTGGAGCATATCTACAAACTTAGCTGCCTCAGCTGCCTGCCAAGGTTCATGAATATCTGTAATTACAGGTACCCCTACCTCTTCTCTTACCTTTTTTAAAATGTTTAGGCCCTTTTTCATCCCTATTCCCCTTGCAGAGAATACCGATGACCTATTGGCCTTGTCATAAGATGACTTAAAGATGTAGTTAACCCCTAATCTGTCACAGATATCTTTTATCTTCTTAGCGACTCTCAAGCTCATCTCTTGGCTTTCTATGGCACACGGACCTGCGATAAGGGTAAATCTGCTTTTTCCACCTATATCAAATTTTTCTCCTATTTTTACCTTTTTAACTTCATTTACAATTGACATTTCCCATCTCCATTTCATTTTTTGTTTTAATCCACCGGAAGTTAAATATTAACCCAAGTTGTTGGCTTTATTTCAAATTAGAGTATTGAATTTACAAACTTTGTCACTTTCTTTGCTTGTCCAAAGAAAGTGGATTTCAAAAAAGGTGATTTCTTAACGGAATTTTTTTAAGGGTAAAGTATAATTATAGACTTTAATTTTCGCTCAAAAATAATTTTGAGTTTATTAAAAATTTTTCTATCCAACTTTTTGCATAGCTTAAACTCAATGAAAAATCCTTGAAAATTTCTACTACTGTTGCTTTTAATCTATCTAGACTCAAAATTTTTTTCAGATAATACTCTTTTTACACTTTTCCAGATGTATTCTATAGGGTTTAAGTCTGGAGAATATGGCGGTAAATATACCGCATTAATATTTAATTCTTTTGCTTTTGATAAAAACATATTACTATGGTGACTTTTGAAATTATCCAAAATTACTATTATATACTCATATTCCATATTTGCATCGCTGATTTCATTCAAAAATTCACTTAATGTTTTTTTCTTGGAATCTGGTATGCTTTTTGCAGTGCTGTTACCCACAATAGCATAAAATCCTATTGTACTCACTTTTAGTTTCTCGGTGTTTTTAATTATTGTTGGATTGTTTACAGAACTCCAAAACCTTACAGTATTTGGATTATTTTGAGAGCTGCTTTCATCTAAAAATCCTATAGCAAGCTTTTTAATGTCAAAATTAGGATCTTTTCTAAGAATTCCTATTGCTTCACTGAGTCTTTGATAAAGAATACTCTCTGCTTCGACAGGTCTTTTACTTGACAAAATATATGGTTTCTTATGATGGAATTTGAATTTTTCTTTCAAAATTCTTGCGACATGATCGAAACAATAATTAACTCCAAACATTTCTTGTATTAAAATTTTAACATCTTTTGTGGTGAAAATTTGTTTTTCTATCAAGATTTGTTTTAATTCTTCAAATTCACGTGGAGTCAGTTTAGATGGCCTACCTGTTTGTTTTGTAGGGACTAAACCGTCATATCCATCTTCGTTCCAATAATGATACCAATCATAGATGGTTCGTCTTGGGACTTTAAAAGTATCAGCAGCATCTACGACTTTCATTCCATTACAAATAGTATTTAAACATAGCAACTTAATTTTTATTTTAGAATCTTTTTCGACTGCAATGTATTTTTCTAACAGTTCTGGATTAAGAATTTTCATAATAATCACCCATATAAATTATACTCTATTTTTAAATTCAGAAGTGTGATTATTTTTATAGATAATTATAAATTAAAATATTAATTTTTTTTATTTTCTCTCTGTGCAAACCCTTCTTTTTTTCCGAGACCTTTGTTACAAAAATTTTTTTTATTATTTGTGTTAATTTTTTTGTCGTTTATTGATTTTTATTCGTGACGAAATCTTTTGATACTAAATATTCTTATACAATTACTAAATTTATAAGGATTTCTTTCAAGTAGCAAGTTTATTTAAATTTAAATCTTAATCTTATTTTTAATGTATTTTAGAGCTATCTCTTTATCATCAAAGTGTATTTTTTCTCTCCCTATTATTTGATAGTCCTCGTGCCCTTTTCCAGCTATTAGTACAATATCATTTTTCCTAGCCATTATTACAGCTTTCTCTATGGCCCTTTCCCTATCGATCTCCAAAAAGCTATGTTTAAGACTGCTAAGTCCCTTTGAAACTTCCTCTAGTATCTTATTGGGATCTTCTGTCCTAGGATTGTCAGATGTCACTATGACTATATCACTCATTTTTTCTGCAGTTTCTGCCATAGGTTTTCTCTTGCTAGGGTCTCTGTCTCCTCCACACCCAAATACAGTTATGATCTTCTCTAATTTAATCTCACTGAGAGCAGCCAAAATATTTTCCAAGGCATCTGCAGTGTGGGCGTAATCTACTATCACCATGAAGTCCTGCCCGCCCTCTATACACTCAAATCGCCCAGGTGCACTTCCCAAGTTTTCCAATTTATTCATTATCTTTTCCATAGATAACCCGAGCCTCATAGCAACTCCCACAGCTGTCAAAAGGTTGTATACGTTAAATTTTCCCTGGAGTTTTATATCTAGCTCTCTTTTAAAATTTTCAAAAGATAGTTTTATTTTTTGAGTTTTTAAGGTACGGCTCATCATAGTTGCTCTTAGATCCCCAGACTCTATCCCGTATGATATTCCTCCGAACTCATCAAAAAGCCTCTTTCCATGAGGATCATCTACATTAAATACTGTGTTCCCAGCCTTCTTTGTCTTGGAAAAAAGCTTTCTTTTGGCACCAAAATATTCCTCCATATCCTTGTGATAATCTAGATGCTCTGGAGTAAGGTTGGTGAAAGCAGCTACATCAAATTCTATAACCTCTACTCTCCCCATCTCAAGTGCATGAGAACTAACCTCCATTATGAGATACTTTATTCCCCTATCAATTGATTTTCTACATATTTTTATAAGGTCTAGTGATTCTGGGGTAGTGTTGGAGGCAGGTATTATTTCATTTCCAATCTTGTACTCCACTGTTCCTATTCTCGAGACTTTGTCTTCTCCTAAAATTTGCTCTAGAAGATAAGTTGTTGTCGTTTTCCCGTTTGTTCCTGTGATTCCAACTATCTCCAATTTTTTTTGAGGCCAGTGATAAAAATTTGATGCTATTATTCCAAGCTGCTGCCTTAGGTCATTTACAACTATATAAGTAACCTCATGCTTTACGTCTATCTCCCTAGATCCTATTATCGCCTTGGCCCCATTTTCCACAGCCATATCTATAAATCTGTGTCCGTCAAAGGCTGAACCCTCAAGAGCCACAAAAACATCTCCCTCTTTCACTTTTCTAGAATCATACTCAATTCCAGAAAAAGGACCAGTTTCATATTTTTTAAGAATTTTATAATCTATTCCATTTAATAATTCATCCATTTTTTATCACTCTCTTTATTAAATTCTTTTATATTCCTATCACCTTATGTTATCACAAGCTGCTTTTTTTTTCATCTGCCAATTTTAATATTTATCTCAAAAATGATAGTTTCCCTTTGGAAATAAGACGCCCACCTAATCTTAATAGTTCGAAGAATATTTGACTCTATAAAAACTATAAATCACATGGGAAAAATCTATATTTTTCTATTTTTCCAAAATCAGAGCCGCAGCCCCTTTTATTCCTGCATCATTTCCGAGCTCACCATTTTTTATTATGATATTCTTAACAGCTTCAGAGTAAGCATACTTTGGCAACTTTTCCCTCACCTTATTCAAAAGAAAGTCTCCTGCCATAGCCACTCCTCCACCTAAAACAACTATTTCTGGATTGATTATACTAATAATGTTACCTAGGCCCATAGCCAGATGCTCGGCTTCATAATCTACGAGATCCATGGAAAAGTTGTCTCCTTCTAAGGCAGCATCAAAAATATGTTTTGCCTCTAGGTTCTCTACTTTTCCTCCTATACTCTTGTACAGAAGGTTATTTTTGTTTACATAAAGCCTCGAAAGAGCCTCCCTGACAAGACCAGTTGCAGAAGCATAAGCCTCAAAACATCCATTTTGACCGCAACCGCAAAGCTTACCATCTTTTACAAGCTTCATATGCCCAACTTCACCACCAGAGCCTGTGACACCAGAAAGAACCTTGCCATCGATATAGATACCTCCCCCTATACCTGTCCCTAGAGCCACTGTCACACTTATTTTACACCCTTTAGCAGCACCGTAGACAGCTTCTCCAAGGGCTATGACATTGACATCATTATCCACCTTTGTCTTTTTACCTGTTATTTTCTCCATCATGTCAGCTATATCCATATTATTGTCCCACGGAAAATTGGCAAAAGATGCCACAACGCTGTTATTTACAACGGGACCAGGTATTCCAAGACCTATCCCCTGAAGATCAGCTTCATCGATGTTCTTCTCTTGAAGCATCTCTTTTATCGCACCCCATATTCTTTCAAGGGTCTGCCACGGACCGTTTGATGATAAGGTTTTTATAGAGGTTGATTTTATGATCTCTCCATTTTTATCCAAAACACCTATTTTTGTGTTTGTTCCTCCTAAGTCTACACCTGCCAAATACATATAACCCCCCTATACTCCATATATGTTGCCGTACTTTTCTTTTAAATATTCTACAAAATATTTTGCATTGATTTCTTCTCCTGCTATCTCCTTCAATAATTCTTCTGGTTTTCTTAACTTTCCAAACCTGTGTATCTTTTGATTGAGCCATTCTTTTATCCTGTAAAGTTCTCTGTTTTGAAGAGCCTCATCTACGTCTATATCTTTTTTCATGGCAGCATGTATCTGCGAAGCATAGACATTTCCTAGAGCATAGGACGGGAAATATCCCATGAGTCCTGCAGACCAGTGTACATCCTGTAAAACCCCCTCCCTGTCGTTAGAAGGTTCTATGCCTAAATACTCTTTCATCTTTTCATTCCATATTCTAGGAAGTTCTCTGACCTCTATATCTCCTCCTATGAGTGCCTTCTCTATTTCGTATCTTACCATTATGTGAAGAGAGTATGTGAGCTCATCTGCCTCTACTCTTATGAGGCTGGATTCACTTTTATTTATTCCTCTGTAAAATTCATCTATATTTACGTCTCTCAGAGCTTCAAACTTATCCTGCAGTTCCCCATAAATGGGTTCCCAGAACGATCTGCTTCTCCCTAAAACATTCTCATAAAATCTAGACTGAGATTCGTGAATTCCCATGGAAGTCCCCTCGCCTAGTATTCCACCTGCTATATCGTCCCCTATACCCTGCTCATATATGGCATGTCCGCCTTCATGTATCGTCCCAAATACCGATGAGCTCAGCATATTCCTGATATATCTAGTAGTTATCCTCACATCGTTCTTGTCGTAATTGAGGGTAAAAGGGTGGGCACTTTCTGAAATTACCCCCCTTTCAAAATCAAAACCTATATACTCAGCTATGAACTTAGAAAACTCCATCTGCTTATTTTCAGGATAGTCCATTTTCAAGAAAGCTCCGTCTACAGATTTTCCATCTTCTTTTATTTTCTTTATAAATGGAACAAGCTCTTTTCTCAGATACCCAAAAAAATCGTCTAGTTTTTCCACTGTCATTCCAGGTTCGTAGTCATCTAGAATTGTGTTGTATGGGTGTCCCTCATATCCCCTATACTTTATAAATCTCCTCTGAAATCCCACTATCTTTTCCAAAAATTCCGAGAATAGTCCAAAGTCATTTTTCTCCCTAGCTTCTGCCCATACTCCTTGTGCTTTTGCAGTAAGTTCATTATACTCCCTGTACTCAAGTACAGGGATTTTTATGAGTTTATCTACCTCTCTCTCAACCTCTTCCAGACTTTTATCTTCTATCTCTGTGAGTTCCTCTCTTTTTTTCTTCAGCTCTTCTATGAGAAGAACCATCTCGTCAGAGGTTATAACTCCATAGCTTTTTGAGCTCAAATACCCCACCACATCTGAAAGAAGCTCCTGCCCTTTCTTGGGAGTCTGGGTTTCTAAGTCCCAGTGGAGTGCAGATATTGCCACATCTATCAGTTTTTTCTCTCTTATTATTTCGTTAAATCTTTCGATACTTTTTTTCATTGAAAATCCTCCAATATTAAAATTCTTACTGATTAAATTATAGCCGCCCATCTCACAAGTTTCAAATTAAAACTCACTTATTGAAAAATATCTCCCATTATGTTAGTATTGTATCTAATCAGACAAACTATAATATCATGGGAACGTCATGAGTTCACTACTAATTTTTCATACGGTGGTATATATGCTCTCTTTTAAAAAAAATAACAAAATTTGGATACACTGGTGGTTTTAGCCTGCAAGGATTGTCTTTATAAAAGATACAATCCTATTTTCAGCTGTAAATGAAACCATGGGAGTTGTATCTAGAGATATTAAATCTTTTACCCGTGGATATGGTCTGCGGGTTTTTTTATTGTAATTAATGCAGTTGATATATATCTAAAGGAGGAAATTATATGAAAAGAAGTTTATCAGGAATACAGCCGAGCGGAGTCCTTCATTTAGGAAACTATTTCGGAGCAATAAAGCAGTTTATAGACAATCAGGATAAAACAGATGGTTTTTACTTTATAGTAAATTATCACGCATTAACATCTCTATCAGATGCAGAGGCCTTGAGAAAAAACACCTATGATGTGGTACTGGATTTTTTAGCTCTTGGACTTGATCCAGAGAAGTCAACTATTTATATTCAGTCGGATATTCCTGAATGCACCGAGCTTGCGTGGATTTTATCAAATGTCACTCCTATGGGATTACTAGAAAGAGCTCATTCGTATAAAGATAAATTGGCAAAAGGGATTGCCGCCAATGTTGGGCTTTTTACTTACCCTGTATTAATGGCTGCAGATATTTTACTTTATGATGCAAATATTGTCCCAGTTGGAAAGGACCAAAAACAACACTTGGAGATAACAAGAGATATAGCAACTAAGTTTAACCTTCAATACGGTGAAACTTTCGTTGTTCCTGAACCTCAAATAATAGAAAACTTGGCAACTGTCCCGGGAACAGACGGGCAGAAGATGAGTAAATCCTATGGAAATACCATAGAAATGTTCGCCTCTAAAAAAGAACTAAAAAAACAAGTTATGAGCATAGTCACCGATTCAACTCCCCTAGAAGATCCAAAAGATCCGGACAACAACATAACCCTAATCTATAAACTCTTTGCTTCAGAGGAAAAAGTAGAAGAGATGAGACAGAAGTTTACTGCAGGAGGCTACGGGTACGGACACGCCAAAAAAGAGCTTTTAGAGGCTATATTAGAATATTTTAGTGAGGCAAGAGCCAAAAGAGAGGAACTAGCAAAAAATCCAGAATATGTAGAAGCTGTCCTAAAAAAAGGAAGAGAAAAAGCCAGAAGTATCGCCAGAGCAAAGATAGATCTTGTGAAAAAAACTGTTGGACTTTCAGGAAATAATTATAGATAAAATAAAAAATCGGAAGTTTATCTTCCGATTTTTTATTTACAAAAACATTCATTTATCATCAGTAAACCAAATAAATCCTGCCCAAGATTCACATTGATTTTTTTAGTTTTTCATATTCTTTTTCCTGTATCTCTACAGCATTATTTAATTTTTCTTCTGTTTTTTTATATATTTTTCTGTGACTATCTATACCTATATCCCTCTCACTAGAAAACACACCCCTATAAAACTTCAAGGCCAAAACCATCAAAGCAAACACTATCAAAATTTTTATAAATTTCATTTTACACCCCCTGTAAGGTTACATAAAATTATCACCTATAAAAATTCAAAAATCAAACTTAGTTAAAATATAGATTGATCATTTACTTTTATTTCAAGAGAAAGCATCAAAATCAGTATCTTTTTCTATAAACTATAATTTATCTGCCACCATTTCCCCACACTCTGCAATTCTTGTCTTAATGCCACAATCGTTGCAATTATTCCTACAGTCAGAAGTCAGTGCTTCTTTCTCTGCGTTTTCAAGTTCTTCCAAAAGATATTTTTTTGTGAATCCCATGTCCATGATATCCCACGGAAGTTCTTCTTCAAGGTCTCTTTCACCTAAATAATTCTCCTCATCCAATCCAAGTTCATCAATAGCTTCTTTCCATATGGAGAAATTATGTCTGTAATCATCAAGCTTTGCTCCCTTCTTCCACGCGAGCTCCACTAGGTCACCTATCTTTTCGTCCCCACGAGAGAGGAATCCTTCCAAGTAAGATTTTGCCTTGCTGTGTATCTTTATATTCATAAATCTGGCTCTGTGGAAAAGCTCTCTAAGAAGAGTATGCTTCCTGTCCATCTCTGCAAAATTCATCTGTCTAGACCACTGGAATGGAGTATGAGGTTTCGGCACAAAGTTTGATACACTTACAGTAATGCTGAGCCTTTTAGAGTGAACTCTGCATTTCTGAACTACCTTATGCACGAGATCATAGATCCCTTTCACATCTTCATCTGTTTCAAATGGAAGTCCTATCATAAAATAAAACTTCAGAGTATCCCATCCAGACTTTACAGCGGCTTCTGCTGTTTCTAATATCTCTTCCTCTGTTACACCTTTATTTATTACATCTCTCAGTCTCTGAGACCCAGCTTCAGGAGCAAAAGTAAATCCTGTCTTTTTCCCGCTTGTGATCTGCTCTGCTACTTTTACAGAGTATGGGTTCATTCTGAGAGATGGCAGACCTATCCCCACATTATTTTCTCCGTACTTTTTCTGTATACTTCCTAGAAGATCACCTATTTTAGAATAATCACTACTGCTCAGTGAAGATAGCGAAACTTCAGAATATCCTGTAGCATCTAAAGTTTTTTCTATAAGCTTCATATTATTTTCTAGGGTTCTCTCCCTCACAGGTCTGTAAACCATCCCAGCCTGGCAGAACCTGCATCCTCTCGTACATCCACGCTGTATCTCCACAGCTGCCCTGTCATGCACTATTAGCATGTACGGCACTATCTGTTTGTCATAAAACTCTGTCTTATTCAGGTCACGTACGATTGCTCTCTTTATCTTTTTCTTACCCTTATGAATGTCTGGGATATATACACCTTCTAGTCCGTCTAGCATCTGAAGTTTTTCTTTTTTACTTTTATCTGAATTCCCTGCAAAAATCTTTGCAATTTCCGCCATGGTATCTTCTCCGTCTCCGATTACCATGAAGTCAACAAATTTTTCCATAGGTGTAGGATTCATCATACATGTACCCCCTGCCATTATAAGGGGATGTTTTTCTGTCCTTTCGTCTCTGTGGAATGGAATCCCTGCCAGATCCAAAGCATTAAGTGCATTCGTGTAGCTTACCTCGTATGAAAATGAGAATCCTATCAGATCAAATTCAGATAAAGGAGTTTTGCTTTCCAGTGAAAACATTGGTATTTCTTCCCTTCTCATGATCTCTTCCATATCTCCCATAGGAGAGAATCCTCTCTCAAGATAAAACCCACTTATCTTGTTCATTATATCATAGAGGATTCTTATTCCCACATTGGACATACCTACTTCATATATATCAGGAAAAAACAGGCACATATGGGCATCAAACTCTTTTTTATGGACGCTGTTAATCTCATTCCCCAGGTACTGGGCAGGTTTTTCAACTGATAAAAGGTGATCTCTTATATCTACTGTCATTTTTTCCCTCACTTTTAAAAAAATTAGTTTCTATTATCTATCTCTTGAAATCTTTCCATTTTTCCCTTGGTTTTCTCCATATGATGAGCCTTTGCAAGCTCTGCCACAGCTAGATTTATACCAAGAAGTTTTTTATATGACCTTTCAGGATGTTTTCTCATTACCTTATCCCCTATACTCACCTGCTTTATCCTAGAGATGAGTCCCGCATCTTCCTTGCCACAGTCATGGAGAAGGGCGAGCTTCAGGTAATCCTTGTCATTTTTAAGGAGTTCATCCTTCATTGCTTCTTTTAACATATTCACAGAGTGTATCTTGTCATACTCCTTCATCCCTGAAAAGACAATATACTCCTCTTCAGAAAGCACTTTTCTTACAGCCTTATTATTTTTTTCTTCATATTTTGCAAATATATAGGTTAGCACCTGCTTTATTCTATAAAACATCGGCTATCTCCCTTACGACTATATTTCCGTATTTTTTACGTAGGTTTTTTATATTTTTCCCCTTAGTCCCTATAAACTCACCTTTTTTAGAAGAGTTCACATAAAAGATATATAGATCTCCTATTTTTTCAGCATAAATAAGATTTGCCTCTTGTATTTCAGGAGCTTTTTCTATAAATAGATCCTCAAGATCCTTCTTGAGACATATCTTTTCAAGATTTAGATATTTTCCAGGAAGTGCAGTCTTTTCTCCAGTCAATATATAGCCGGACATTATCCTCACCTGTTTTGGCATAAATGAACTCCCGTGAAACCAAAGTCCATTCTCTCTAAATGAAACCTCAACGCTTCTGACCTTTTCCTTCAGCTGCTGTCCCTTAAAATCAGTAAACTCACTGACGTCATATGTTCCGCTGAGCTCACTGCAAAGCTTTTGTATCTTTTCATCACTGTTTTTTATCTTTGCAGGTGGATATCTATAACAGTACTCCCTGGCTTCTACCATATCTGGTATCACAAGGTCAGACAGGGTCTTCTGCACCCTTTTTATTTTCATCTCTTTTTTGGATATTTCATTGAATCTTACTGCAATTTTATCCACATCACCACAATAACCACTACTAACATAGAGAATATTCTCTCCGGCACTTACCTTGGAATCTGTCCTCCCTGCCTGCTGTATACCTTTTGCCCAAGTAAAACCTAGTGAATTCATTATCTCCCGGAATCGCCCCTTTACACTTTTTTTGTTTTTTACCTCGTCGAAGGCATCAAAGGAACCACCCCTGTAAGAGATGTAAAAAAGGTATCCAAATTTTTTGCTTTTTTCCAGTTTCCTGAGATCCATCAACTTATTCTCCATATCCGTTTTCAGCCAAGATCTCTACCTTTCCGATCTTCTTAACCGTCTCTACGTTGTTTTTCAAAAATTTCTCATCTTTTATATTTTCTTTATTGTTAAACACTACCCCTTTTATCTTTATGTCGTTTCTTTTTAGCACATCTATCGTCAGCAGAGTATGATTTATTGTTCCAAGTACATTTCCTGAGATCAATATAGCCTCTGATTTTTTTCTATAATCCACAAGAAGGTCTAAAAACATGTAGTTTTCTACGAGAGGTACCAAAAGTCCTCCGGCTCCTTCGACAAATACTACATCATTTTCAAGGAGCTCTCTGTCTATCTTTTCTTTTATAGCCTTTATATCGATAGATGTCCCGTCTTCTGCTGCCGCTGCATCAGGAGACATAGGTTTCTTATAAAAGAAAAGATTAATGTCCTCTACCTTTTTTCCCAGAAGCTCTGCATAAGAATAGGAATCTGACCCTTCTAGGGTCTCCGGAAAAGTTTCACTTCCTGTTTCCACAGGCTTTATTGCAGTTACCTTAACACCCTTGTCCATCTCTTCTTTTACAAGCTTTAGACCTGCATAAGTCTTACCTATATCAGTGTCTGTACCCACTATGAAGTATAGTTTCCCCTCTTTATTCTCTTCTCTTTTTACCACATGACATTTTCTACACCTTGCCTCATAAGCCTCACTTGCCCCTACAAAAACCACCGGGTCATTATAATAGGCTGGTTCTCCGTTTACTAGCCTCTGAGTTCTAGAAGCCGGATTGCCGCATACTGCACAGATAGCACTGAGTTTGTCTACATATTCTGCTCTGGCTAATAGAGAATCTATCGGTTCAAAAGGTTTCCCTCTAAAATCCTGATCTAGTCCTGCCACGATTACTCTTTTTCCCATGTCCGAAAGTTTCTCACAAAACTCTACCACAGGCTCTCCGAAAAACTGCACTTCATCTATCCCAATTACCTCAGCATCGCTGTATTTTTCATAGAAAATTTTTTCCATCTCTTCTACCGATGCAGCTGGAACTCCCTCTATAAATATGCTGCTGTGAGACACCACATTGGTCTCATCATATCTGTTATCGATAGAATGTTTGAATGCCACCACCTTTTGATTGGCGTATTTAGAACGTATAAGCCTTCTTATTAGTTCCTCGCTTTTCCCGGAAAACATTCCACCTGTTATTACCTCTATCCATCCCATTCCCTCTGTGAGTAAAAAGTGCACCTCATTCACCTCAAATATATTTTATTTTTATCTATATACATATGTTTTTATAATCCAAAGTACCCTTGATTATATCATATCTCATATCTTATTACAATGTTGCCTAAGTCTATGAAAAACAGATAAAAACCAGGTCTTACCTGACCTGGTTTCTTAAAATTTTTGACTATATGCTTTTGGTTTTCTTTTTATATCCCGGTTTACTTTTCCCATATTTTGGCTTGGTATGTTTATTTTTTTCCCTGTCATTTCTTTCTGGATTTTTTACCTCTGCCGACTTTTTTTCAGAAATCTTTCTATTGGAATTAGGTGTTTTTACAATAGGCTTGCCCTTGGCCACAGAAAACCCAAATTTCCCGATGGCATCTTCTGACATAGGAAAATACTCTCCGTGACAGTAATTTATAAGGTCAGCCCACTCTAGGTGAATCTTGCCCTTATCGTCCATTAGAGAAGAATCTACGTGGGACCCCATTACCTCAGCTATAAAAAGGTCGTGAGAGCCTAGGGGGATGATCTCCCTAACCTTACACTCTATACTAACAGGACACTCCTCTATATAGTGAACATCCACGTGAGTTCCCTCCTTCATTGTAAATTTCATGTTCTGTATCTTGTCTTCTCTTCTCCCGGATCTCACTCCGCAGTAATCTGTCTCTCTGGTGAGCTTTACGCTAGGAAGGTTCACTGTAAATTCCATTGTCTCTTTAATATATTCATACGAAAGTCTTTCTGGTCTTATGGATATGGACAGCATCGGTGGTTTGGTGCACACGGTACCTGTCCATGCCACTGTAAAGACATTGTTTTTTCCCTCTTTATTTCTGGAAGTCACCATCACCACAGGTACTGGATTAAGGATTACACTTCCCTTAAAATCTATCTTACTCATCTATTACTCCTCTGATCTTCTGAATATCTAAAAATTATATCATAAAAAGTCAAACCCATGAATCATATTTTTGATTTATCATCCCTATATAAAGATAAAACCACCTGTTTTGATGTTCTGTGTTTCCACTTTTTTTACTTTTCAGGTAAGGAATCCTCTCTACAAGATAATTCAAATTTTAAAATCCAATTCCCATGAATTTTTTGAAGTCAATACTCTGAGAAGACTTATAAAATATCTTTGTTTACAATAGAAAAGGCTATTGTAGTATTGTCAATCACACAACTTGCAACAGCCTATTTAGATAAATTTATATATTCTCTTTGATAACAGACATTATTTTTTCTGCTGTAAGTTCGTACTTTTCAAGTAGTTCCGTTCCTGTACCGCTTTGACCAAATTTATCATAAATACCTATTTTTTTTATTAATGTAGGGTGTGTCTCTCCCAGAAACTCAGAAACTGCTCCTCCAAGTCCACCTATTACCGAGTGCTCCTCTGCAGTTACAATAAACTTAGTCTCTTGAGCTGCTTTTAAAATAGTTTCTTTGTCTAGAGGCTTTATGGTTCCTACATTGATTACCCTTACACTAATCCCTTCACTGGCAAGGGTTTCTGCTGCTTTTAAAGCTTCAGCAACAAGTATTCCCGTGGCAGCTACAGTTACGTCTGTTCCCTCTTTTATAGTATTTGCACGACCGATCCTGAAATCATAATCTTCATCAAACAATACCGGTACATCTAGTCTTCCCAGTCTGATGTATACTGGTCCGTCATAGTTAGCTGCTGCATGTACCATCTTCTTTGTTTCCACTGCATCTGCTGGAGAAAGGACTACCATTCCGGGGATAGATCTCATTAGGGCAATGTCCTCAATCGACTGGTGGGAGCCTCCATCTTCTCCTACAGAGATTCCGGCATGAGTCGGTGCCACTTTTACATTCAGCTTAGGATAAGCAATGGTGTTTCTGATCTGCTCAAAACCTCTCCCTGCTGCAAATATTGCAAATGTTGAAGCAAAAGGAATTTTTCCTGTTGTAGCAAGTCCTGCTGCTGTCGACATGAGGTCTCCTTCTGCTATTCCCACATTTATGTGTCTTTCAGGAAACTTTTCCTGAAACATCGATGTTTTAGTGGACTTAGTTAGGTCTGCATCTAACACAACCACATCTTTATTTAAATTCCCCAGTTCAACAAGGGCTTCTCCGTATGCCGTTCTTGTAGCCTTCTTTGCCATTATTTATACCTCCGAATATTAGTTTTCAATCTTTTCTACATGCTCTAGTTCAGATATTGCTCTTGCTGCTTCTTCTTCATTTGGAGCTACTCCATGGAATCCACATACATTTTCCATAAATGAGACTCCCTTACCTTTGGTGGTTTCACAGATTATTATTGTTGGCTGACCCTTACACTCTTTTGCACTTGCAAGAGCTCCCAAGATAGCCTTCATGTCGTGTCCGTCTATTTTCAAAACATTCCATCCGAATGCTTCCCATTTTTTATCAAGTGGTTCTACTCCCATAATCTGATCTACATTTCCGTCTATCTGAAGGTTATTGAAATCTACAAAAGCACAGACGTTATCTAGCTTATAATGAGCCGCTGTCATTGCAGCCTCCCATATCTGCCCTTCCTGCAATTCTCCATCTCCCATCAGTACATAAGTTCTGTAGTCTTTTTTAGATATTTTTGCAGATAACGCCATTCCGTTTGCTACGGATAATCCCTGTCCTAGAGAACCAGTTGAGATTTCTACACCAGGGACTTTTTTCATATCTGGATGTCCTTGCAGCATAGATCCGTATTGTCTTAAAGTTACAAGTGTATCTTTAGAGAAGTAACCTCTCTCAGCTAGTGCAGCATATAGTACTGGAGCTGCGTGTCCTTTGGACAGTACAAATCTGTCTCTTCCATCCATCTTAGGATTCTTCGGATCAATATTCATCTCATAAAAATATAGTGCTGTAACAATATCTGCTGAAGATAATGATCCACCTGGGTGCCCAGATTTTGACACACAGATCATTTGAATGATATCTTTTCTTAAGCTATTGGCCTTTTCTTCTAAAATTTTAATATTTGAAATCATTAATTCTCCCCTGTTTTGATTAGATTTATTTATAAATTAATATTTTTTCAGGCTAAAATATTTAGGAATTCCGTTTTCATAATCTACTTCAACTTCACCTTCTATTAGTGGCTTTATATAATTAATTAGCTCTTTTTCTACATAGTTTTTAGAACTTGAAATCCACTTTAGAGGAACTTTTTTTTCTAAATTTGCAATCTCCTGGATACTAGTATTTATAACTTCTACTTGATATGGAATATTAGTTAATCTTTTTAAGCCTACCATCCTTCCACTTTTGTTTTCTAAAGCTAATTTTAATGCTTCTTGACCTAACATTTTAGATTCATCGAGGTCTCTTTTGCTAGTTATGTGACCTGAACAACGCTGCATTATATTTAATTCGATTGACCTTACCTTTACATCCATCTCTTTTTTCACTAAATTCTCCAAGTATTTTCCTGCTCCTGCTGAATTTACATGCCCAAAATTATCTGTCTTTTCTGACTCACTACCACCGATATATTTTCCAGTTAGATCCTTTAATCCTTCACTCAAAGCTACCAATACAGGTTTCCCTTCTGTTAGTTTCTCTCCCACATCTTCTAAAAATCTATCCTCTTTAAATGGTTCTTCACAAAGATATATAAGAGAGGGACCCTCACCGCCATTTAACTTAGACAAAGCAGAAGCTGCTATTAGCCACCCGCTATTTCTTCCCATTACCTCTACCAGAGTTAAACTTGGCTGATTGTATACACTGCAGTCCTTTTCTAACTCTAAAAAAGTAGTGGCTACATATTTTGCAGCTGAACCAAATCCAGGACAGTGGTCTGTTCCCATAAGGTCATTGTCTATTGTTTTAGGAGCACCTATGATACTTATATCTTCTATTTTATTCTTTTTACAGTAATTAGAAAGTTTAAGAACGGTATCCATAGAATCATTTCCGCCAACATATATAAAACATCTTATATCTTTTTCTTTTAAGTATGAGATTATCTTAGGATATATTTCATTATCTAAATCTGTTGGAAGCTTATATCTGCAAGATCCTAAAGCAGAAGATGGAGTTTTAAATAAAAGCTCTATATCTATTTCATCAAAGCTGACTAAATTTTTATTTATTACACCTTCTATTCCATTTAAAGCTCCATAAACATTTTTTATTTTTTTATAGTTTTGGGCTTCCTCTATAACCCCAGCTATTGTTGCATTAATAGCAGCTGTAGGTCCTCCTGACTGCGCCACCAGAATATTCATAAAGTCCTCCTGTCGGTTTATTTTAACTTATATTAAAGAAGACCCTCCAAATTCTGGAGATAGCTCCTCAATAATGGAAGGTCTTCAGTTATAGCATTTTAAAAGTTTTCTAAAAGATAATTTTCAGCTTCAAGGTTCCAAACATAATTATTTTGCTTTACTATTTCATCTAATTTCTTAAATCTATTGTCTTTTTGACCAAGTTCAGCAAACTCTTCAATTCCTACAAGGTCTAGCTCAATATGAGGATAGATCAACTTCTTTCCTCCTGGAATATTAGGAAGATTTAAAATTGTCTCTGGAGCTGCTTTTAAACCTCCGATGTGAGTTACCATATAACATGGATTTATAATGTTTTTCTCAGAAAGTTCAAGAGATTCAATCATATCTCCAGTAGACCCACCTGACGATCCTACAATATGAGTACTAGAGTAGTGAACGTGGTAGAAGTTAAAAGGTACTTTAAAGTTCTTATCTGTAGGTCCTGCAAAGAAGTTTAAGCATCCATCATTTCCTAAGATTTCATCTCCCTGTATTAATAATTGTTCTACAGATGCGTATACACATACGTCGTCATATCCAGTTCCATTGCTTAACTCCATCAACTTTTCAACGGCATCGATGTTAGACGTGTTAAGGTAGATCAGTTCTACTCCATTTTTAAGAGCTACACTTTCAGGGATTAAAGACTGGGTTCTTTTGAGCCTTTCCTCATTTATATCAGTCACAACTACTAACTTAGGTTTTAAAACATTGACAGCATAATCGATAGCTCCTATTCCCATAGGTCCAGCACACCCTAAAAGAGCTAGCTTACCTCCTGGTTTTGTTCCCATTTGATGTTCGTATACATAAGGTGTTGTATGGTAACTTGAGTTATATGCGCCTATTATGCAACACATTGGCTCTGCTAGAGAGGCATCTGCAAAGAAATCACCCTTGTATGGTAAAACACAATCTTTTTCAATTGCAATCTTTGGTATAATTGTATAAGTTGCATTTCCGCCAAAGAACTCATAACTATATCCACTAGAATATCCTGTATCTAGACCCATTGCAGGCTGAAGTACAAACTTCTCTCCCTCTTTAAACTTATCCTTTAGGTTCCCTCCGACCTGTCTTATATAACCTGCAAACTCATGCCCCGTTATAATAGGCTTAGTACTGATATCTTTTGGTACTCTTTTATGCTCTTCTCCCAAAAGTGCTGCTTTATATGTAGATAGACAAATACTATTTGTTACTACTTCTACCAATAATTCATCCTCTGTAATTTCTGGGAGCTCAAACTCTCTTATAAAGATATCTTTTTTTCCCCTTAAAACTGCTGCTCTTGTCTTCATGTCGTCTCCTTTTTTTATAAAGAAATTAATATTATTATTTACTGATTAACCAGCCAACTCTGTAAGAAACTCTTCTAATTTTTCATCTTTTAAGAAGTTGTTTAATGCAATAATTCTTTTATCAGGAAATTTTTTTTCAGTTCTTTCTTTCAAACTCTTATGAGTAACAATAACATCAACATCTTCGGGAACTTTTTCTATAGCATAGTGACTTACATTTTTTTGGATATTTCTCTTTTCAAGTTCTCTTTTAAAGATATTTGCTCCCATTAAGCTACTTCCCATTCCTGCATCACATGCAAAGGCAATTTTATTTATCTCTGCCATTACTACTGTTTCAGGCTTTGAATCCTTTAATTGGTTTAACTTATCTTTTCCTTCTTTTTTCATTGCTTTTGAACGATCTACAGACTCTTCAAAAGCCTCGTCACCAGCTTTTTCCTTATTGTCTACCTTAAGTACTAACATACCAGTAACAAGGGAAACGATAGTTGCACCCAATACTCCAGCTATTATTCCAATGAAATTCCCCTTAGGAGTTAATGCTAAGTATGCAAAGATAGAACCTGGACTAGGACCTGCTACAAGACCGACTCCTGTTAATGAGAAGATAGTAATACCAGTCATCCCCCCTAAGATCATAGGAATAATCATTAACGGCTTCATTAATACATACGGGAAGTACAGCTCATGTATTCCTCCGAAGAAGTGGATAATTATAGCTCCAGGAGCAGATTTCTTTGACATTCCTTTACCGAATAGAGAATAAGCAAGAAGTATACCTAAACCAGGACCAGGGTTTGATGCTACTGTAAATAAGATAGACTTACCTAACTGTGCTGTCTGCTGCATTCCCAGTGGATAATATATACCCTGATCTATTACGTTATTCAGGAATAATACTTTTGCAGGCTCATTAATTATGGATAGTAGTGGTAAAAAACCTGAACTAATAATTTTTTCTACCAAAACTGTAACCATTGTGTTCAGACCCACTATAGCAGGACCTACAGCTTCATAAGATAATAAGCATAGAAGAAATCCTAATATTCCTACAGAGAAGTTATTTACTACCATTTCAAATCCAGTCGGTATTTTTCCATGTATAAATCCCTCTACCTTTTTAGATACATATCCACCAAGTGGCCCCATTACCATAGCCCCTAAGAACATCGGAATCTCAGATCCTACTATCAGTCCTGCTGTTGCCATAGTTCCTACAATAGCACCTTTCTCTCCTCCTACAATTTTACCTCCTGTGTATCCTAGTAAAATAGGTAATACATTTACAATTATCGGTCCTACTAACTGGCCAAAGTTCTCACTTGGTAACCAGCCTGTTGGAATAAATAAAGCAGTAATAAATCCCCATGCAATGAATGCGCCCATGTTTGGTATAACAATACTCGTTAAAAATCCTCCAAAAGCCTGTATCTTAGCTCGTTTTGACATATTTTTTCCTCCTTATTTTATTTTATTTTCACATGTTTCCAACATTTCTAGTAAAAGATCACTTTCCATTCTGTGATTCAGGACTCTGTCTACGTTCGGACCATCACTGTTTAAATAAAAGTTCTCTGCATCTTCCTGAGAGTAACCACCCCTGACTTTCCTGGAGATAAGACGATTTTTAATCGTTTCTTTTTTTGCTTCTATAAATATTGAATAATCAGCAAACTCTTTAATATCACGCCATCCTTCTTCATCTAAAAGAAGCCAGTTTCCTTCTATTAGTATAATTTTTGAATTTATATCTATTACATCCATAACAGGATTGTGTAGCTGCCTGTCATATATAGGCCATTTTACCTTTTTATTTTCAGATAATTTTTTTAGATAGGTCTTTATATTTTCAAGGTCAAAAGTTTCTGGTGCCCCTTTTCTCCTGTATAAAAGTTCTTTTTTACCATCTATCTCCATATAGTTACTCTTAAGATAGTCATTGAAGTGATGGAATCCATCCAGTGAAAGAGCTTGTAGATTTTCCAGATTGTCATCTTCTCTTGACAGTTTTTCTAATAGCAAAGATAGTGTAGACTTGCCAGTACCTGGAGGTGCCGCCAGAAAAACAATATACCTGTTGCCCTTATTTTCTCTACTCTTTTTAGTAATATCCTTTAATAGAGGCAAGTATATATTATTTACTTCTCTATCTGTATAGCTGGCTTCATATTCAAAGCCATTAACATTTAATTGAACTTTCATAATTCACCTTCCTATATAATCTCTAATATTTCTTCGATACTAGTTGCATTATTTAATGCTTCTATCTTAGTTTCATCTTCAAATAAGTCACATAAAGACATTATTGTATCCATATGGCTGTCTGAATCTCCTGCTGCCAGAGAAAACACTAACTTGACTCTGTTATCTTCTGGAAAACTAACTTCTTCATTCAACTTTAAGAGTGATAAACCTGTGGCAATAACTCCGTCTTCTGGTCTAGAGTGTGGCATAGCTACTCCAGGAAGAATAATCATGTAAGGTCCATTTTCTACAATGTTATTTACCATACAATCAATATATCTCTGCTCTATTTTATTATTTTCTAATAAAGAGGAAGCTGATAATCTTACTGCCTCTTCCCAGTCCTTTACTCTTTCTTTTATTTTGATTTGTCCATTCAACATTTTTTTCAACATCTATTTACCCTCCAAAAAGTTTTATAAAACATCTTTATGTTTTTTATTAATACAACTATAATCTAAATTTTAATTTTAGTAAACTGTTGAAACTTTTCGAAAAAAAGTGAAAAAATATAAGTGCTAATATATTCAAAAAACTGTATAATGTAATCATACAGTTTTTTTGTGCTAAAGATTATTTTTGGATAGGAGGAGAGATGTTAAATAAGCGTTCTGTTGAAATATTAATGAACTTACTTTATATAGACCCCGTTATTTCCCTGGAAAGATTATCAGCTAAATATGATCTGAGCAAAAGAAGCATAAGATATGATATAGATAATATAAACTTTTTTTTAAAGGTAAATGGATTTAACGAATTAAAAAAGTGTTCTAAAGGAACCTACCAATTAGATGAATCTATTAAAAATTTTAGCGAGATAAAAAAGCTGATTAAAAATAAATATTATATTTTTTCCCCATCTGAAAGACTTGATTACATAAAAGCTAATTTTTATTTTATGAAAGAACCGTTAAAGCTGAATTCTCTTGAAAAAGAACTTTCTGTTAGCAACAGTACTGTAAGAGTAGATTTAAACGAAGTAAAGGCTTACTTTGAAAAGGCAGACCTTAAGATTGATTATCAGCCTAAAAGAGGTTTTATCCTTTCTGGAGACGAGGAAACACTTAGAAAGTCAGCTCTTAAATTTCTTTTGAAATATATAAAAGTTTCAGGTACAGAAATTACTTATAAAGAAGACCTTTTTCCAACTCTGGGAACAGATCTGATTTTCTCTAAAATTCTGCAGTACTTTGAAAATATATCTGTCAGGGAAGTGGCAAATTTTATAAAAAAGACTACGTTAAGTTTGAAAATAAGTATGTCCGATGAAGCTGACAATACATTAAAACTCTATATGCTTTACCTTATAAGGAGAGTTGGAGACTTCAATGTTTTGAAGGGAAGAAGGGAAAATGAAGTGTTTTTAAGTAAAACTAAAGAGTATAAGGTAATTGGGGCAATCATAAAAAAGTTCGAAACTATATTTTGTATCTCAATAAATAATTCAGAGCTTCTTTTTCTTACAGAACTTTTTTTAGGAAGTCACTCTTATAATTTTAATACATCTTTTTTCAAACATTGGGTTGAAATGGAGTTTTTAGTAAAAAAAATAATAAAAGATGTAGGAGAGGTTTTAGGGACTAATCTGTCTGACGATATAGTTCTGTATAAAGGAATTTTAAATCATTTAAAACCTTCACTTTATAGGATAAAAAATGAAATAACACTTGAAAATAAAGTATCTGAAGAGATAGAAGAATTGTATTCAGATTATTTTAATGCTGTAAAAAGAAGCTGTCAGAAATATTTAGAGCCGCATATTGGAAAGTCAATTCCAGATGAAGAAATAGGGTATCTAACAGTTCACTTTAAAATAGCTCTAGATAAAATCAGTTCCTTAAATCCACCTAAAAATGTGCTTTTAGTATGTTCCTTTGGCTACGGAACTTCTAAGCTTCTTGCTAAACAGCTAAATGATGAATTTAATATAAATATATTGAAAATTTTGCCATACAATGAATTTGTAGATATGCAACACTACAGCAATATAGATCTTATAGTTACTACATTAAATATGAAAGAAAAAACAAATAATATTCCCATAGTTGAATTAGGTCCATTTATATCAGAAGAAAACAAAAGAGAGCTTATTAAACTAGGAGTTCAGAGAAAGGATAAAAAAAATAGTGAAGTATCTGTCTCAAAAATTTTAAAGGTTATATCCTCCTATAAAAAACATCAAGATGAAGAAAAACTTATTGATAATTTAAGAGAGATTATTCCTGTAAATATCGTAGATGATCGAGTGAATTTAAAGAGTCTTTCTTCATTTTTATCTGTAAGAAATATTCTTTTTAAGGAGTCATATCCTCACTGGACTGATGCAGTAAGAGAAGCTGGCAGACTTTTAGAAGATCAAAATTGTACGTCAAGTTTATATACACAAGAAATGATAGAAGTTATCAGAAAGAATGGAAGTTACATGGTCATGGAGGATAGCATTGCAATACCTCATGCAAATAATAATGATTCTGTTTATAAAACTGGTTTTGCTATGCTCTATCTGAAGGAACCGGTAGAATTCCCCGAAGGGAAGATGGTTAATCTGATAATTCCTTTCTCTAGTCTTGATAAACAGGAGCATTCAAAGGCTTTAACAGATATTATAGAGCTTATAGATAAATCATTTTTAGAATATTTAGGAAAATGTTCAGACGGTGAAGAAGTTCTAAAATTTATCATAGAAAATTTATCAAGAGATAATCAGTAAAAAGTATGGTTTTAAGGACTCTTAGGAGTCCTTTTTTATATTTTTACTTTTTCAATAGCCAATAGGAAATGATTGATTTTTATAAATTTTGATTTAAATAATCATTTATAATTGAAATTCTTTTCTCTTCATCTAATCCAATTTCTTTGCTGATATAAGTTAAAAAGTATTCACATACGGCTTGAGTAGTAACCATAGAGTTAAAAAAGCTTAGACCATCGGTATTAATAATAAGTGAGAGGTCTCCTAAAAATCTAACTGGGGAAGATTCTTTGTCGGTAATAATAATAATTTTGGCCCGGGCTTTTTTCGCAATTTCAATAAGTAGATTATAGGTTTTAGAGTATTTTGGATAGGCAAAAATAACTAGAACATCTTTTGAAGTAATATCTACTATTTTTTTTATTAATTCAGAATTATTATTTGAGAGGGTTTCAACTTCTTTCAGCATAAAACCTAATCTAAGACCAAAAAAGGAAACTATGCCAGAAGTACTTTTAAAGCCTACAATAAATTTTTTTTTAGATTTTAAAAGTATTGCTGAAATTTCTTTAATTGTATTTATAGAATTTGAATTAAAAGTTTTAGAAATTCCATCATTTATATTGTTAAAAAAAGTCATATTAAAAGATTCCGACTCTAGAAGGTCCTTATTCTTTTTTAGCTTTTGTGTAGGCGTAAGAACTGTATCCGCTACTTTATTTCTTAAGTCTAATTTAAATTCACTAAAGTTTTTATAACCAAGCCTCTTAACAAAACGAATAACAGAAGTATCGCTAATTTTAAGAGATTCAGCTATTTCCCCTGAATTCATAAAACAAATTTTAGGACCATTATCTAAAAAAAAATCTAAAATTTTTTTATCGGTGCTTGTTAACGCTATGTTATCTGCCATATTTGCTAAAAATTTTATCATTTTATCACCTTCTTATTTTAATAATACACTAATTACAAAAATTTTTATATTTAAACTGTATCATAAAATATATCTAAATAACACTAATTATTTTATGGCAAGTCAATAAAAAATGCGATTTTTGAGTTGACAGAACAAAAAAAGTGAATTATACTTCAAACATACAATGTTTTTGCAGAAACACATAAAAGAAAAATGTTTTAAAAAAAACTTTGAAAAGGAGAATAACTATGGACATTTTAGCAAATTCTTTAAAAAAGAAAAAGTTTCAATTCCCACACACATACGTAATAATCGTTGTGTTGATTTTTTTTGCCATATTACTCACTTGGATAGTTCCTGCTGGCGAGTTTGATCGTGTAAAAGATGTTGCATCAGGAAAAAAGATTATTGTTGCTGGAACTTATAAGATTATTGAAAGTAAGCCCATCTCATTTTTGTCTATACCACTTAAAATTGTTGAAGGAATGAATAAGGCGAGTAATATTGTTTTTGTTGTTTTAGTGGTTGGAGGAGCATTTAATGTTATTTTAAAAACAGGAATGTTCCAAGCGTTGACGGGAAAAATAACGAAACATTATGGGCATAATGAAGCCGTCATAATTCCAGCGTTTACAATTACTTTTGCGATTGCATGTATGTCTATGGGAGTAAATACTTTTATTGGTTTTGCACCGGTTGCAATAATATTAGCCCGTTCCTTGGGATACGATGCAGTAGTCGGAGTGGCGATGGTAGCGTTGGGGGGTGCTATAGGATTTAGTACTGGGACTTTTAACCCATTTACAACAGGGGTGGCTCAAGCTATAGCTGGATTGCCGATGTTTTCTGGTGTAGGATATAGAATTTTCTGTATGATAGTATTTTTAGTGGTCACGAATATATATATAATATGGTATGCTAAAAAAGTAAAAGCTAATCCAGAACTAAGTGTAGTTAGGGACCTAGAGCTACAAGAGATGGGGGGAGAAAAGTTAGAGCATAAGGAACATAATTTAGAAAAAAGACATTTTCTTGTACTTGCAGTGGTTCTAAGTCTGTTTGGGCTTCTAATTTATGGGGGATCACATTTGCATTGGAGTTTAGATCAGACAGGGGCATTATTTTTGTGGATGGCTATATTAGGTGGATTAGCATATGGATTTACAGCAAATGAGATAGCTTCAGCATTTGTTGAAGGGTCCAAAAAATTAATTTTCGGAGCACTAATAATAGGATTTGCAAGAGCCATATCATTGATTCTTACAGAAGGAATGATTCTAGACACAACTGTTTACCATCTTGGGAACATGCTTGGAAGTCTCCCAGCTCAGTTACAGTCGGTAGGAATGTTTCTAATGCAGTTAGTTATAAATGGATTACTTACTTCAGGAAGTGGACAGGCAGCAGTAACTATGCCGATCATGCTACCTGTATCAGACTTAATTGGTATGACAAGACAAACTGCTGTGCTTGCATTTAACTTTGGAGATGGATTAAGCAATTATATTCTACCGACATCATCTGCCTTAATGGGATTCTTAGCTATAGCTAATATAGGATATGATAAGTGGATGAAATTTATGTGGAGATTATTTCTGATTTGGGTAGTAACTGGATCTATACTGGTAGTAATAGCTACTCAGATTAATTATGGGCCGTTTTAATAAATGAATAATAAGGAAGAGGAGAAGTCTATGAAGAAAAAGTTGTTTTCTCATATTGATCTTATAGAAACTAAATTACTCGAGATAGGAGACTTTATTTATGATAATCCTGAAGTGGGGCTTGAAGAGTTTAAAAGTTCCAAATTATTAAGTGAGTATCTTATGAAAAATAAATTTAATGTAAAAATGGGAATAGGAGGGTTTGAGACAGCTTTTAAAGCTGTCTATGAATCTGGAACGGGAGGGCCATCTATAGGATTGTTATGTGAGTATGATGCAATAGATGGAATAGGTCATGCGTGCGCTCATCACATGCAAGGACCAGCTATAATTGGTGCAGCAATTTCTTTAAAGGAAGTACTAAAAGATAAAGATTTTAAAATTGTTGTCTATGGAACTCCTGCTGAAGAAACTCTTGGAGGAAAAATCCAAATGGTCAAGGAAGGATGCTTTCAAGATATAGATATAGCTCTCATGATGCATGGATCCCCAACTACAACTACAGATATAAAGTCTCTAGCTATGTCAAATTTTGATGTTAAATTTCATGGTGTTAGTTCTCACGCAGCTTTATCACCAGAAAATGGAAGGAGTGCTTTAGACGGACTACTACTTCTGTTTCAGGGAATTGAATTTATGAGAGAGCATATAAAGGAAGATACAAGGATTCACTATACAATAACTAATGCAGGAGGACCAGCCAATGTTGTTCCTAAGTTAGCTGAAGCAAAATTCAGTCTGAGGTCTTATGATAGGAAGTATTTAAATACTGTAATAGAAAGATTTAAAAAAATTGTAGAGGGAGCATCCCTTATGACAGAAACAAATTATGAAATAGAAGAAGTCAAATCTTTAGATAACAAGATTCCAGTTATAAAATTAAACGACATTTTAATGGAAAATGCTCAATTGATTGAAGCTCCAAATATTAGTCCTCCAAGAGAAAAAACTGGTTCCACAGATTTTGGGAATGTTATGTATCAAGTCCCAGGATCTTGTATAAGAGTTGCATTTGTTCCGGAGGGAACATCTTCTCACTCAGTTGAATTTTTAAAAGCAGGGAAGACAAAGGAAGCTCATAACGCTATTATATTTGCTTCAAAAATACTTGCTGGAACAGCATACGATATTATATCAGATCTTAGTTTGTTATCTCAAATACGAGAAGAATTCAAGAATAATAAGGCTATAGAACGGTAAATGTGGAGTTTAATAATTTTTATTTATTCTAAAAACTTGACTATTGACAAGTTAAATATTCGAAAGTTGACGTTAAATTTCGGGTAAGGATTAATACAGGAGCACATAAGATTAATTTCTTATGTGCCTTTTCTATTTCCCTGATATTTTAAGTAACCAAATTTATGGCTTTCCAGTAAGCATTGACTGATGGATTACTTTGGGCTTCCCATATTTTTTTATATTCTCAATTTTTTTTCATCCAAAAGAAATGATCTGTTATGGATAATCTATTTTATTCGGATGCCGACTCTTTAAAGTATTGAATTTGGTTATTTGTATTTGAGTTCGGATTCTATTTTATAAGATTCAATCTTTCTGTATAGGGTTGCGATCCCTATTTCTAATGATTTAGCAGCTAATTTTTTCCCAGAAGTTGTATTTCCAAATTTATTTAATGCTTTTATAATTTCAGCTTTTTCTAGCTTTGAAATTGCCTTTATCTCATCTGCATCTATATAAAAATTATCATTATTTATATATTCAGGAAGCATATAATCAGATATTTTACCGGTATTTCCAGAAAGATTAACTAAAAATTCTATGCAACTTTCCAATTCCTGCCAGTTTCCTGGCCATGAATAATTTAAAAGCTTAGTTTTGGCACTATCTTCTACTTTATGAACGTATATCTTTAAAATATCAGAATATTTTTTTATTAGATTATCTATAATAATTTCTATATCTTCTTTTCTTTCTTTTAATGGCGGAATTTTTATAGGGATAACATTTAACCTGTAGTAAAGTTCTTTGTTAAAAAGATTGTTTTCGATCATTTCACTTAATTTAAGATTTGAACCAGCTATTACCCTTACTTTTAAAGGTATTTCTTGCTCAGAGTGAGGTTTTATAATACTGCTATTTTTTATTATCTTTAGCAAATCGTACTGAAATATGATCGGAAGCTTATCTATATCATTTAAAAATATAGTACCACCATTTGCAAACTCAAACTTTCCAAATCTAATACCAGATGAGCTATTAATATCAAATCTTCCGTAAAATTCTTCATTTAATCTTTCAGTGGAATAATTACCGCACTGAATGATTTCAAAAGGAAGGTTTCTTTTATCACTTAAATTATGGATAGCTCTGGCAATGTCTTCTAAATTGCTCCCAGATTCACCTGAAATTAAAACAGAAGAAGTTATTTCTGATGCTTTTTTGATATTTTCTTTAAGATTCTTAACTTCTTTAGATTCTCCTATTAACAGCAAATTTTTTAGTTCTTCTGAATTTTTATTGGATGTGTCGTAGACTTCATCAAAAATAAGTATCTTATTACTTTCAAAACCTAGAGAATCAATTTTTATGTACTGTCCCAGAATTTCATAATTTTTATTAGATATATTTAATTTGAAGGTAATGCTCTTTTCTAAATCTTGGTTATCCCCAATAATATTAAAACTCTTGGCTATATTTTCTGGATTTAAATTTAATAGATATAGTGCACGATTGTTGATACTGATAATTTCATCCTTATAATTTACTAAAATTACTCCCTTTTTCATATCATTTACTATTTTCTCCAAAAAGTTAACTTTTTCCAGTAGTTTATGAGCTCTTTCAGTTTGATATATTTTAGAACTGATGAGATCACAGAATACATTCAAAGATTTTTTTATTTTATCAATATTTTCCAATATGATTGCTTTTTGAATAGATGTATAGCATATAACCCCTATAACTCCTACAACCTTTTTTTCATATATAATGGGAGCTGATATCTCCATCTTTTGTTTACAGTCGAATTTTTCGCTACAGTTTTGACAAATGTCCTCTTGACCTGGATTATTAACTACAATTAAAGTTTGTTCCTCTAAAACTCTGCAGCTAATATTTCCTTTTATAACCTTACCAAGATTATACTTAAGCCTTCCTGTAGCGGCGATCTTAAATAAATTATTATCAATTATTTCCACATCTACCTTCAAAATATTGTGAAGTGCTTCTGCGATTTCTCTCATCTCGTTTTCATATTTCATCAATATGCTGTAAGTCATAAATTCCTCCAAATTATTTTTATAAAATTTCATACTTATATTATACAATTATTTTTGGTAAAATATCAAAATGATAATTTATCGAAATAAATGCATTGAAATAAACCCGTATGTTCATTTATCACATTGAGGAATATTTATCATTTTGATAAATGGTTTTTTTTCTTTGTTATCGCAAAGATTTTGTAATAAACCATTGGTAGGAGAAAAACTAACTTATGGTTGGTCGGAATCTAAATTTCAAATGAAAGGAGTAGTGTGGTGTTTGCAGAACATCGTGCGAAATCAAAATGGACAATTATATTAAATGGACAAAAAATAACATCCCAAAAAAAAATCCTAAAGACTGTATTAAATTTTTAAACAAGAAGGAGGTTGAGAAGGCAAGGAGATTTCACGAGAGCTTTGACCAGTATACTGTAACTCCGCTAGCAGATCTTGAAAATTTTGCTAATTATCTTGGGTTAAATGGAATTTACCTTAAGGATGAGTCCTACAGATTTGGATTAAATGCATTCAAGGTGCTTGGAGGATCTTTTGCAATGGGTAAGTATCTAGCATACAAACTAGGAAAAGATATATCTGAACTCGGATATAAGGAGCTCACATCGGATTCTGTAAGGAAACAACTAGGAAATATTACCTTTGCCACGGCAACGGATGGAAACCATGGTAGGGGAGTGGCCTGGACAGCCAATAAGCTAAAGCAAAAATCGGTGGTATATATGCCAAAGGGTTCTTCTTTGACCAGGCTTGAGAATATTAGGTCAGAAGGTGCAGAAGCAAGTATTACAGATGTAAATTATGACGATGCAGTTAGAATTGCAAATGATTATGCAAATACCAATAACGGTGTGGTGATTCAGGATACTGCCTGGGAAGGTTATGAGGAGATACCGGCATGGATCATGCAGGGGTATGGAACTATGGCGCTTGAGGCAATAGATCAGCTAAAATCAAAAAATATAGAAAAACCTACTCATATTTTTCTACAGGCTGGAGTTGGGTCCCTTGCCGGAGCAGTACAGGGAGTATTTGCATCTATTTATGGAGAAGAATGCCCTACAACCGTAATTGTAGAAGCAAATCTCGCAGACTGTCTTTATAAATCAGCTAAACTTGGAAATGGAGATATAGAATTTGTAGGAGGGGATATGCAGACTATCATGGCTGGACTTGCATGCGGTGAACCAAATACAATCGGGTGGGAAGTGCTGAAGAACCACTCTGCAGTATTTGTGTCATGTCCAGACTGGGTAGCGGCTAACGGAATGAGAATCCTAGGAAACCCAATTAAGGGGGATGATCAAATAATTTCTGGAGAATCTGGAGCAGTAACAGCTGGTCTTTTGTTTGAGGTAATGACAAATCCTAAGTATGCCGAGCTAAAGGAAGATCTCAATCTAGATGAAAACTCAAGAGTTCTTCTCTTCTCGACAGAGGGAGATACAGATCCGGATATTTATAAGAAGATAGTATGGTTGGGAGCTCATTCTAAGTAAAGAGATCATCAATAAAAAATGTGGGTATTTTTTAATAATACTCTGACCCATGATTGTACTATTTTGAATTTGAAGAGGGTTGAAAATTAAAAATCAGGAGGAAGATAATGTTAAGTCAAAGTAGAGAGGAAAAGTTAATTACACTATGTCAAGAACTGATAAAAAATCCATCTGTTTCAGGAAAGGAAGAGAAGGTAGCAAAAACTATTGAGAAAATCATGCTAGATGACTTTGGATTTGATGATGTACAGATTGATAAATACGGGAATGTGATAGGAAGAATAAAAGGGAACAAGCCCGGAAAAGCAATCCTTTTCGATGGGCATATAGACACAGTGCCAGTAACCGATGATTCTGTATGGAACTATGCTCCCTTCGGAGGAGAAATAGTAGAAGGTAAGATATATGGAAGAGGAGCTTCAGACATGAAGGGACAAGTTTCTGCAATGATAGCAGCAGCGTCGTACTTTGCTGAGGATACAAAGAGGGAATTCGAGGGAGATATCTATGTTGCCGGTGTAGTACACGAAGAAATTTTTGAAGGAATTGCCGCAAGAGAGATTTCTAAGAATATCAAGCCTGACTACGTTGTAATCGGAGAGTCTTCAGAATTAAACCTAAAGATAGGCCAAAGAGGAAGAGGGGAGATTGTTGTAGAGGTATTTGGAAAACCTGCTCACTCAGCTAACCCCCATAAGGGTATCAACTCTGTGGTTAAGATGGCAGGAGTAATCCAAAGAATAGAGAAGCTTGTACCAAATGAGCATCCGAAGCTTGGAAAAGGAATTCTCTGCCTCACGGATATCAAATCTTCACCCTATCCAGGAGCATCTGTAGTACCAGAGTATTGTAAAGCTACCTTTGACAGAAGACTTCTTGTTGGAGAAACTAAGGAATCAGTTCTTGCACCAATTAAAGAGTTGCTAAATGAAATGATGTCTGAAGATCCTGAGCTAAAGGCAAAAGTGTCGTATGCTATAGGAAAAGAGATGTGCTATACAGGCAATCTAATAGAAGGAGAAAGGTTCTTTCCGGGATGGCTTTACTCTGAGGAAGATGAATTTGTAAAGGCAGCATATAAGGGACTTAAAGAGGCTGGAATAGATTCTAAGATCACTCAGTATTCATTCTGCACAAATGGATCTCATTATGCAGGAGAAGCTGGAATTCAAACGATAGGATTTGGACCATCTAGAGAAAACCTTGCTCATACAATCGATGAGCATATAGAGATAGAGCAGCTTTATCTAGGAGCCAAGGGATATTACGGGATTTTAAAATCAGTGTATAACAAATAGAGAAAAATAATAAATATAACCAGGGGGCGAAGTTATGAATAGTTCACAAATAACAGCTTTAATAATTATTTTTATTTATATGGCATTGACAGTTGCTATAGGTCTTTTTGCGTCAAGAAAAAAGAAATCAGAAAAAGAAAAACAGAATAATGATGACTTTTTAATGGCTGGTAAATCTTTAGGTCCACTTGTTCTTGCAGGGACATTATTTGCAGCTAATACCGGTGGGGCAAGCACAACAGGAATTGCGACGAATGTTTATCAATATGGACTTTCTTCAGCATGGTACGTTATAGCTGCTGGAATTGGATTTGTTTTAGTTTCGTTTATAGCTCCATACTTTAGAAGAGCACAGGCTAACACAGTTCCAGAGATAATCAGCAAAAGGTATGGGAAACCATCGCATATAGTAACCGCAATCACATCTATAATAGCATTATTTATGGCCACAGGGGCTCAAATTATAGCAACAGCTTCTATTATTAATGTTGTAACTGGTTTTGATTTTAGAACGGCAGCAATTGTGAGTACAATAGTTGTTATTGTATATACAATGTTTGGAGGATTTAAATCCGTCACAGCCGCTAATTTAATGCATGTTTTATGTATAACGGTTGGTATGACTATAGCTATGTTTGTAATGGTCAATAATAAAAATGTTGGAGGATTTAGTTCATTAATTGAAAAAGCGAAAGTTATGCAAGATACACAGGGAGCTAACATGAATCTTCTTAGTATGACAAAGGTTGGGGCAACTACAATATTAGGTTATATAGCTATGTACTTTATGACTTTCCCAACAGGACAAGAGATTGTGCAAACATATTGTTCTGCTAAAGATGGTAAATCAGCAAAGCTAGGATCTGTAATAGCCGGTCTTATATCAGCATTCTACGCAATTGTACCTACAATAATTGGACTGTTAGCATATGTTTGTATTGATGGTTATGCATTAGGTGGATCACAGAAAAATGCTTTGGCACAAGCAACAATAACATTTGCTCCTCCTGTTTTAGCCGGTCTTGTTTTAGCCGCTATAGTTGCTGCCACTATGAGTAGTGCTTCAGGAAATATGATAGGAACAGCTACAATGTTTACTAAAGATATTTTTATTCCTTACATAAATAAAGGTGTCAAGGATGATAAAAAAGAAATTTTTATTTCAAAAGCAACCATGTTTATAGTTGGAATAGTAGGATTGTTAATAGCGCTAGGAGCTAGAAATGTTATCAGTGTTATGATGGGTGCTTTTGCTCTTAGAAGTGCGGGCCCATTTGCTGCCTTTATTTGTGCTATTTTTTATAAAGATGTTACAAAAATGGCAGGTTTTATATCGATTATTACCGGAACAGTTGTTGCAGCGATTTGGATTTATGTATTTGACACTCCGTTTGGATTAAATGCAATGGTCCCAGGAGGAATTATAGCATTTATAGTTATATTTGGAGTATCATACTTAGAGAGAAAAAGAGGAATCGAAGCTGCTCCTGCAATTCAGTTTGAAAATATTTAATAATTATAAATGGGGGAATATAGCATGAAAAGTGTTTTGATAAAAAATGGAGTAATTATCGACGGAAGTAGAGAAAAAAGATATACTGGAAATATTCTTTTAGAAGGGAATCGTATAAAAAAAATTGGAGACTTCCATGATGAGGCTGATAAAATAATAGATGCATCTGGAAAAATAGTAGCCCCAGGATTTATAGACACTCATAGTCACTCTGATTTAAGAGTTCTATTAGAGCCATTTCTAGAACCTAAAATTCGTCAGGGGATTACTACTGAAATTTTAGGACAAGACGGTATCTCTATGGCTCCTTTACCAAAAGAATATGTAAGTTCATGGAGAAAGAATCTGGCAGGATTAAATGGTGATAGCAATAATCTGAGCTGGGACTGGGAAACTACCCATAATTATTTAAATTTAATTTCAGAAAATGGAACAGGAACAAATCAACTATATTTAGTTCCTCATGGAAATATAAGGATGGAAGCAATGGGTCTAGATTCAAGACCTGCCACAAAAGAGGAACTCGAAAAAATGAAAGAAATAACAAGAAGAGAGCTAAAGGCAGGAGCAGTTGGGGTTTCAACTGGACTTATATATATTCCTTGTGCATACTCTCTGACAGAAGAGTTAGTTGAAATTTGCAAAGTCGCTGCAGAATTTGATAGACCTCTTGTAATACACCAGAGAAGTGAAGCCGACACAATTTTAGAATCCATGGAAGAAGTAATTACTATAGCCAGAGAAAGCGGAGTTAAGATTCACTTTTCCCATTTTAAAATTTGCGGAAAGAAAAACTGGGACATGATAAAAGATATAGAAAAGCTCTTGGACGGGTGTAAAGCGGAGGGAATAAAAGTTTCATATGATCAGTATCCATATGTAGCAGGGAGTACTATGCTTGGAGTAATTATTCCGGCATGGGCACATGCTGGGGGAACAGACAAGTTAGTCGAAAGACTAGGGAATCCAAAAGACAGAGCTAAAATAAAGCAAGATATAGAAAACGGTATAAAAGGGTGGGACAACTTTATAGACTTTGCAGGGTTTGAAGGTATTTTTGTTACATCTGTTAAAACCAGGGCTAACGAGGACTGTATAGGTAAAAATCTTTTAGAAATAGCAGAGCTTAGAGGAAAAGATAAATTTGATGCGGTATTTGATCTTTTAAAAGAAGAAGAAAATGCAGTTGGAATGTATGATTATTATGGGAAAGATGAACATGTGGTTACTTTTATGACAAGAGAAGAAAGTAATATATGCACAGACGGACTTTTAGGTGGGAAACCACATCCGAGAGTTTATGGATCATTTCCAAGGGTAATCGGAAAATTTGTAAGGGAAATGAAAGCTATGACGTTAGAAGAAGCCGTTTATAAAATGACAAAAAAATCTGCGGATACTTTTAAAATAAAAGAAAGAGGACTATTGAAAGAAGGTTATTTTGCAGATGTTGTAATTTTTGATGAAAATACAACTATTGATAAGGGAACATTTGTTGATCCAGTTCAATATCCAGAAGGGATAAGTCATGTAATAATAAATGGAAGTGTTGTTATCGATAACTATATAAAAGATGAAAAGTTAGCCGGAAAAGTAATTAGACTATAATAAAAAATTAGGAGAAGAAAATAAAATGAAAAAAACAATATTTACCAAAAATGCACCGGCAGCAGTAGGACCATATTCCCAGGCAATGAGAGCAGGAGATATGTTATTTGTATCGGGACAGATTCCTTTCGTCCCTGAAACCATGAAATTGATATCGGAAGATATAAAGGAACAAACGAGACAGTCACTGGAAAATGTAAAAGCTATCCTAGAGGAGGCAGGGGCTTCATTAAATGACGTAGTGAAAGCAGGAGTGTTTATAAAGGATATGAATGAATTTGGAGCAATAAATGAGGTTTATTCCGAATATTTTTCAGAGAATAAGCCGGCAAGAGCATGCGTAGAAGTAGCAAGACTTCCGTTGGATGTAAGGGTAGAAATAGAGGTTATTGCTTATTTAGGAAAATAATTATGTCCGTTTAATTGGTTAGGCAAGAGAGGGAAAAGTATAGTAAGGAGTATCCCAAATTTATAGAAACTTGGGATACTCCCTTTTTTTATATCTTATAGAAGAAATTATCAAAATAATAGGTTTCCAAAAGGAAACTATTTAAGATTTAGGAAGGTAATATTAAATTTACTCTACCTAAAAACCACAAATATCATTTTAAAAAAATTAGTTTCTTTTAAGGATCTATTAGCTATATTAGCATAACTCTGTTCTTCCCGGTCTATTTTGCTTTATATAATTCTTCATAAGCTTTTTTAATAAATGTCCAGAGTGTGATTCAAAAGATAAAAGATAACATGATTGTGCTAAACCCATGTGAAAATCCAGGAAATTTAATAGACGAAAAAAGATATCTTCAAGCCTAAAAAATAACTGCTATTTTTTAACCAGCTCAAAAGTTAGCTTTAAAATTATTAGTGAATATCGCATCAGAAAAATATGTCCCTGGGTATGAAAAAATTTTTTTTAATTTGATTTTTTAAAAAATTCAGGGCAAAATAAGATACAATAAATTTATGAGAAGCTCTGTTCAAATGCCCTGCATTCAGGAAAAAATAAATATTATAAATAAGAAAATATAAATAACATGGAGGTTTTATAATGATTAAACTTATTGAAAAAATGAGCTCTGAAGAGATAAAAAAAGCTGCTGATGCCCACGGGATGACGGTGGAGGAGTTTATAAAAGGCTGTGAAGAGATAGAGAAAGCTTTCAGCTGCGAAAAGAATATTGACGAGCTGATAAAAATAGTAAAGAGTGACCTTGCACCTGAAGAGGTAGAGAGAATGGCTGATACCCATGGAATGACAGTTGAAGAATTTAATGAACGTAGGGAAAAGGTCAAGAGATTTTTTGAAACACATCCTAACGTGACATCAAAATAAAAGGTCTAGGATGATATACGAGATAAAGAGATTGTCGGGGCAGCACGAGTCTATAATATGGCAATCGAAGAGTTCTAGAAAAATCATTAATACAAATTTTATTGGCGATTGATGATATGCATTATTCTATTTCAGGATGCAGTAGGGCTGAAGTTACTGAATTTCTTCAAAAGCTTTTGTTAATTTTCCTTGGTGAAAAGTAGCCCAAGGGTATTTTCTTCCTTCGGTCAGGACATAACCAAAAATAGGGTCTGTAAAAAATAAGCTAAATCTCTTCGAAAATTTAATAAGAGTAAGGAAACTCAAAAATAAATTTTACAAGTTTCCTCAATTTTACTTGGGTGTCTTTTCTTTGGTTACTTTTTTGGACAAGCAAAGAAAGTAACAGAGTTCATAAATTCAATATTTTAACCTGAAAAAAGGTAGCAACTTAGGCTAACTTAGAAAAGGAACTTTTAGTTAGATTCCTTGCACTTAAGAAAAAGATTTAAAAATTGACTCATGGAAATTATCCATGAGTTTTTTCTGTATCTCCAATCTCTTTTTCATCCTACCGTAGATCCAAATTTGACCATTTTCTGTGAGCATAGGCTGATGTATACATTCAATAAGCTTAACAAAGAGGGCTATTCCTTTAAAATTATTGATCAAAGTGAAGTAGACTTCGTGATAGTTTATCTAAAGAATATTTCAGATGCTTGGCTTGATTTAAAAAATAGTTCTGAAAAAAATTTTTCTCTTGAAAATTTTGAAAAAGATTACATAAAAAACTTCAAAATAGGAGTTATTAAAAAAAATGAAAAAATAATAGCCTTTTCTAATATTTGGGAAACTTTTAATAAAAATGAGCTATCTGTGGATCTAATGAGCTATAAACCTTATTCTCCAAATTCCGTAATGGAGTTTTTATTTCCTACATTGTCAAATTACGACTATATTAGATTAAAGAAAGGTGAAATAATATGGAAGGAATTCTCGTGGTTGGAATTATTATATTTACTGGTTTTATTGTTGGGGAACTATGTACTCTTTTTAAATTACCAAAAGTAACTGGATATATACTTGCTGGAATCCTTCTCAATCCTAATCTAACTCATTTCATTCCAGAATCATTTGTTGCCCACACTGATCTGGTTACAAATATAGCATTATCTTTTATAACCTTTTCTGTTGGGGGTACATTATTCTTCCCTAAGATTCGTTCTTTGGGGAAAATGATTATTTTAATAACTTTACTTGAATCTGAATTTGCATTTTTATTTGTTGCAATTTTTTCAACATTAATCGGCCCAATGATTATTCATTATCCAGGGGCTTCTATGCTTTCATTCTATATTCCACTTTCTTTAATACTAGCTTCTCTCGCATCTCCAACTGACCCTTCAGCTACGTTGGCTGTAGAGCATGAATACAAAGCAAAGGGAGTAGTAACTTCAACTATCATGGGGGTGGCAGCATTTGATGATATTCTTGGAATAATAAACTACAGTATCACAGTATCAATAATCGACCTAAGTCTTAAGGAACATTCCTTTGGAATCTATTCATTTGTACAACCCTTTATTAAGATTTTAGGTTCTATTACCATAGGTTGCTTTTTCGGCTTTTTTCTAAATATTTTAGTAAAATATATAAAAAAAGAGACAGAAGGGGCATTAATAACTTTTATAATTGGACTTCTAGCATTATGCTATGGCTTTGCAGGGATGATTAATGTTGACGAACTTTTATCAACAATGACAATGGGAGTAATTGTTGTAAATTACAGTATAAAAAAAGAAAAAATATTTAAAATATTAGAGAGGTATACAGAAGAACTAATTTTTGTTCTTTTCTTTACGATAAGTGCAATGCACCTCAATTTTTCAGTATTGATATCAAATTATCCATTTATAATTATTTTTATAGTATTCCGTTCCATTGGAAAATTTACTGGCACAGTAGTTGGTGGAAAGATATCAAACGCCTCTTTATCTGTACAAAAATTTACCGCCGGAGGATTAATACCTCAAGGCGGCATAGTAATTGGATTGGCATTGGCTATTAAAAGAAATCCAGCCCTTAGCTCAGTTTCTGATATTATTATTAATGTCATTATTGGTGCGACAGTTGTCCATGAAATTCTAGGTCCTATTATTTCTAAAATTTCACTTGAAAAAGCAGGTGAAATAACCTTAGATAAAAAAATAAAATAGAAATATTTTATATCTCTATATTGTCAAATTAATAAATAACCTAAGTTGCTACCTTGAAAATTAATAAAAAGTGGTGTTATGATGTGGATTGCTCTTTCGAAAATTGGTAAGCTTAGAATAGGCGGCGAAAGTGCCAAACCTGAATATATCCGTTTTGCCTGGTGCTCTATGTTATTTGCAGTAGGTAAAGGAATTGGATTGATGTATTTTGCCGGACTTAAATATCTCTTTAACATTGAGCTGTCAGTGGGGTTACAGGTAAGTATTATTGCGGTAATTACTTGTATTTCGACCTTATTGATAGTATCAGGAATAGGAAAAGGTGTTCGGTTACTGAGTGATTGGAATATTAGGCTGGCGATATTCTTAATGGTTTATGTATTCATCCTTGGTAATACAGGAGAGATATTAAAAGATATTTCAGTTGCTGCGCCTGTTTATTTAAAGGATTTTCTAATTATCAATCCAAAGGCGTATTTAACAGATACTGAGTGGTCAAAAGCCCAGAAAGTCTTTATCTGCGAATCTTGAGCACCCTTTTGGGGAACGTTTATTGCAAAAATTTCTAAGGGAAGAAAAGTTAAAGAATTTAAGATTGAAAAGTCTGTAAATGCTAAGGAATTTGGAGAAGAGGTGCAGTGTTTCTAAGTAATGGCTTTATTTAAGGATTGAAAGCATAATACCTAAAGATATCAATGGATATATCTGGATAAAGTTTTGAAAAAAGAAAATGTAAATTTTATAGAAAATTATTTTATTAGGATTAGATTTCATTTATTTTACTAACTGATGTTTCGCGGTCATTAAATCTTTTAAAATACTAGTATTTTAAATTTAAACCTCTAAAATAGATTCATTTTATTAGCAAAAATAACCTAAATTAAGCAAATTTAGTAAAAAAAGTGTATTGATATGACTACCTAAATTTATAACCTATTGATTTTAAAGGCATAGAGAAGCGCGAAACATCAGTAACTAATATATTCTATAAAAATCGGTAACATAAGATACTAAATAAAATTAATATATTACAAGAGAAAGAGTAAGAATTTAAAATTCTTACTCTTTCTCTATTTCAATACCTCAAAGGCTCTAGAAACCTTTGCAGTCATATATTACTTGATAGAAGTGATTCGGATTCTCTACTGTAAAATTTTCTTCCTTCCATTAATTATATCAATTATGGAAACTTCATAAGTTTAACCAATTTCAGTCGGTGATCAACTAACGGCTAGGAATATAGTTTACTTATTTATTTATTTATTTACTTATTTATTCATTCTTTCTTTTATTTTGGCATCTTTTTCAAATTCCCCATGAATTTTTTCATTGAAAAATTTAATAGCCCACTTATCTTCTCTGTATTTTTTAAGCTTATTTAGATCCGTTCTCAACCCAACATGTAGGCTGTACATCATAATCAATAAGATAATTGTAAAGGGAAATCCAGAAATTATTACTCCTGTCTGAAGAGCACTCAAAGCATCACTTCCTCCTGCAATAAGAAGAGCTACTGCAATAGCACCCTCCATAACTGCCCAGAAAACTCTTTGTGGAACTGGTGAATCCAACTTACCTCCAGATGTGAGATTATCAACCACAAGAGATCCTGAATCAGATGAAGTTACAAAAAAGGATATTACTAAAAATGTTCCTAAAATAGAAAAAGTACTCTTTAAAACTCCAGAAATGTCGAGTCCCTGTATCATGGCAAATAGTGCAGTTGAAACGTCTTGTTTTACAGCTTCTAACAGCATCCCTCCTGTTTCTGCATTTTGGAAAATAGCAGTAGCTCCAAATGTCGACATCCATATAAAACTAAGAATAGTTGGTACTATAAGAATAGCTGTAACAAACTCTCTCACACTTCTTCCTTTGGAAACTCTAGCTATAAACATTCCTACAAATGGGGACCATGATATCCACCAAGCCCAATAGAATATAGTCCAAGACCCCTGCCAAGCATTTCCATTTTCACTGAAAAGACTAATCGATATAAAGTTATTCAGATAAAATCCTACTCCATTATTAAATGATCTTAATATAAATAATGTCGGACCTAAAATAAGCATCAACAGTAGGAATATGGCTGCTGTTTTCATATTTAATTCCGAGAGAATCCTTACTCCTTTTCCTATTCCAGATATAACTGATAATGTTGCAATAAAAGTTATTATAATTATTATCAAGACTTGAATTTTAGTGCTTTGAGGCACCCCGAAAAGATAGTTTAATCCTGCATTTATTTGCTGTGCGCCAAACCCAAGGGATGTAGCCAAACCGAATAAACAAGAAATTACTGCTGCTATATCTATAACATCACCCATCCATCCAAAAACCTTGTCTTTAAGAATTGGATAAAAAACTGATCTGAGAGAAAGTGGCAATCCCCTGTTGTAAGCAAAGAAAGCTAGAGATAAAGCTATAAGACAATAAACACCCCATGGATGAAATCCCCAGTGGTAAAAGGTAACCCCTAGAGCCTCCTCCGTAGATGTTGTTCCTGTCATAGGAAGGACACTACTAGCATGATATAGAGGTTCTCCTACACTCCAAAACATGAGTCCTATTCCCATACCGGCACTTAAAAGCATAGAATACCATGCAAAGTTAGAAAATTCAGGTTTTGCTTCTGGTCCCCCCAATGTTATCTCTCCAAATTTACTAAACATTAGATATATCGGAAATATTAAAAATAAATTGGTACTCAATATAAAGAACCAGTTGAAATTGTCAGTGATTTTATTCTGGATATTGGTAAGAATTCCATGTGTTGCTACAGGATCCTTCAATGTCAATCCTATGAATATCAGAACAAATATACCTGAAATTATAGAGACCTCAGGATGGAAATCAAAACCATAGCTACTAATGTTTCTTGCATGAAGAAGTTTGGTTTTATCTTTAAACTTATCTGTTTCAAACTTTGGATGTTTTAATTTTTTCATACATTTCTCCTTTTTATTAAAAGTTTCTGTTAACTTAAATCAAGTTTTAAGAATGATAATCTTGAAAATATAAGGTAGGCTTCCTTTTATCTTTTCAGCATTATAAAGTTCTAATAGTTTATCTCTTAACAAATTTATTTTTCTAAGATTAATCATTTTCACCTCCTAAACAAGGCATGTTTTTAATTATATATTATTCTTTACAAATAATCAAATTCCTTTATTTTTCAATATTGGCTCATTTCCTTGTTGTACTAATACTCTTTCTACCTTAAAAAACTGTGGTAGTTGGTATGGCTATTCTTGACATACAAATTTTCTTTTTTTTCTTGATTTTTTTCTGGTATCACTACTAATACTGTTGCTGTCTGGGAAAAGAAATACTTTGGAGGTCCTAAGAAAGACGTGGGGTTAAGCGCTCAAGACAAAGAGAAAATATCGTCAAAAGAAAATCAAGCGAAGGTTGGCTATATTTAAGCACAATTATGGATCTTTTTTCTAGAAGAATTATATCCTACGATATAGGCAAGCGCATGACTAGTGAGTTAGTAATAGATACTTTAACAAGGGCATTTTTACTGGAAGACCCAAAGGAAGAGCTGATAATTCATAGTGATCAAGGATCGCAATATTCAAGCAAGGAGTACTCTGACCTTGTAAAGAAGCTAGGGTTAGTCCAATCTATGAGTAGACTTGGAAATTGTTATGATAATGCAGTGATAGAATCTTTTCATGCTTCTTTGAAGAAAGAGATGGTTTATGTGGAAGGTTTAGTAACTAAGAGGTATATGAAGGCAATGGTATTTGATTACATGGAATTTTACAATAAAGAGGGAAGACACAGCTTCTTAGGAAATGTCTCCCCTGTTGAATTTGAAAAACTACATAAAAAATTGGTGTTAGGTTGACTACTATATTAACAGAAGACCAATAGTCACATTAGAAGTTAGTACTAGTTTTATTGTTTTTTCCCAAAAAGATATTCCTGAGAAGAAAAAGTCTTTTTATCATTTTTAACTTTAAAATAAGAGCCATTTTCATCTAGCTGTCTCAACTTTACATTGTCTTTTAAGATTGAATCGATGGTTTCCATAACTTTTTTATAAGGACCGGACTTTGTAACAGGAAAAAGAGTTTCTATTCTTCGGTCGAGATTTCTGGTCATCCAGTCAGCACTGGAAAGATAGAGTTCCGGGTTACCGCTATTTTCAAAATGGTAAATACGAGTATGCTCTAAATACCTCCCAACAAGGCTAAAGACTTTGATATTCTCGCTAATATCTTTTATACCTGTTTTTAAGCAGCAAGCACCTCTTACGATTAGGATGATCTCTACACCGGCTCTAGATGCATCATAAAGTTTTTTAATAATCCTGTCATCAACAAGAGAGTTTACTTTTACTATAATTTTTCCTTTTTTACCGTTAGATGCATAGTGAATCTCTCGATCGATCAATCTGTAAAATTCATTTCGCATATCCTTAGGAGCTGTTATAAGCCTTTTCCATTTATTGTTTTCTGAAAATCCTGTAAGGATGTTGAAAAGGTTGCTTACATCGGTACATAGTTCTTCATTTGTGGTAAGAAGGGAAAGATCTGTATATAGTTTTGCCGTTGAATTATTATAATTACCGGTTCCTAAATGAAGATATCTTTTTATACCTGAAGACTCCCTTCTAACTATAAGAAGACATTTGGCATGAGTTTTTAATCCCTTTATACCGTAAATAACGTGACATCCAGATTTTTCTAGTTCTTTTGCCCATTTTATATTTCTCTCTTCGTCAAATCGGGCTTTCAGTTCTACCATCACAGTGACCTGCTTATTGGCTTTTGCGGCTTTTATAAGTGAAATTATTATCGGGGAATCACCACTCACTCTATACAGTGTCTGTTTTATAGCCAGGACATTTTTATCTGTGGCAGCAGCCTCTATAAGATCAGATATGTGATCAAAAGAATCATAAGGATGGGAAAGTATAACGTCCTCTTTTTTTAGAGTTTCGTATATAGCACCTTTTTCAAGCTTAGCATACCTTTTTGGAGTATGTTTTTCGTATTTTATATCTTTAAATCCATCATGTCCCATAAGTTCAAAGATAAAAGTCAGGTCAAGGGGGCCGTCTATTTCATAAAAATTAGAAAACTGCACTTTTAGGTTTTTTGAGAGAAACTCAAGGGAGTTCTTCGGAATATTTTTGTCGTATTCAATTCTGACAGGGTCCCCCCATTTTCTTTTTTGAAGCTCTTTTTCTATCTCGATAAGCAAGTCATCTGCTTCATCCTCATCAATTATCATATCTGCATTTCTTGTTATTCTAAAAAAACCGGTATCCAAAATATTACATCCAGAGAAAAGATTTTTTAAGTTGGACTCTATAATCTCCTCAATTAAAATAAATTCCTTTCCAGTTTTACACGGAAGCTCCATTATTCTCTTTACAACTTTTGGAACCTGTACAATGGACATATGTTTTTCCTCGCCACGCTGAATATGAACCACAATGTTTAATGAGCCTGACAAAATATGTGGGAAGGGTCGCGAGATATCAATTCCCATAGGAGTCAGAATAGGGAAAAGTGTTTCCTCATAAAATTTATCGACATAGATCTTTTGTTTTTTATCCAGTTCGGAATATTTTTTTATTCTGAGGTATCTTTTTTTATCCATGAGGGAGATTATTTCTTTGTAGGATATATATTGATCCTTGACAAATTTTTGAACTCTTTTATTGATAGCTTCTAACTGTTTTTCAGGAGTTAAACCGGAGATATCTTTTTTTACAAGTCCCTCCTCATACTGAGCTATAAGCCCTGCCACTCTGACCATAAAAAATTCGTCTAGATTTGAAGAAGTTATGCCCAAAAATTTTAGTCTTTCCAAAAGTGGATTTATAGGATCTGATGACTCCTCTAAAACTCTCTGATTGAACTCTAGCCAGCTAAGCTCTCTGTTATAAAAATGATGATAGTCATAATTAGTCTCCATAAAGCCTCCTGTTTACTTTAAGCACTGGATTTATGCCGAAAACATCTCTAAAAAATGTCTTCTGGTGATCAAAAAAAATAGTTTCTATACGGTAATCTTCTTGAGTGGTCACATCTATGATTATTTCATGATCTTTTAATTCAAATTTTATATTTTTTACTTTTTGTCTCTTACTTCTGTCTAAGGCCACAGAGACTTTTAATATTGCAGCGAGCTTCATGATATCCATCTGGCTTTTTCCGGTGATATTGTCTATATTTTCAGAATATTTGGAAAAAGCGATGTTGTGAAAATAACAGAGGAGTCCTACAACCTCGAGGTCCTTCTCTGTGAGTCCTGGTATAAAAGAGTTTGTAATTATATACTGTGAGTGGTTTTGATGTGAACTAAAATTGATATACTTTCCAATGTCATGAAGAAAGGCAGCCAGTTCAAGGTGCCTTTTTTCCATTTCAAGCATATTGTGCAAGGGTTTCAGAGCATCAAAAAAATCTTTTGAAACTTTTTGGACAAAAGTAGAGTGATTTTTATCAAAAGTGAATTTACTTGCTTTATCGATTACCGCCTGAACTGTAAGTTCCCAAAGCTCCTTTTCCATATTTTCTTTTTCTTTTGGGAAAAAATGCTCGTAGGCCATGAGGTATTTTGTATCATAATAAAATATTTTGACTGTGGGGATCTCAAAATAATATGCAATATACTTTAGAAGTGAGAGCCTAGCAAATGTAGTTATGGACTGAAGTGGAGTTAGTGAATATTTTTGTGTAATATTTTTAAATGATTCTTCACTTAAGTCTTCCATTGTTTTTTCAAGTTTTTCATAGGATAAATTTGAAAACATCCCCTTTGTTTTTGTAAAAATATTTTCAGACTCACCTAATAAAATAAGGCTGTCTATTTTTTTTCTTCCGACCTCTTTTTTTATCTCATTAAGGTAATTTTCTATGTATTCCTGAATAAAATTCGTACTTTCTTTTGGGGTAAGTTCGTAATTGTTTATGATTTCTGCGAACTTGTAGCCTCCTGTTGAGATAAATTCATTTATCATAAGTTTTTTTCCGTTGATGACAAAAAAGTCAGTGGTGGCAGACCCAATATTTAGTAATAAAGTGTTTTTTTTGGGAGGAATTATCTCATTTTTTTTAATGAGGAATTTTTTAAAAAGAAGTTTTTTCTTCTCAAAGCTGGTCAAAACTGTTACTTCTAAACCTACTTTTATCTTAATTTGATCTAAAATAAAAAGAAGATTTTTTACTGAATTGACGCTGCTGGTAGTTACTGTGAGAATATCTTTGACACCATAATCTTTGGAAAGGGATTTCATCCTATTGAGGATATTACAGAGTTTCTTTCCTTTTTCATAGGAAATATAGTTGTTTTTTTCTGAATCTAAAAAAATATTGAGTTCTTCATTTACGTTTTCTAGGACTTTAATGTTGTCTTTTGATTTTTCACAAATGATCATTTCCACAGATGTGGGGGATATTTCAATGACTGAAATAACAGGCATATACACCTCCTAAAACATATAAACTCTTCATAATAGATTATAAAATTTATTTTTCCAAAAGTCAAAATTCCAGTGTAAAAGTTAGGTAATAAAGATAGATTTTATCTTTGAGACAGGTTTTCTCTGCTAGAGTGTGCTAAATCTTAGAGGATAATCAGATTGACTGAAGAAAATAATATTGATCATTAAAAATTATCCAAAAGGGGGACCTAATGTATAAATTTGAAGTTTTTTATCATGAGATAAAAAAGAGAGCGAGAATACTAGAGGAGAATCTCGAAAAACTCTCCCTAACCAATGATCCAGAAACAGTCCATCGGTGCAGAGTGAGTATTCGGAGAATAAGAGGTGTGTTAAGGATTTTCAACTGTCCTAGAGAATTAGAGGCAACTATAAAGGCGATAGCTGATATGCTAGGTCCTCTTAGGGATATAGAGGTTCAGATAGAATTTCTCATGAGTAGAGTAGACAGGAACAGTTCCCTTAGAAAGATGCTAGATGAATTTTTATACAAAAGGGAGATGCTCAAAATGGATTTTGTAAAGTCAATTCCAGAATTTTCGAAAAAGGAATTTCTTTTTAATGTGAAAAGTGTTCTGAAGAATAAGGAGGTTTATAAGTATAGGATTTACTGTAATCTGTATAAAAAAATACAGGGGATAATAATCACCCACCCTGTGAATATCAATTCAAAAGAGCTGCATGAACTCAGGATAAAGCTAAAAAAAATAAGGTATATATTGGAGGCTCTATCTGTAGAAAACAAGGAGTATAGGGATTTTATACCTTTCTTAAAGAAATATCAAGACTGTTTGGGGGAGATACACGACATAGATGTCTGGTTAGATATTCTAAGTGAGAAGATGTCAGAATTTGGAAATTTGAGATCATTTTTTAGAAAAAGAAGGCATCAAAAGATTATTGAATTCAGAGAGGCTCTTCATGAGATCCCCTATCTTCTTGGGAAGATCCTGGGTGTAGCGGCAAGTGACGTGGCAGTGGAATTTGAAAATAGTCAGTACATAAAGTCTATGGGATATTCACAGGAGGCAAAGCTTTCCATGGCTGAAAAACTTGCAGTGGGATTATCCCCGGACCCAGAGCATATAAAGAGGATAAGTGAAAAATCTATAAAGATATTTAACGAGGTAAAAGAGGTCATGGACCTAAATGAAAAAGATATTTTCTTTTTAAAAGCCGGAGCTCTTCTTCATGATATAGGCTACTCGATTTCGGATAAGAAGCATAATTATCACTCCTATGAGATTATATCTACGAGCAGGTATCTGCCATTTTCTTTGGAGGAAAGGATTGTGATATCTATGATTGCAAAAAATCACAGGGGTAAATTTGGTCTGGTAAATGAATTAGATGGATCCCTTCCGCCTAAGGAGGTAAGTAGGATAATCAAGCTGTCTGGGATAGTAAAGGCCGCTGACGGTATGGAGTTTGAAAGCTTGGAGTACGTAAAAGATTTTGAGATAAAGGTTTGCGATGGAGAACTTGTTTTTGAGTTGGGGGATATTTCTACAGCTCTCACCAATAGATTTTCTAAAAAATGCGCTCTCTTAAAAGAGGCTTTTAAAAAAGATTTTGCAAAAATAAAAATAATGTAGTGCAGAAACACTTATAATTTTTTGACCAGGAAGATGGAGGTTAAACCGGTAGAGAAGAATCTAAAAAAAGAGTAACAGCTTTTTATAACTGTTACTCTTTTATTCCACATAGGTTCGATAGTATAAAATTGTTGGTTTACACAAAATTTGAAATGGTCTTAAAACTTATGAATGTTAGTAGTTTTGGAATTTGGGTAAACATTAAAACTGATGTTACTTCTTTTTTTTGTCTTTTTTCTTATCCTTTTTATCCTTTTTATCTTTTTTATCTTTTTTATCTTTTTTATCATCCAATTTTAACTTTTTGTCTTTTTTCTTATCCTTTTTATCATTCTTATCTTTTTTATCGCCCAATTTTAACTTTTTATCTTTTTTCTTATCCTTTTTATCTTTCTTATCTTTCGGCATAAAACACCCCCTATAATATCAACGTTAACTAACATTCATATGTTCCACATAGTATTCGGAAAAAAATGTAAATTCTTTTTTTCTATATTTTTTACACAAGATTTACATTGCCTATATATTGTTTTAACAAAGTTCATGTAAACTTAATACATAATAAAAAATAAAAATTACAGGAGGACTTAAAGATGTTGAAAAAGGTACTTTTAGGTTTATCACTATTATTAATAGTGGCGTGTGGAAAGGGAAAAAGTGAATCTGAGGTAGTTCAGATAACTGGTTCGGATACTTGCCTTAATGTAACTCAGCAAATAGCAGAGTCTTACATGGAAGGGCATAAAGATGCGAGAATAGCAGTAACTGGCGGAGGATCTGGAGTGGGGATTGCAGCTGCAATCAACGGAAGCACAGATATAGCTATGGCATCAAGAGGAGCTAAGTCGTCTGAATTAGAAAAAGCAGCAGAAAACGGAAGAAAACTAGAGGAAGTTGTATTCGGATGGGATGGAATCGGAGTTATCGTAAACAAGGAAAATCCAGTTAGCGAACTTTCTAAAGAGGCTATCGGAAAGATATTTTCAGGAGAGATCACAAACTGGAAGGAAGTAGGAGGAGCAGATGCACCGATAGTACTTCTTTCAAGAGATTCATCGTCTGGAACTCACTCATACTTCAAGGAAGATGTAGTAAGAGGCGGAGACAAGAACTCTGCTAAAGAGTATGCAGAGACAGCATTATTCTTACCTTCGAACTCGGCAATTGTTCAAGAGGCAGTGAACAACGTAAATGCAATAGGTTATATAGGAATGGGTTACTTAGATGAGACTACTAAGGCATTAGCAGTAGACGGAGTTAAGCCTTCAGTTGCTAACGTATCAAGCAAAGCTTATCCAATTGCAAGAGAACTATTCTGGTATGTTCCAGCTGAAAGATCACAGGTTATATCAAATGTAGTTGAGTTTGCACTTTCACCAGAAGGACAGGCTATCGTAGCAAAAGAAGGATTTGTACCTGCAAAATAATAATTGAAAACCTCCCAAGAATTCTTGGGAGGTTTTTTTGTTCGGTTAATTTTAATCACTGGTTTATAGTCTGTAAAAAATTTACATATATTTTACAATAAATTTATATTAAAACTACAGGGAGAGAGTAAAATAGTTGTATAAAATTAAGTATGAGGTAGTGATAAGGAGAGAGAAATGAATATTAGAAAAATTAAAGATGTCTTAATGAAACATACGATCTTTGGTGTCGCAGTGTTTAATATTATTATAGTATTTTCAATATTTTTCTTTGTTTTTACAAATGGAATAAAGTTTTTTGGTGAGGGAAGCATCATAGATTTCTTTTTGGGGAGGACATGGATACCTCTATCTGATTTATACGGCTTTCTGCCACTTTTGGTCGGGAGTTTTTGGGTAAGCTCAATAGCCCTTGGAATATCCATACCGCTGAGCTTATTTGCAGCGATATATATATCGGAATATGCAAGTAAAAAGACCAGAGAAGTTTTCAAGGTGCTTATAGAGACAATGGCAGCCCTTCCATCGGTAGTACTTGGATATATAGGACTGTACGTGTTTTCAGAGTTTATAAGAGATTTTTTTGGGCTAGATTCTGGACTCACTGCTTTGAATGGGGGAATATTGCTGGCACTGATGGCAATACCTACAATGGTAAGTATAGCAGATGACGCTATCAGGGCACTGGATAAATCATATAAGGAAGCTTCTCTTGCCATGGGAGCGAACAAACTTGAGACGATAGTAAAGGTACTTCTTCCGGCTGCATTTCCTGGTATCTTTGCGGGAATAATGCTTGGATTTGGAAGGATCATAGGAGAAACTATGACGGTGCTGATGGTAACTGGAAATGCTCCGATTTTAAATTCTGGACCGCTTACTGCAGTAAGAACCTTGACTGCAACAATAGCAGCAGAGATGGGCGAGGTAACGATAGGGGACAAACATTATTATTCACTGTTTACAATAGGAATAGTTTTATTTGTAATAAGTTTCTTGACAAATACTATCGCAGATCACTTTATTCATAAATCTAGAAAGAATGCAGGATAAATAAGGAGAATTTGATGAGTATATTGAAAGGTAGAGGAAAAAAAATAATAGAAACAACAATTAAAGTAGTAGGAGTTTGTTCGATACTTCCAGTATTGGGTATATTTTCCTATATCATTTATAAAGGATTGCCGGCTATAACATGGTCGTTTATTACAGAGGGACCAAGAAGTGGTATGAGAGAGGGTGGAATATTTCCTGTAATAGTGGGAAGTATACTTCTGACACTAGGAACCATAGTAGCATCGGTTCCATTTGGAATACTTACTGGGATATACCTGGTAGAATACTCTAGAGATAACTGGTTGAGAAGAATAATTAATCTGACCATAGTAAATCTTGCAGGAATACCAAGTATCATCTACGGTTTATTTGGAATGGCCTTTTTTGTAATAGCCCTTGGAATGGGAAGATCTTTAATAGCAGGTTGTCTTACTCTAGGGATAATGAGTCTTCCGGTGATAATCACAGCAACCAGAGAAGCCCTGCTGGCAATACCGAGGAGTCTCAGAGAAGCATCTCTTGCGATAGGGGCCACTCAGTGGGAAACTACATGGAAGATAGTTTTACCTGCAGCCCTTCCGGGAATTCTTACTGGAATAATACTGAGTGTCTCAAGAGCTACAGGGGAAACAGCTCCTATCATGTTTACAGCAGCGGCCTTTTACCTGCCATTTTTGCCTGAATCCTTGGGCGATCAAGTAATGGCACTGCCATACCACCTCTATGTGATATCCACTCAGGTGCCTAATATGCCAGAGGCAAATATGATGGGGACACTGTTTGTGCTGGTATTTATAACAGTAGGCTTCAATCTCTTAGGAGCATTTGTAAGAAATAAATTCAGAAAATTTAGATAGACAAAAGCAGTTATTGACTAAAAAAAGCTGTACGGATACAGCGTTGGAAATATTTGGGAGGATAGTATAAGATGGAAAATAATTTAAGATTGAGTGTTAAAAATTTTAATTTCTACTATGGGAGCTTTCAAGCATTAAATAATATAAATATGAATGTAGAAAAAAATAAGGTAACGGCGCTAATTGGACCCTCTGGTTGTGGAAAGTCAACATTTTTAAGGTCTATAAACAGAATGAATGATCTTATAGATATTTCAAAGTATGAGGGTGTTATCACACTTGACGATGAGGATATTTTCGATAAAGGTTATGATATTGTTAAATTGAGAAAAAAAGTCGGGATGGTTTTTCAAAAACCAAATCCATTTCCTAAAACAATATATGAAAATATAGTCTATGGACCTAGGCTTCATGGTGAAAAAGACAAGAAAAAGCTGGATGAAATAGTAGAAAGCAGTTTAAAGGCTGTAGCTCTTTGGGACGAGGTAAAGGACAAACTTCATCAGTCGGCACTAGGGCTGTCTGGAGGACAGCAGCAGAGACTTTGCATAGCAAGGGCTGTGGCTGTAGAACCTGAGATACTTCTTATGGATGAACCTACCTCAGCTCTAGATCCTATATCTACACTGAAAATAGAAAAATTGATAAGAGAACTGGCAAAGGATTATACAATAATAATAGTAACTCACAATATGCAGCAAGCAGCAAGGGTTTCAGAATATACAGGATTTTTCTATCATGGAGTATTAGAAGAGTTTGGAACGACTGAAAAAATTTTTACAAATCCAGTCAACAAAAGTACGGAAGACTACATTACAGGCAAGTTTGGTTAAAAGATTTTTTTTAAAATTAATCTTAAATATCGGAAATAATTAAGGGGGAATAATGAGGAACTTACATGAAAGAATAGATGCAATAAATGAACATTTCATTGAGATGGCCAAAAATGTAGAGAGATTAATGAGAATTGACATAGAGATGCTGAAAAATAAATCCTTTGAAAAAGTTCTCTACGGAGAAGCCATAATCGTAGAGGATAGAATAAATGCCTATGAGGTAAAGATAAAAGAGGACTCTATAGTAACCATAGCTATGTTCCAACCGGCAGCTAGAGATCTGAGAGCACTTTTAAGTATCTTAGAAGGAACTAAGATACTAGAAAGAATGGGAGATCTGCTTTTAGATAATATAAATCTTATAAAAGAGATGGAAAAAAAAGGTGACCTGCATAAGGGGTACTTGAGCCTGGTAGAAGAGATGGCAGAAAAAGTAGAGGAAGTCTACGGTATATACACGACAGCGCTAATAGAGGGAAATGATAAGGCTGTGTATTCTCTTCTCGCCATTGATGAAGAGGTAAATGAAATAAGGGACAAGGCTGTGGAAAAGGTAATCGGAATCATGAAAGAAAATCCAGAAAATATTGAATTTGGAAATCTTATCCTTCTTTCCAACAAAAAATATGAGAGAATTTCAGATAAAATTATGCAACTTGGAAAGAGTCTGGTTTACAATTTGAGTGGAGATAACCTTAGAAAGAAAGAGTTAATTAAGAAAAGTTAAAAAACAATGAAATTAAGGGAAGGGGGGAGCATGAAAGTACTAATAGTGGAAGACGATATAGAAATACAACAATTGGTTAGTTATTTTTTTAAGAAAGAAGGATATGAAGTCGAGACAGCAAGCGATGGCCTAGACGGACTTAAGTTGTTGAAGAGTTTTAAACCTGTACTTGTTATACTAGATATAATGCTTCCAAGCCTTGATGGAAAGAATTTTACAAAGATAGTAAGGGATCTTCCAGAGGAATATGGGGATCCTGTTATAATATTACTAACCGCAAAAACTGAGATAGAAGATGTCCTTGATGGGCTAGAGATAGGTGCCGACGACTATATGAAAAAACCTTTTGATCCTAGAGAACTTATTTTGAGATCAAAAAAACTAATATCTGGAGAGATAAGGGAAAATAAAAAGTACTCCTTTGCAGGAGTAGTAATAGACGATGACAGACATATGGTAACTGAGGACGGTGTAGAGATAGAACTCTCTAAAAAGGAATATGATCTTCTGCATATTCTCTTTAAAAATAAAGGGATAGTCTTATCTAGGGAGAAAATTTTGGATAGGGTCTGGCAGACTAGTTATTACGCAGGTGATAGATCTGTGGATATCTATATCTCCAAATTGAGGGAAAAGTTAAAGAGTATCTCTAAAAATATTCGGACTGTAAAAGGTGTTGGATATAAACTGGACGAAATAAAATGACAGGCCTTTATTGTGATGTAACGTGAGCTGCCCTTTGGTCGATAGGGGTATAGGGGACCATTAAGTAAGCAATGAGAAATAATAATAGCCAAAGCCCTAAATTTGATTGGGTTTTGGCTGTTTTTATTTATATTTCATATAAACTAGATCAAAGGAAAGTATATATTAAAAAGGATTATATCTAGCCTTAACGAAGACACAGAGGTAGAAGTTATTGCACTCAGTTTATTTCCGATATAAGATCTAACTTATTATTTTGACTCTTTAGAAATACTTTTAAATAGAGGAGAGGATTATGGAAAAAAACAAAAGAATCTTTGAAAAGAATCGTTTTGATACAAATGACTGCCAAGTAACTATGAAAGCAGTTGTAACAACTGGAAACGGAGGTTATGAAAAACTTGAGTATCGAGATGTCCCTGTTCCGAAACTTGGTCCAAATGAGGTGCTTCTGCAAGTACTTGCCGCAGGAGTAAATAATACTGAGATAAATACCCGACTTGGCTGGTATTCCTCAAAAGTTACGGCCAGTACAAGGTCCCTTGACATGAAAGAAGATGAAAAAAAAGCAGCAGAAGAAAGTGCGGATGGTGGCTGGAACGAAGCGACTCCTTTTCCTTTTATACAGGGAACAGATTGTTGCGGCCGTGTGGTGGCTGTTTCTTCAGAAAATGATAAAAAATTAATAAATAAAAGGGTTTTGGTCCGTCCATGTATGCGTAGTCAAGGCTGGTATTCCTTAGAGAATATCTGGATGGCTTCTGATTTTGACGGAGCCTTTGCCCAGTTTGTAAAGGTGCCTGCAGAGGAAGTTTTTCCTGTTGACTGTGAATGGAGTGATTCAGAGCTAGGGACTATTCCCTGTGCCTACGGTACAGCGGAAAATATGATTCATCGGGCAAAGGTAAAAAAAGGTGATCATGTGTTGATAGCCGGAGCTTCAGGTGGAGTTGGTTCTGCTGCAGTTCAGTTAGCAAAACGCCGAGGAGCCACTGTGATAGCCATTGCCGGAAAAACGAAACTTGAAAAATTACTTGAGATAGGTGCAGATAAAGTTATATCAAGAGATGAGGATGTTCTGGAAATCTTGGGTGAAAAATCTATAGATGTCGTAGTTGATAATGTAGCAGGACCCTCCTTTGGGAAGATGCTTAAGGCACTGAAAAGAGGAGGGAAATTTGTATCTTCTGGAGCTATTGCCGGTCCACTGGTGGAGCTTGATATGCGTGATTTTTACTTAAAGGACCTCACTCTGATCGGATGTACTGCTTGGGATGAACCTGTTTTTCCAAATCTTATTTCGTATATTGAAAAGGGTGAAATTAAACCTCTTCTGGCGAAGAGCTTTCCACTAGAAAAAATAGTAGAGGCACAGATCGAATTTAGTCAAAAGAAACATGTTGGAAAATTTGTATTGATTCCACCTGCAATAGATGATATTGATAAGTATTTATAACTTTTATAGTAGAAGTTTTGGTTATATTCTTAGATTTTATTATAACTATCCCCCAGAGAGCAGCAAAAGAATCCTGAGATTAATTTTAAATATCTAAAGGTCTCTTTTTTCAAATTTTCCCTCTTTAGAGTCTTTACACATATCCCTATTCATAGAAAAGGCAGCAATAAATATTCTATTTAGGGTACTCAAAATAAAAAGATATGTAAATATATTTATCGCAGTAAAATAATTTGGTTATAAGTCATAGGAATATTAAAGTTCAAATCCATTTTTTAAACTTTAGTATCCCGAGGGTTATAATTATAGATAGAATCATGAGAAGTACAGAAAAAGGATAACCTAGGTTCCATCCCAATTCAGGCATAATGTCAAAGTTCATTCCGTAAATACCGGCGATGAGGCTTGGCGGTGCGATACATACTGTAACTACGGTAAAAATTTTTATTATATGATTTTGTTCTAATTCGATCTTACTGGAAATATTATCTTTGAGATCATTAAGCCTGTCAAAGTTATAATTTATATGTCCGTTTATTACTGCTAAATCTTTACTCTCGGAAATTAAAAGCTGCTGACTTCTTTTACCCATGGCAGGGCTTCTCCTCAGTTGCAATATTATCCTTTGGAGTTCTATCAGACATTCTTTTAGCTGGATATTATCAAGTTTTATTTTGGTCAGATTATCAAGTTCCTTTATTGAAATATTTTTTAGATCTAAAACTTCTTTGAAATATTTTTTTACCTTTTTTGAAACCAACTCAATGAGATCGGCATAATAATCTGTAAGAGAGCTCAAAAAAAGAAGAGTGAGCTCCTGGTCTGAATTTATATTACTTGTATAGAAAATTCTGTTTTTCAAAATTTGAATAAGTGAAATATCTGAGACTCCGTTTAAATTCAATATAAGAATGTCTCTCAAAATTATTACATGGATGAAACCTTCTTCGATTGTTTGATCTTTCGTCAAATTGGGGAAGGTTAAATTTAAAAATATTTGTGAGTCGATCTCTACGTATCTTGAGCTGATCTCTATCTCACTTCTTTTATCTAAGGGCTGTATAACAAAATCAAATCGTTTTGCTAGTGTGTTTATCTCTTTTTCACTGGCTTCTGTCAGCTGAATACTGAGGATTTCAGATCTGTCTACATCAAGCTCGTCTATACTTGAAATTTTTCTGATTGCTCCATTTTCTAACAAAATCTCAATCATGTTTTCCTCCTATTGATGATGTTAACATCTGTTATCATACAAAATTATATTCTTAAAAATTGTCTATAACCTCTTTTAAAGCTTGAATTGTATAATTAACCTAAGTTGCTACCTTGCTAATTATGCGATAAAATACTCTTAAAATAACAACTTTAGGAGTGCACAATATGAAAGATAACATTTATGATATATTAGAATTTGTTCAATTTATTCTTAATCTTACTGGTCATCAAGAAAATTCTCAAGCTAAAATGAGAGATGCTGAAGTTATTACAACGGCAATAATCGCAGGAATATATTTTAATGGTAACTTCCAAAAGACTTTAACTTTTTTTGAAGACTATTCTCATTTTGATTATGTTCTTTCTAAAAGTAGATTCTCTAGAAGACTTGCTAATTTAGGTTCTACCTTAAGTAAAATAATGGATATCATTATGGAACATAATAAAAATAGATCTGAAACCAAAGAATTTATGATTGATTCTTTCCCTATCTCTGTGTGTGACAATTATAGAATTCCTAGATGCAAAATATATTTAGATCATGATCTTTACAGAGGATACATTTCAAGTAAAAGAAAATTTTTTTCGGAGCAAGACTCCATTTGATGACAAATGAAAAAGGCTTACCTGTAGAATATAAAATATTATCTGGATCTATTGCTGATATTACAGCATTTAAAGATTTTAGTTTTGATTTGCCAAAAGATGCCATTATTTATGCGGACAGAGCATATAATGACTATGTTCTTGAAGACGTATTAAGTGATGTTGATATTTACCTTTCACCTATGAGACGTAAAAATTCAAAGCGTTCTAAAAGTAAAAGTCAGGAATTTCTTGATCATATAAAAAGAAAACTAATTGAAACTGTAGGAAGTTCTATAAATAGATTGATGCCAAAGTCTATCCATAGTGTTACTTCTAGGTGTTTTGAACTCAAAATTCTATTATTTTTAATGGGTTATACATTTTTAAATATGAAGTAGCAACTTGGGTTAATTAATTACAACAAAAGAAGACCCATAGATATTTCTTTGGGATAATGTGTGTGTAACCAAACATTAAAAAGGAGTATATTATGAATCATAAACATTTTACCATTGATGAAAGAGAAAGTGTATTGAAATTTCTAAAGCTCAACTTCAATCTTGAGAAAATAACCAATGAAGTGCTTGAGATGTAAAACACCCCAGGAAGTTTTCTGGGGTGAAATAGAATGTTGCATTTAATTTGACAATGTAAGTCCTAAACTAATGAAAATCTATATTTAGTCTCGCTCTTATAAATATTTTCTTTTGAATAAAATTTGTAACTGTATTCAGGTAAATTGACTTTATTTGGAATCTGCTGGGTTTCTAAACAAAGACCGAGGTGCTGTTTAGATTCTATGTTATTGTTTAGGAGCCCCTCGTCTTTTAAATAGTTTCCGCTATAAAATACCACAGTTTCTTCTGTTGTATTGATTTCTATCTTTCTACCGCTATCTAGATGGCACAACACAATTTGAGGCTGCTCAGAAGGGTTTAATACAAACGGATGATCATATCCACCAGCTAACTTCAGCTGATTAAAATCTTTGTCTATATCTCTTCCCACATCCTTCATTTTTTTAAAGTCAAAAGGTGTATTTTCTACCTTTAATTTATTCCCTGTAACTATGGAGTCGGATGTCAACTCCATAAAATAATCTGAATCTATAAAGAGTTTATGCCCTTCTATAGTCTCTCTTCCACCACTTAAATTAAAATATGTATGGTTTGTAAGATTTACTATAGTTTCTCTGTCTGGTATAGCTTCATACTGTATTTTGAGTATATCTTCGTTTAAAATATACCTAACTTTGATATTTAAGTCTGCAGGGAATCCACCTTCAAGATGCGGACTAAAATAGCTTAACTCCAATCCAGAATCAAGAATTTTTACATCCCATAACTTTTTGTCCATGCCAAAATAACCACCGTGCAGATTGTTTGCCCCATCATTTTTATCAAGAGTATAAGTTGTGTTCCCGATACTAAAAGTAGCATTCTTTATTCTACCGGCATGTCTACCTGTTATACAACCAAAATAAGGTGATTTAGCCTCATAATCATTTAAATTATCAAACCCCAGAACTATATTTTCTGTATACCCGTTTTTGTCAGGCATATAAAGTTCTGCTATTATTCCTCCGTAGTTTAGAATTCCGATTTTTAAGAATTTATTTTTCAAACTATATTTATACACTTCTTCTCCAGTTTTTAATTTACCAAAAAGCTCTTTTTTTATATTCATCATTCACCACCTATTCAAATATAAAGCCGCCGTTGTGTTTATAGCTCAAGATTTCCTTGATTCTTTTAGGGTCAAATTTATAGTTGTGCTCATGATCTAAGAGGCCGTTTGCCTCTTGCTCTACATCTGAAAGCTGAGTATAACAAAATCCGCACATATAATCTATATCCATGATGGCTTTTGTCAAATTTTCTATTTTATCTAAAATTTTTTCAGGATCAGTAATTCTTTTACCGTAACCCCAAGAGGAAACTTCAGAATTTAAACTGTAGGCAACACCGCCGTACTCACTTATCATTATAGGTTCACCAGAATACTTATATCCTTTAGCGTAATTAGTTCTCAAACTCGTCAATGAAGGAGATCCATCAACAGTCTCTTCAAAGTTTTCATACCTCATAGACAGCGATTTTTCGTCTGAGGTGTAGTCATGTATGGTTAGTATATCTGATATTGTGTGTTGCCAGCCATCATTTCCAATAACTATTCTTGAATTGTCTAATGATTTTACCAAGTAGTACAATGAATTGACAAAATTTTGTTGCATAGGGTTGTCGTATACTTCATTTATGCCCCAAGACTCATTTAGTACAGTGTATGCTATAACTGATGGGTTGTTGTAATGTTTTTTTATCAATCCATATAACTCTTTTACCACATTTTTGTTTGTTTCATCTGAGAATTCAAAAGGGCTGGGCATTTCTGCCCATACTACAAGACCCAAAACGTCGCACAGGTACATGAATCTATTATCCTCTATTTTCTGGTGTTTCCTCACCCCGTTAAATCCCATTTCCTTTATCTTGTTCACGTCATCTTCTAACTGCTCTGGAGTGGGAGTCATTAATCCTTTGCCAAAATATCCCTGGTCTAAGATTAGCTTTTGGTAGAATTCTTGGTTGTTTAAAAATATTTTTCTGCCAGATTTTGAAATTTTTCTCATACCAAAATAACTTTTAACTTCGTCCATAAGTTTTTCATTTTTGAAAAGTTTAAATTCAATATCGTAGAGGTTTGGAGTTTCTGGACGCCAGTAAAACATTCTGAAATCTGGATCATCCGAGGTTACATCTACAGATAACTTTGCCCTCCCATTTTTAAAAGAGGTTCCAAATTTAGTTATGAATTTGTCTTTGAAAGATATTATCCCCTCTAGATAGACATTTTCATGAGAGTTATCAACAGAAATATCCAGATGAATTTTTCCGTTGTCTATATTCGGCGTCATTTTACAATTTTTTATGAAATTTTTTTCTAAAATTTCTATCCAGACAGGTTGCCAAATACCCGTAGTTCTCGTGTACCAGCATAGGAAATTGTCCTTTTTCCAAGATTGTTTTCCAATAGGCTGGGAGCACGTATTAAAATCCTCTACCCTTACAACAATGATGTTCTCGTCTTTTCTAACGGCATTTGTAATTTCAAAAGAAAATGGAACATGACCCCCGCAGTGCTCACCTATATGTACACCATTTATCCATAGGTCTGTTTTGTAGTCACAAGCCTCAAAATTTAAGAATATTCTTTTCGCGCTAATTTTTTCGAGTATGACTTTTTTTTTGTACCATACAACGTCATGTTGCTCATTTTTTCCTATGCCCGACAGCTCGCTCTGATATGCATAAGGAACATTTATATTTAAGATAAACTCCTTTTGCATAAACCATTTATTTGTTAATCCGATGTTTTCGTCGTCAAACATAAATTCCCAATCGCCATTTAAATCTATCCAATTCTTACGAACAAATTGTGGTCTTGGATAGTCTAGATAATTTAAATTCATATGAACCCCCTCTTTGGAAAACTTTTTAATTGTTATATAAACTTTTAGGTTTGCAATACTTTTAAAAAAATAGATAGCTGCTTGCAACTATCGGTATTTTTATATTTTCGTTTTCAATTCCTAAGATACGTATAAAAATGAAATGCAATAAACTAGAATATTTTTTATAAGGATGTATCCCGAGAGATAAAATTTTCCAGTCTAAATTTAGTACTCTACTGTAACTAAAATGTCCTGGTTGTAATCCCCAAAATCTCTACCGAATATATTTATTCCACCAGGATTATTTGTAGCTTTTGGTGAAACAATCCTCAAAGTTGTATCTTTTTTAGTTGAAATATTTAATTCACTGATGCTGATATCAGATATTTTAATTTCGTCTATAAATGTGCCATTTTCTTTTATTTTTATTTTCTTTAGCAGACCGTACTCAGATAGATACCACCATTTCGGGGTAAACTTACCTTTTCTTTTTCCAAAATCACCGGGAGCTGTCCATTTGCCGATGCTCACACCGTTTATCTCAAAGTAGATGTCTGAGGGATAATCCTCCTTTATCCCTGGGAATTCGGAACAAAGTTCCAGGGAAATCTCAATACTTTTCAACTTTTTTTCCTGAAAGAAGTAGCTTGGTATTATATACTCAACCCATCCGCTTTGAAACCAAATTATACCTGCATCCAGCCTATCCGGATGGCTAAAATATCGTGGGTCGTCACAAATTCCAATTAATTGTTTTTTTGTGGCCAGACCGCATGTTGGTTCTATTTCACACTCTTTGTAATGTCCAACGGGAATATTGTATTCTGATATTTCTTTTGTACCGCTACCTTTTAGGTCAAAAAAAAGATTATAAGTGGTTAGCCTGACTTTGCATATCTTCTGCATACCTCTGGAGGCACTTACAGCATTAGTTTCTACTATTTTTGCTTTTTCCAAATGGTTTATGTGCCTCGCCACTATGGTTGAGGAAATGTCTAAAATTTCGGCTATTTCTTTTATGTTTTTGCTTCCGTCTATAAGGATCTCTATTATTTTGAGCCTAGTTTTAGATCCTAATGCATTGAAGAAATCAAAATTTTTTGAATTTATTTTTATATCCATGGTAAAAACCACCTTATTTTATTTTTGAATATTGTTTAAATGACGAAAGAGTATTCAATTTTTCGATAAAAAAATAAATAGAATTAATAATTAACCTAAATTGCTACCTTGCTAATTATGCGATAAAACACTCTTAAAATAACAACTTTATGAGCGCAAAATATAAAAAACAAGATTTGTGATATATTAGAATTTTTTCAATTTATTCTTAATCTTATTGGGCATCAAGGAAATTATCAAACTAAAAAGTGAGATGCTCAGTTATTACAGCGACTATAATCACAGGAATATATTTTAATTGTAACTATTTTAGTCTAATTTAGTTAATTTTTCAACAAAAATTTTTATTTTCATACACCATTCTTAACTTTACTAGGTTTTTGATCAATGATTTCATATTAAAAAAAAATTGACAATAACAAAAAAAAATGGTAAAAATGTTTAGTAAGGCAACATAAAGGTTCATAAATAAACAAAAAAGTAAATCAAAAAGGGGGGGTTTTTATGAAAAGGTTAATTACTTTGATCTTAGCAATGTCGGTGATGGTTTTAGCAGGGTGTGGTAAAAAAGAACAGGCAGGGGAAGTAAAAGAATCTAAAATTAAGGTTGGATTTGCTCAGGAAAGTAACAGTGCTCCATGGAGAATCGCTGAAAGTGAAAGTATAAAAAGTGAAGCCGAGAAAAGAGGATATCAGTTGATCTTTACAAATGCAGAAGGACAAACAGCAAAACAGGTATCTGACATCGAGGATCTAATTGCACAAGGAGTAGACTATATAGTTTTGGCCCCAAGAGAATATGAAGGATTGACTCCAGCACTTATGTCAGCTAAAGAAGCGGGAATACCTGTTATCCTTGTAGATAGAGAGGCAGCAGGAGTTCCGGGGGAAGACTATGTTACCCTTATAGCTTCAGACTTTGTTTGGGAAGGGGAAGAAGCTGCAAGATGGCTCGCTGAGCAAAAAGAAGGTAAAATAAACATCGTAGAACTAAAAGGTACTGCTGGGTCTTCTGTGGCAAATGATCGTAGCAAAGGATTTAGAAATATAGTTGACTCTAATTCAAATTTAGAGATAGTTTCAGCTCAGATTGCTGATTTCAGCAGGGCAGAGGCACAAAAGGTTATGACAAACATAATTCAAGCAAAAGGTGCGGGTAACATAAATGCTGTCTATGCTCACAACGATGAGATGGCCTTAGGTGCAATAAAAGCCTTAAAAGCTGCTAATATAGAGCCAGGAAAAGATGTCTTAGTAATAGGTATCGACGGACAAAAAGATGCTGTTGATGCCATAAAATCTGGTGAAATGTCAGCAACTGTAACGTGCAGTCCTTTCTTTGGTCCAGCAACTTTTGATGTTATAGAAAAGCTTGAAAAAGGTGAAACAGTTCCAACTAGCATTGTAAATAAAGACGTGCTTTATGACAGCAAAAATGTACATGAATACACCAATCCTTTCTAAGTTATTAGTTTAAAGGAAAGAATTTTTAGGTCATAAGAAAGCCGGTGGTTTTCTTATGACTTTATTTTTAAGATAGAGAGGGGAAGGAGTTATGAGAGAAAAATTTTTATTGGAAATGAAAGATATCCACAAAACATTTCCTGGGGTCAGAGCGTTAAAGGGAGTGGACTTTAGAGTTGAGAAAGGGAAAGTTCATGCTTTGATGGGTGAAAATGGAGCAGGAAAATCAACGCTTATGAAAATATTAACCGGTATTCACATGAAAGATTCTGAAAAGGGTGAAATAATATTTGATGGTAATTCTATAAATCCAAGAAATCCTCTAGAAGCTCAAAAAATAGGTATAAGTACTGTTTATCAAGAGCTTGATCTTATTCCGCATGCAACAATAGCAGAAAATATATTTTTAGGGAGAGAACCTAAAAAAAATGGATTTATAAACTGGAAAAAAATAGAAAAGGATGCACAGAAAATAATTGATGAGATGGGGATAAAAGTAAATGTAAAAAGCATTTTAAACACCCAAAGTATGGCTGTTCAACAAATGGTTGCAATAGCGAGAGGGATATCAATAAACTCAAAAATCTTAGTTTTGGATGAGCCAACCTCATCTCTAGATGATAATGAAGTTGAAGTTTTATTTAGGGTTATTAGGAAATTGAAATCTGAAGGAGTTGCCATTGTCTATATTTCACACAAATTGGAAGAAACCTTTAATATTTGTGATATGGTTACAATTTTAAGGGATGGGCAATTTATTTCTGAATATGAAGTTGAAAATACCACTAGATTAGAGCTTGTATCGGATATGATAGGTAGAGATGCCTCCTCCATAATAAAATATAAGAAAAAATATGACGACAGCAAGCAATTAAACGAAGTAATATGTGAGGCGAAACATATACAACACAAATCTCATACGGCTGACCTAAATGGAGCTAGCATATCTATTAAAAAAGGTGAAGTTGTTGGACTTGCAGGACTTTTAGGATCAGGTAGGACGGAGTTGGCTGAAACTCTTTTTGGTTTAACTGAACCTGACAGCGGAGAAATAAAGATTGGAGGGCAACCATCAAAATTAAAAAATCCTATAAAAGCAATAGAAAGCAGCTTTGCTTTTGTTCCTGAAGATAGGAGAGATGCTGGAATTATTCCAAATATGTCTGTAAGAGAAAATCTGACCTTAGCTTTATTGCCGAGACTAAATAAGTTTGGAGTTATTTCAAGTAAAGATGAAAAAGAGATAGTTGAAAGTTTTATTAAAAAATTAAAGATAAAAGTTTCCAACTCAGAACAGCTGATAAGAAATCTTAGTGGGGGAAATCAACAAAAAGTAATACTTGCAAGATGGTTGTGCATGAATCCTGACCTGATAATATTGGATGAACCTAGCCGTGGTATAGACGTGGGAGCAAAAGCAGAAATAGAAACCCTTATACAAGAGCTATCAAGAGAAGGAAAATCTGTCTTAATGATCTCTTCAGAGCTGCCTGAGCTGGTTAGGAACTGCGATAGGGTAGTTGTAATGGCTGACGGGAAAACAGTTGGTGAGCTTGTAGGGGATGAAATATCTGAAGATAATATAATGAATGCCATTGCTGAAGGACATGAAGAGGTAATTTAGGGAGGATTTTTATGCAAAATGAAACTTTGTTAAAAAGGAGTAGCGGTATGGGGGGAATATTTAATTTAAAATTAAAAAAAGAAGAGGAGTTCTTGAAAAAATATGGTACTTTGACAGCGTTTTTACTGCTTATCTTGCTGAATGTTTTTATAACCCCTAATTTTGCAGACATTTCGACATTTTGGAATTTGGTAATTCAATCTGTAAATGTGATGCTGATAGCTTTAGGGATGACTGTAGTAATTGCAACAGGGGGTATAGACATTTCTGTAGGCTCTGTTATGGCAGTTTCATCAATAGTCTTGGCAAAACTTATTTCATATAATATTTTTGTTGCAATTATTGCTGCAATTTTAGTGAGTGTTTTGCTAGGTTCATTTAACGGATTTGTGGTTTCTTACTTTGGGATTCAGCCTATAATAGTTACCCTTTCTATGATGATTACCTTAAGAGGGGTTGCTCAAGTTATAAATAGCGGAAGGATACTAAACTTTAATGTCCCAGAATTTTCTGAGATAGCTTACTACCGTTTTTTCGGAGAGGTACCAATACAACTTTTTATTTCGGTGGTTTTCATCTTTTTAATACTTTTTTTAATGAAAAAAATGACATTTGGAAGATATGTAGAAGCAACAGGAGATAATAAGAGAGCTGCTCAAATTGCCGGAGTGAATACATTTAAAATAATAATGTTAGTTTATATACTAAGTGCTGTTATGGCAGGCATTGCAGGGATACTTGCTACAGCTAGACTGTCAGCTTCAGATATGAACAACATGGGTAAATTATTAGAATTAGACGCGATAGCTGCTGTTGCAATAGGTGGGACTGCTTTATCTGGTGGTAAAGCAAAGGTTTTTAATACTGCAATCGGGGTTTTAATAATGCAATTAATAACAACAATGATAAATATGAATGATGTAATGTACTCGTACTCTCTATTAATAAAAAGTGCTATTATAGTTGGAGCTGTTTATATTCAAAAGAGAAGCAGTAAATAAAATTTTAATGAGGTGTATTTATTATGTCTTTAGACTATAAAGGATTATTTGAGAAACTAAAAAAAGAAGGTGCCCTAGGAGCTTTAATATTTCTATTTATTTTTGCAACATTCATGTATGAGCCATTCTTTTCATTTAGGAATTTAACTAATGTAATGAGACAAGTCTCGATGTTAGGACTTGTTTCAATAGGAATGACCTTGGTTATATTAACAGGCGGGATAGACTTATCTGTTGGATCGGTTTTTGCAGTGGCTGGAATGTTGGCTGCTAAATTTTCTTATATGGGAACTACCATGGCCATAGTAATCCCTCTAATTATAGGCTTGTTTATGGGTGGTTTAAACGGTCTTGCTATAACGAAATTAAAAATAGAACCTTTTGTAGCTACGCTTGCAATGCTAATGGGTGGAAGAGGACTGGCATATATAATAGGAAAAGAGGACACCATAAGGGTTGATTATTCCTCGGCTGTAAATTTTGTGAAACTCGGAAGAGGAGAATTTTTAGGAATTGGTTTACCTGTGTGGATTTTCATAGCTACCGTTCTAATTGCAACTTTCATATTGGTAAAGACAAGATTAGGTAGAACTATATATGCAATTGGAAGTAATGAAAAAGGTGCTGAAATGATGGGGCTTAAGGTTAAAAATGTAAAATTAGTAGTATATATGGCAAGTGGTTTCTTGGCTGCCCTTGCTGGAATAATATTAACATCACGTCTAGGAGCTGGTCAGCCAGTAGCCGGGGATGCCTACGAGATGAAAGCGATACTTTCAGTTGTAATCGGCGGAACCTTGATTACCGGAGGGGTTGGAAAAATAAGGGGAAGTTTGGTAGGAGTTCTTATTCTTGGATTGATAGAGAATATATTCAATATGCAGGGGAATGTAGATGCTTGGTGGAGAAATGTTTTTTTAGGACTTATACTACTTGGTGTAGTTGTAGCTCATTCGGAAAAGTTCAAAGAAAAATTTAAAATACGTATCCTAACAAAATAAAAATTAAACCATGGAAATCGGTATCTATTTCCATGGTTTAATTAATTCACCGATGTTTCGTGCTCAATATCAAAAAAGAACAAGCTTCACCCATGAAAAATTAAGCAGATTTTAAATCAAAAGATAATGATTTAAACGTCTTTTCAAACCTTTTAAGTAATATATAGCACTTAACTTAAATTGATTTTGTTTGTTTTTAGTTTTAGTTTTTCTAATAAAACATAACTGAGAATCGTCTTCACCTGTTAATTTAAAGAGTATATTTTGTTTAACAGCAAAAACAAAACATTCTATAAACCATAAAAATAGTCAAATTTTTAAACTCCAATGATTTAAGTTGCTTTTTGTATTTTTTTATTATAAAATGCTTTACTTGGAAAATAATATTTTACAATTATTTTTTATTTAAAGGGAGAGGATTATCATTAAGAAAAACTTTTATATGCTGTGTATTTTGGCTTCATTGATTTTTATCCAAGGGTGCACAAGTCTGTCTGGAGGTTCTCCTCTAAGAAAGGCGAAAATAGCCTCTTCTGTAAATGAAAATGAAGATATGTATATCGTAGGCTCTGCAAAAGTTGAAGACAGCGGTATAGAGGTTGCCAGAATGAAAGCAAGAACAACTGCAAAAGAGGAATTAAAAAATGAAATTCTGAAAGAAAGTAAAAAAATAATAGAAACTTATCTTACAGATCTTGATTTCTACAATAAAAAACTTTCTGATCAAATTATGACAGATCTAAGCGAATATGTTGCAGAAGATATTATGACTAGTGCAGAGGAAAAAAGTTACTGGCAGGAAGATGGAAAAGCTTTTGTTGCCCTATCTGTAAAAAAGGATAAGATTCCTACTAGAACCAGAACTACATTCTTGAAACATCTTGACGGAATAATGGAGAAAGTAAAAAGTTTGAAAGAAAGAATAGAGTCAATCCCTTTAGAGGATCAGAAAGTAAAGTAGAAGATTTAATACAAAAAATAAGATTTTAAAGCAGACAGTTTTTCTGTCTGTTTTTTTTGCATAAAATTAGATTAAAATTAGATTAAAAAATTATAATTTAGTCAGAATAGAAGTACCATTTTTTTAGTCCTGTTGATATAAAAATGCATATATGTTTAATATTAGAACTCATAAAACGAAATTACTACATAATTTTCTTTTAAAAAAATTAAAAATGTGTTAAAATTTATGTGTTCAGAAAAAAAGATATATAATAGCAGATATTAGAATTCAAATAAAAAATTTATTTATAATTATCTATAAAAATAATCACACTTCTGAATTTAAAAATAGAGTATAATTTATATGGGTGATTATTATGAAAATTCTTAATCCAGAACTGTTAGAAAAATACATTGCAGTCGAAAAAGATTCTAAAATAAAAATTAAGTTGCTATGTTTAAATACTATTTGTAATGGAATGAAAGTCGTAGATGCTGCTGATACTTTTAAAGTCCCAAGACGAACCATCTATGATTGGTATCATTATTGGAACGAAGATGGATATGACGGTTTAGTCCCTACAAAACAAACAGGTAGGCCATCTAAACTGACTCTACGTGAATTTGAAGAATTAAAACAAATCTTGATAGAAAAACAAATTTTCACCACAAAAGATGTTAAAATTTTAATACAAGAAATGTTTGGAGTTAATTATTGTTTCGATCATGTCGCAAGAATTTTGAAAGAAAAATTCAAATTCCATCATAAGAAACCATATATTTTGTCAAGTAAAAGACCTGCCGAAGCAGAGAGTATTCTTTATCAAAGACTCAGTGAAGCAATAGGAATTCTTAGAAAAGATCCTAATTTTGACATTAAAAAGCTTGCTATAGGATTTTTAGATGAAAGCAGCTCTCAAAATAATCCAAATACTGTAAGGTTTTGGAGTTCTGTAAACAATCCAACAATAATTAAAAACACCGAGAAACTAAAAGTGAGTACAATAGGATTTTATGCTATTGTGGGTAACAGCACTGCAAAAAGCATACCAGATTCCAAGAAAGAAACATTAAGTGAATTTTTGAATGAAATCAGCGATGCAAATATGGAATATGAGTATATAATAGTAATTTTGGATAATTTCAAAAGTCACCATAGTAATATGTTTTTATCAAAAGCAAAAGAATTAAATATTAATGCGGTATATTTACCGCCATATTCTCCAGACTTAAACCCTATAGAATACATCTGGAAAAGTGTAAAAAGAGTATTATCTGAAAAAAATTTTGAGTCTAGATAGATTAAAAGCAACAGTAGTAGAAATTTTCAAGGATTTTTCATTGAGTTTAAGCTATGCAAAAAGTTGGATAGAAAAATTTTTAATAAACTCAAAATTATTTTTGAGCGAAAATTAAAGTCTATAATTATAATTATAATGGAGGTAGGATGAAAAAATTATTTAGTAAATGGAATCAACTGAGCTTAGTCAAGAGAATTATAGTAGGTTTAGTGATTGGAACTTTATTAGCAATAACGGTCCCTGATCTAGCCAAACCAATATCAATTTTCGGATCATTATTCGTGGGAGCCTTAAAATCAGTTGCACCGATTCTGGTATTCTTCTTGGTAATGTCTGCTATATCTCAACACGAGAGTGGTCAAAAGACAAATATGAAGTCTGTTATTACTCTTTACCTTGTAGGAACCTTTGCTGCGGGGCTTGTTGCCGTTATAGGAAGCTTTATGTTCCCAGTAGCTATTAAATTGGGTGCCGGTGCAGGAAACAGTGTAGCACCTCCAACAGGAGTTGTAGAGGTTTTAAAATCATTACTTTTAAATGTCGTTGACAACCCAATACATGCATTGGCTAGTGCAAATTACATAGGAATCCTGTCATGGGCATTGTTGCTAGGAGTTGCACTTAAAAATGCACCTGCAACAACCAAAACAATGATTTCTAATTTTTCAGATGCGTTATCTCAAGTTGTAAGATGGGTTATTAACTTAGCACCTCTTGGGATTATGGGATTGGTATTTTCTACTATTTCAGAAAATGGTATAGGTTCAATGGTAGATTATGGGCGTCTTTTAGGACTGCTTCTAGGATGTATGTTCTTTATGGCCCTTGTGGTAAACCCTCTGATTGCATTCTTTATGATTCGTCAGAATCCTTACCCGCTTGTTATGAAGTGCCTTAAGCAGAGTGGAATCACAGCTTTCTTCACTAGAAGTTCTGCTGCAAATATACCTGTAAATATGGAATTATGTGAAGAACTGGGATTAGAAAAAGATATTTATTCTGTATCTATTCCTTTAGGAGCTACGATCAATATGGCCGGAGCTGCAATTACAATCTCGGTGCTGACTCTAGCTGCAGTTAATACGCTGGGAATCCAGGTGGATATGGGGACAGCATTAATTCTAAGCATACTTTCAGCTGTAAGTGCTTGTGGAGCATCAGGTGTGGCCGGTGGTTCCCTTCTTCTCATCCCGTTAGCATGTAGTTTATTTGGAATCCAAAATGAAGTTGCCATGCAGGTAGTGGCTGTTGGATTTGTTATAGGGGTTATACAGGATTCAGTGGAAACTGGTCTTAACTCATCTACAGATGTACTTTTCACCGCTGTTTCTGAAATGGCAGAGTGGAGAAAAAAAGGTAAACCAATAGTTATTGAAAAAGCATAAGGTTGATTGACATAAAATGCCCCTAAAAAACTTAGGGGCATTTTTATTTAACTTAAATTTAAAATACCAAAAGCATGATTTCATAATTTTAAAATAATTTAATTTACAGTAATTTTAATATTTCACCGTTCAACATTTCATAAACCTGTGGTGAAAGAGGTATTCCGTCAACAGAGTATTCACTTTTAAATTAAGATTTTCATCATAAAATAGAGGGTACAAATTAATGAATTTAAAATTGTATCTGAGGCTTTCTCCTCTATGATCCTATTTAATTTCCTCACCTTCATGTTTATTTTTGACTGACCCTATATGAGAAGTATCAATAAAATTATAATTTTAACCTAAGTTGCTACCTTGTTAAGGTATGCGATAAAATTGGTCTTATGTCAATATAGTAGTCAACCTAACACCAACTTTTTCTGTAATTTTTCAAATTCAACAGGGGAGACATTTCCTAAGAAGCTGTGTCTCCTCTCTTTATTGTAAAATTCCATGTAGTCAAATACCATGGTCTTGATATACCTCTTAGTTACTAAGCCTTCCACACAAACCATCTCTTTCTTCAAAGAAGCATGAAAAGATTCTATAACTGCATTATCATAACAGTTCCCACGTCTACTCATATATTGGACTAACCCTAACTTGTTTACAAGGTTAAAGTACTCCTTGCTTGAATATTGCGATCCTTGATCACTATGAATTATTAGCCCTTCCTTTGGTTCTTCCAGTAAAAATGCCCTTGTTAAAGTATCAATCACTAACTCACTAATCATGCGCTTACCTATATCTCAGGATATAATTCTTCTATAAAAAAATCTATAATTGTGCTTAAATATAGCCAACCTTCGCTTGTCCAAATATATGTAACATATGTACCCCAGAAATCATTCTTTCTACCTACCCTTAATTTTCTTTTGACGATATTTTCTCTTTGTCTTGAGCGCTTAATTCCATGTCCTTCTTAGGACCTCCAAAGTATTTCTTTTCCCAGGCAGCAACAGTGTTAGTAGTAATACCATATTCCTTTGATAGCTCTACCTTTGTTTTTATTTTAAGAAAAGAAAGCTCAGCGATTTGTTTCTGTTTCTCCTCTGAAAATTTTGCATATTTTCTTTTTTCTTCCATCTTAGTCACTCAAAATTATATTTATTTTTATTATATATTTTTGAGTGTCAAACTGTCTACTAAACCATCATAACACCACATTTCAAGTAAAATGAAATTTTTTTCGGAGCAAGACTCCATTTGATGACAAATGAAAAAGGGTTACCTGTAGAATATAAAATATTATCTGGATCTATCTCTGACATTACAACATTTAAAAATTTCAGTTTTAATTTGCCCAAAAATTCTATTATTTTTGATGAGTTATACATTTTTAAATATGAAGCAGCAACTTGGGTTATTTAATTTTTTCTTAAACTGTAAATTTATATCCGATTCCCCATGCTGTCTTAAGATATTTTGGTTTTTGTGGGTCATCTTCAATTTTTTTTCTCAGATTAAGAATGTAAACTCTGACAGAATTGTTGTCTATAAAAACATCGTTCCAGATCTTTTCGTAGAGCTGGTCCTTTGTAAATATTATATTTGGATTTTCCATAAAAAACTTCATAATTTTAATCTCTTTTGCAGAGAGAAAAATTTCTTTACCATTTTTAAATAATTGGTAAGTATCTAGGTTTAAAATAAATGGTTCTTTTATTATTTTTGATGAAGCCATTTGAAGGTCTTTTGCACGGTCGCCTCTTCTGAGGTGTGCCTTTACACGGGCAATTAAAACAGAGATGCTAAATGGTTTCGTTATGTAATCGTCGGCCCCCATTCCTAAGGCTAGAATTTTATCATAGTCTTGTTGTTTACCACTTAGGAAAATTATAGGGGTATCTATCTTTTCCAACTGAATATTCCTCATAAGCTGGAATCCGTCAGTATCTCCTAACATGATATCTAGGATTATGAGGTCAAAGACTTTAGAGCTGATAAGAGACTGTGCTTCTTTTCCTGTTGTTGCAATTGTTGTTTTTATATTTTCAGGATCAAGAGCTTCTTTTATGAGTTTGCATATTTTAATGTCATCATCGACTATAAGTATTTCGTGAATCTTCAAATTAAGGAACCTCCTTCTAAAATTTAAGGACATGGTAATGGTGGAGTATGGTAATATATTAAATATTGGCAATTATAATAAGAATTTGATAAAGTATTTAATCTTATTATAACACTTTATAAGGAGAGAGGAGGAGCTTTTTTGAAAAAAAATACCTTGAAAATATTATCAGTTGTGATTATATTTTTTATTGTTTTAATAGTTGGGAATATAAGCTATAGGGGATTTTTGAATTATCAGAACACTATAATGACACAGCAGATAGAGCACCTTTTGACCTCTTCTAAATCTATCGGTAAAAGTCTGGAACTTTACGTAGGGGAGAAAGAAAAGGGCCTGAAAGATATGACCATAAACCTAGGACGCTATTTGGAAAAATCAGATGAAAAATTTATGAATGATGATATTTTAAAAACTCTAGAAGTTTTTTATCATACACAGGAAAGAGAGGTGTCAGAGCTCTTTTACGTAGATTTAGATAAAAAAAATACTTTGAGTTATCCATTTCATAATTCAAGGGTGAATTATGAAATTTTATATGATGAACTTGAGTATGTGAAAGAAAATAAAAAGTCATATATAGGAAGGTCTTATCTTAGCAGCAGTGATGGATTTTCTTTCAATATCGCGGAACCGGTTTTTGTAAATGGAGATATTATAGGGGTGGTTTTCGGAAAAATAAAACTGGAAAATATTCATAAACTCCTGGTAGAACCCGTGAAGGCTGGAAAGTATGGATACGCCGTAGTAAAAGATGTGAACGGTAAAATTCTTATGCATCCTGTTAAATCTCATATAGGTGGTAACATGGTGAGCTTCAGAAAGGAAAAATACCCTGATCTGGACCTGCATGAACTCAATAAACTCTTAAACAAACAACGGACGGAAGAAGAGGGGTTCTATATATATAATTCCTATTGGTGGCCCCAGGAAAAATTAGAGAAAGTTAAGAAAATCAGTGTTTTTTCAAGGGCTGAAATAGGTACAGAATTTTGGGTTGTCTCTATAATCATATCCTATGATGAGATAAAAGAACCCATAGAAAACTATCTTTACAGCAGTGTTGTTATTGCTGCAGTAATAATACTTATATTTTCTTGGGTGGTTTTTTTGACTGTGAGGATGATAAAAAATAAAGAAGCTTACGAGATGGAGACAAATTACCTGAGAGAGATTAATAAATCCACAGAGGAACTGAGAAAAAAAGATGCGGAACTGCATCACAGAAGAAAGCTAGAAACCATAGGAACTCTCACAGGGGGAATAGCTCATGAATTTAATAATGTACTGACACCGATTATGGGGTATTCTGAAATGATTTTAAGAAACTTAGACCCAAACATTAAGAGTTACGATTATGCCAAAAACATATACGAATCATCTGAGAGAGCTCAGGAGATTATAGACCAAATAAGGTTGTTTAGCGGGGATAAAAACATAAAGATAAAATATAAAATGATCTCTATAAACAAGGTTCTGAAGGAAGCTTTGAGGTTTTCAGAATCCCTGTTTCCTGCCAGTATAAAAGTTGTAAAAGATATAAAAAATGGTGAATGGGATGTCTATGCAAACGAGACACAGCTCCATCAGGTTGTATTGAATCTCTGCACAAATGCATGCAATGCAATGAAGGATCAAAATAATGGGGTCTTAAAAATAAGTACGGACAGAGTAAAATACCAAGATGATGAAATTCTGCAGGGCAGCGACCTCAAGAAGAGAGATTATATAATAATATCCTTTGAGGATAATGGATGCGGTATAGATGAAGAGATAATGGAAAAGATATTTGATCCGTTTTTTACAAAGAAACTATCTGAAAAGAGCAGCGGTTTGGGTCTTTCTATTGTTCAGGGGATAGTAAGTAAGCACGGTGGGAAAATAGTTGTATCAAGTGAAATAGATAAAGGCAGTAGATTTGATGTTTACCTTCCATTAGCCACAAAAAAAATAATGATTTCTGATGAAAACTTAGAAAATATAAGTATAAGTGGAACTGAAAGAATATTGGTTATAGACGATGACAAAGATATTGCAGAGATGCTTGGAAATGGTTTAAATAATTTGGGGTATCAGACTGCAGTTATAACTGAAGGAAGTGAAATTTTAAAAAGATTTGATTATATAAAAGATAACTTCAAAGTTGTGGTAACGGACCTTGCTATGCCGGAAATCAACGGGATACAGATTTCTAAAAAAATAAAGGCAAAGAAGCCGGAAGTTAAGGTAATTTTGATAACGGCTTATTCAGACGAGCCTTTAGAAGAATATATGCATGACAATATTATAGATGACTATCTAATGAAACCTGTCACCGCTTCTCAAATAAGCAGGAGTATAAGAAAAATAATGAATGGCCACTAAAAACAATAAAAATTATACTTAAAAGCAAGTCAAAGACCTAATTAAAAATGATCCCCCTTGCATTATAGGGGGATCATTTTAAGTTTTTATAATTTAATTCAATGTAAATTTTTAAAAATATTGAAATTTACATTACAGCACTGAATACTGCTCCAAATACAGTTGCAACAATTAGAGAAAGTGGAGCTCCTTTAAATAAAAGTTGGTTAAAGAGAACGTCTTTATGCTCTTCTCTTTCTGCACCGAGCAGGAGACTTCCTCCAGATGAGAAAGGGGAGACAGAAGTAGCCTGGGCTCCTACTATGATTGAAGCAAATAATATTGCCGGATTTAAACCTGTTGCTACGGCTATAGCCGGAATAATAGGGAACAATGCAGGTGCAACAACCCCTAATGTACTGGCAAAGAAAGACATAGAACCACCAACGATACACAGTGCAACAGGAACCATAGGCTTAGGAATATTTGTACCGATCCATCCAGAAAGCAACTCGATAGTACCGGCTTTGATAGCTATGGATATTAGCATTCCTACACCACATATCATTATGATCGTTTCCCAAGGTACTTTGGCAACTACTTCTTTTTGTTTCCCTAGACCCATCATAAGAGCTATGATTGAAAAAATAATTGCAATAAGACCTATATCCATTTTTGAATTTACAAATTTGATAGTTTCGTTGCCAGGTATAAGTATATTTAAAACAGGAACTAAAAGTACAAGAAAGACCATTGTATAAATTAATCTTAAGTTAGTCTTCTGCTTATCGTTAAACTCATCTGGAACTGCAACATCCATAGTTGCATCGGATATATTTTTTTTGTTGGTCATAACAAGTGATCCAAGCACAATGATAGGGATTGCAACAGAGGTAGCAAATATTGTTGTAGTGTAGCTGAATACATTTTCAGTATAACCTGCATTTTCAATAAGACCTTTGAAAATAACACCACTTGCACTTGTCATAAAGTTTGATCCGGCAAGGCATCCGTAATTTACAGCCAAAGCACCAGTTAATTTACTTAGTCCTGTTTTTTCACATAAAATAAGTGTTATCGGACCAAAGAAAGCTAAAACTGAATAATAACCTGCACCTAATGCAGCTATTATCATGGCAGCAAAAAAGATAGCAAAGGGAAGCAGATGAGGAAATTTTCTTGTTCTGTACAAAAGATGCTGAGCTAGTTTTTCCAGAGTTCCATTAAGTATCGCAAAATTATAAAAAAGTGATACTGCAAATACAATAAAGAAAATTTTGATAGGCCAAGTACCGATGACCTCTTTAGCCTTCATTCCCATGACAAAAGAACCGATGATATAAGCAAACCCCATTGCGAAGAAACCTGTATTTATTTTTGTTTTGTAACCGAGAGCTATTGAAGTCACTATAGCCATGATAATTAGTAAACTGATCATAATATCCTCCTTTATTTTCCTATATTCAATAATTTAGCCGGGTTTTTAATAGTCATTATTTCCAACTCTTCTTTAGTTATTCCCCTATCGAAAAGGTATTGCATATACTCTGCAAAGGCAAGTTCCCAGTTTGGATTTTCAACCTGTCCACCATCGGTATTGACTATGATATTTTCACAACCTATTTTTTTTATAAGTTCATAGTTGTCTTCGAGATTGCTTTTGTAAATACCGCCACCCATTGGTTGGGCATAGCAACGCTCTAAATAGACACCGTATTCCTTGACTAATCTTTCTTGGTCTTCATTACTCATTCCCACTACCCAAAATTCCGGGTGGTTTATAAGAATCTTATTTAGACCCATTTTTTTTGCATGATCTACGACGATGAAGATCTCTTCCGGAGATAGATGTCCAGTGGCTAAAACTGCATCATACTCTTTTATAAGTGAAAAAATCTCTGTCAAAACAGGAACCGGTTTTCCAGCTTCAACGCAATTTATGCCTCCGGTTTTTCCAAATTTTTCCATCTGATTTGCAGCGTGAATAGTAGGGAGCCACACTATTTTAGCCCCTAATTTCAAAGCTGTTTCCACGGCAACTGGATTCAGACCTCCGACAGCATAATTTAAGGTGATACCACCGTACATAACAAAATCATTACTGCCGTTATAGACTTTTTTGTTGTATTCATTTGCCAGATAAGCCCTGTCCATAGTAGTTCCATGATGAGTTTTAATAACGATAGCCTTAGCCCCTGCTTTTATTCCAGCCTCTAAAAGCTCAAAATCGGTATATGCCCTCTCCCTGATATCAGGATGGGAATGTACGTGTAAATCTACGATTCCTTTTAAAGAAATATTTTCCAATATTACCCCTCCTTCACAACGTGTTTACTAATAAACTGTATCGTTCCTATACGATACTAAATGTAGTTTTATAAAGATATAATAATGTGTAAAAGTAAAAATGGCATTCTATAATTCTTAAAATTTCTTTACAATTTAAAAATGATGTTTTAACATATGATAATATATTAGATAAAGCTAGGGAGGAATTAGTACGATGAGAAAAACCATTATTTTAGAAGAAAATATTGAAAAATGGGATGAGACAATAGATGTTGTAGTGGTGGGAAGCGGTTTTGCAGGACTTACTGCGGCTATAGAGGCTCACAACAGCGGAGCTACTGTACTGGTTCTTGAAAAAATGAAGGCAGCCGGTGGGAACTCAATAATCAGCGACGGAGGGATCGCTGCACCAGGTACAAAGCTTCAAAAAAAAAATGAAATCAGCGACTCTCCTGATCTTATGTATGAGGATATGATAAAAGCGGGTCTTGGGATGAACTATCCTGAATTGGTGAGAGTTGTTGTAGATAATGCAAATGATGTGTTTGATTGGTCAATTGATTATCTGGGAGTAGAGTATCTTGACAGAATAGATATTTTCGGAGGACATTCGGTACATCGTTGTTATACTGCAAAAAATATCACAGGGGCTACAATTATAAAAAAACAGATGGAAAAGATAAGTGAACTGGGAATTGAAGTGAGATTTAAGTCCTACTTGAAAAATCTGGTTATGGACTCAAATGAAAGGGTTTGCGGTGTGGTAGTTAGAGAAGATTATGACTATAAGAATCCTCAAAAGGGTAAGGACAAATATATAAAGGCAGAAAAAGGAGTTATTTTGGCTACTGGAGGCTTCGGAGCTGATGTCGACTTCAGGTCCTCTCAGGATCCTAGGCTCACAGGAAAAATAAGTACCACCAATAAGCCTTTTGCAACATCGGAAGTTATTAAGGAGTCTATAAATATAGGGGCTATGCCTGTGCAGCTGTCAAATATCCAGCTAGGACCGTGGGCATCTCCTGATGAGGCTGGATACGGAGTTGGACCTATGTTTTCAGAATACATAGTATTTCAGTACGGTGTTATTGTAGATCCTGCCACTGGAAAACGATTTGTAAATGAGCTAGCAGATAGAAAAACCCTTTCAGACAAACTGCTCTCTATAGGACATCCTTGTATCGGTATAGCCGACTCAAAAGCTGTGAGAGAGGCTGGTTGGAACATAGATTCTGGTTTAAAGAGAAAAGTGGTTAGAAAGTTTTATACCCTAGAAGAAGTGGCGGATTTTTACGGAATTTCAAAGGATGCTATAAGAGAAACCATAAACAGGTTTAATGAAAATTTTAAAGAGGGTGTGGACAGGGATTTTGGGAAGCCCCTTATTGAAAACTCCTCTCCAATTTGTGAGGCACCTTATTATGCCATGAGATTGTGGCCCAAGGTTCATTTTACCATGGGGGGAATAAGGATAGATTCCGATGCCCGAGTTATAAGTATAGAGGGTGATGTGATCAAAGGCTTATATGCAGCAGGAGAAGTCACAGGAGGAGTCCACGGAGCATCTAGACTGGGAAGTTGTGCCATCACTGAATGTATGGTATTTGGAAAAATTGCTGGAAGGAATATAGCAAACCAATTAAAAGTTTAGATACTTTATTTGAAATATTCAGTCAGTACATGGTTGTTTTTAATTTGAAAATAGTAGATATGATTACTCTGTTTTTACTGGCTGTATCGTATTTTAAAGATAAAAAAATCCATGATAAAAACATAAAAAAAGGTCTGAAGGCTTTTGAAAATATCCTTCCGAAATTTTTTGGAGTTACTGTCCTTGTAGGTGTACTTTTGGCAATCTTTACCCAGAACTTTAAGTATTTTTATGAATCTTTCTAGGAGTGGACTTCGTAGAGGATGCCTGGGGAGGCCTTAAGGGGGTTGTTCCCATAGTTTTTGCAACTTTTCCCTTGGTAGAGGGGATAGTAAATGCAGAGCTTATATTAAATTTTGTTTTTTTCGTGGTTCTTCTTTCTGTGATTTTTCAGGGGATGCCCCTTCCCTTTGCGTCTAGTTACTTAGGACTAAAAGAGACTGGAAGTAAAATTTTGGAAAAGGGAGATTTAGAAAACTTGGAGTATTTTGAGGAAAGTCTTGTTAAGGTAAAAGTAAGAAATGAAGGAGAAGTGGCAGAAAAGAAAATTAGTGAAATAGGACTGCCTAAGGACATTCTTCTCATCCTCATAAATCGAAAGGGAAAGAATATTCTTCCTAAGGGAGATACAACTATAGAGGTAGGAGATGAGCTCTATCTTCTAGGAGAAAGTCCTGGAATAATCGAAGATTACATTAGCAAGTCAATAGAAAAAATGAGTTCAAAAGATCAGGGAAAAGAAATTTAAATCGACTACTTTTAAAATGACCTGCCTGGCTAAACTTAAAAAATTGATGTAGAAAGAAAATTTGATATAAGATTAAAAAGGAACTTCTTGAAGCTCCTTTTTTTCTGTGATAGTAGTAAACTGCGTTTAGTTTTTTTGAAATACTGAAACTATTGTATTTATCAAATCCTATTATATCAGATATATCTCCGTAGTCCGTGGAGACAATCTCATTGAAAACTGCTATTAATTTTGGATCAAACAGTTCTCCTAAGTAAGCCTCTTCTAAAGATTTGGATTCTCACAATTATACCTTATTAACCTCTTCTTCTATAACTTTAGCAGTTGATTTTTGCTTAACTTTCTTGATTTTTAATGGGGTAATTAGCTGTTCAAGGGCTATGATGAATTTTTCAGATTCTTTCAGGATAGAGTCCACTTCAGTTCCCATTGGAAAATCTTTTATTTCTACAAGGTCTCTACCTACGTAATTTTTCTTATAGATAAAAGCCCTGGTAAAACTGGTGTCTTCATAAAATTCAAAGATATCAACAATATAATTTTTGTAAACGTTATATGAAAAACTATATCCGCCCATATTATCTTACCTCAATTCCAGAATTTATACGTTCTTCAAGTAGTTCAATAAATGAAATGGATTTTTCAACAATTTTAAGCTTTGATGTGTTCACTTCAAAATCCATAACATTAACAAGTCTCTGAAAGGAACTTCGTCCTCTGTAGAGGAAAGCCCTCATAAGTGGCATATCCTCGTAGTGATTGATTACTTTGAGATAATATCCTTTCGGAAGAGTATATTCAAAAATATATAAAGACATATTTATCACCCTCTGTCATGCAATAGTCTAATAATTTTTACTTATAAATGAGCTTGGTTCCTTTTTAAATTTTTATTTTTTTTAAGTTTACCGTAGTTTTGTTTGAAATAACTTGACATTTTTTGTGAAAAAAGTTATAATGGCCTTCAAAATAATACGTAATCGTACTTTTGGAGGTATAAGGTGAAAAAGTTAAATGATGGAAAATTTTATGGAACTGGAATAGGATACGGCGGAGATATAAAGGTATCTGTAGATATAAAAGAGGGAAGAATTTCTGATATATGTATAGTGGAGCATAACGAGACCCCTGTGATCTCTGATCCGGCTTTTGACAATGTACTGGATAAAATTATAGAAAAAAATTCTATACTTGTGCCAAATGTTTCAGGATGTTCTGTAAGCTCAAGGGGGATAAGAGAAGCTGTAAAAAACGCCCTTGTAAAAGCAGGGGGAGATACAGAGATTTTAGAGGAAGAGATTCTGCAGTCGGAAAACCTAGAAAAGATAGCAGTGGGTAAAAAAGCTCTGAAGGCACGAGAAGAGTTTGATGTGGTAATAGTGGGAGCAGGTGGAGCAGGGCTTGCGGCTTCTATATCGGCAGCCAAAAGAGGGGCCAGTGTGGTGGTCCTTGAAAAGACCGCAGCAGTTGGAGGAAATACCCTGGTATCTATGGGTGGGGTCAATATACCTGGGAGTGCCGCCCAGAAGGTAAAAAATATAGAGGATACAGATGAGGTTTACTTTAAGGATGCTCTAACTGGAGGGGACGGAGAGAATAATCGGGAACTTTTAAAGATTTTAAGTGAAAACGCTCTATCTACTTACGAATGGCTCAAAGAAGAGGTCGGTGTAGAATTTAAGGAAGGGGAGCTCATACACTTTGGAGGACATAGTGTCCCTAGAGCCACTGTTTTTAAGGGTAAATATGCAGTAGAGCTCATCACAAAATTGAAAAAGAAGGCACTCTCTATGGGTGTGGATATAAGAACTGGGGTCAAGGCTGAAAAGTTTATTATTGAAAACTCTAGGGTAAAAGGAATCGTCGCCAGTATAGGGGGAGCCAAAGTAAACTTCATGGGAAGTAAAGGAGTCATAATGACCACAGGTGGATTCTCTGGAAATATAGAGATGAGAAAAAAATATAACCCTGAACTAGATGAAAGATACAAGACTACCAATCAGAGCGGCATAACTGGTGACGGACATGTAATGTGCGAAGATATCCAAGCAGGATTTGTGCATATGGATTATATTCAAACTTTCCCAATATCAAATCCTGAGACAGGAGCCTTGTCTCATGTTGGAGGATCAAGATTTGACGGAGCCATCCTCATAAATAAACAGGGGAAGAGATTTGTAGAGGAGCTTGAAAGAAGAGATGTGGTTTCTAACGGGATTCTTTCACAGGAAGGTGGGGTGGCATACCTTCTCTGGGGACAGGAGATAGAGAGAGTTGCAAATAGAACACAATCTTGCAAAACAGAGGTAGAAGCTCTTAAAAGAAAAAATCTTTTCTGTGAGGGAAGTCTAAAAGAATGTGCTCATTTCATGGGTATAAATGAAGATGCCATGTTGGAAACTCTAGAGAGATACAATGGTTTTGTAGCTTCAGGAAAAGATGAAGAATTTTCTAGGAGAGGAGATCTTCTTCCAATAAAAGAGGGGACTTTTTATATCCAGGCAGTAGCTCCGGCGGTACACCATACTATGGGAGGAGTTACCATTGACGACAAAAACCATGTGATGAAAGAGGACAGAAGCATAATCCCTGGACTATTTGCAGCGGGAGAGATAGTCGGTGGAATACACGGTACTAATAGACTAGGTGGAAACGCCATTACAGATATACTTGTATTTGGTAAAAGGGCCGGAGAAAATATAATGAATGATTAAATGAGGGGAATCCCCAAAATAATTAAGTTCTATCAAGTTTTATTTATTCTAAGTATGGGGAAATATATTTCCCCATTTTTTTGTAATAAAATAAATGGCCAAAATGATATTCTGAATGTAAATTATGTACAGTTTTGATTAAAAAATGATTTTTTTATGTTCATAAAAAAGCCATAAGACATTGACAAACTGTTCGGGAGCAGGTATAATTTCACTACAGTTTACAATGTTTACAGGAGGTTAATAAAATGGCGACACTATTGGGTCTGGATAAAAAAAATATAGGGACAAAAACACCATTATTGTACTCTAAAATACGTACAATACTGGAAACGGCATTTTACAGAAATAATGTTATAAACGTGGGGAGCTTAAAAGAAGCTTACAATCTGGCAAAAAACTCTCCAGGAACAATAATTACTGATTTACCAATATATAAGACTGAAGAAATTGGTCTTGAGAAAGATTCTAAAGTACTCATCTTCAATGATGGAGACAGAACTGGAAGAACTGCAGCTGCTAGAAAAATACTAGGTGACAGAGGCGTAGATGAAAATGAATACGCAGGGAAACTGAGGGAGGCTGTTTTTTCTTCTAGAAAAAAGAAGATGTATAGGGCCTCTGTATGTGTAGGTCTTCATGAGGATTTCATGGTAAGGGCTCATCTGCTTATTCCAGAAGGATATGAAAATGTGCTTTATTCATGGATGCTGAACTTCCAGGATTTTAATGATGAAATAAAAGTAAAGTATGACTCTTCCGAGGTTATAGAGGAAGGGGATATTTTTGTATACTCTGACCCAGACTGGTCTCACGGAGATCATCCAGTTGGGCTGACATTTTTTGATTCAGATCACAACTGCGCCGCTCTTTTGGGCATGAGATACTTTGGAGAACATAAAAAAGGGACACTTACCCTGGCATGGACTATTGCTACGAGATGCGGATATACTCCATGCCACGGAGGGCAAAAAAGATATAACCTTCCAAATGGTGATAAATTTGTAGTGGGAGTATTTGGACTTTCAGGATCTGGAAAATCCACCATTACCCATGCAAAACATGGTGACAAATATGATGTAACTGTACTTCACGACGATGCTTTCATTATATCCAATGAAGACGGATCATCAATATCTATGGAACCTTCTTATTTTGATAAAACTCAGGATTATCCGACAAATTGTCCTGACAATAAATATCTTCTTACAATGCAGAACTGTTCTGCTACAATAGACAACCACGGGAAGATACTTCCTGTAACAGAAGATATAAGTAATGGAAATGGGAGAGCTATTAAGTCAAAGTACTGGTCTCCAAATAGGGCGTACAAGTTTGACAAAAAATGCGATGCTATATTCTGGCTCATGAAGGACGAGAGCATGCCTCCAGTAATGAAGATAAATTCTGCCACTCTAGCAGCAACCCTCGGAGCAACACTGGCAACAAAGCGTTCTTCAGCAGAGCACCTCCTAAAAGGAGTAGACAGTAGCAAACTTGTTATAGAACCTTATGCAAACCCATTTAGGACTTACCCTCTGTGTAATGACTACAATAAATTCAAGTCTCTGTTTAAAGAGAGAAAAATTGAATGCTATATATTAAATACTGGATTTTTCCTTCACAGAAAGATAACTCCAGAAGTTACGTTAGGGATCATAGAATCTATAATTGAAAAAAAGGGTGGATTCAAAAAGTTTGGTCCTGTGGAAAATATAGAGTACATGGAGATAGAAGGGTACAACCCCAATTTTGATGATGTAAACTACATCAACCTAGTCCAAAGTAGAATCCAGACTAGACTTGATTTTATAGGAGAACTAAGAGAGTTTAACAGACTTCCTTATGAAGCCAGTGAGTCACTTTACAAAATTCTAGAAAAACTTGAGTCTATTAAAAAGTAATTTGCTTTGAGTTGAATAAAGAATTAATGAGAAAAAAGGCCAGAAAAATGAGTTCTGGTTTTTTTTCTTATAGGCATTCAAGATTTTTTGGATTAAAAATTCTAACTATACCTATTGTTTTTCAGCTATAAAGATAGCTGTTGTCCCTAATTTTGCTAGAATTATAAAATGAGTAACGAACAAAAAATAAAAAAAATTGTAATCTACACTTATGTTCTGTTTAACAGTAAAATCTAAGGACAAAGAATTTAACTATCTAGGGAGGGACTGGAAATGAAAAAAGTTTTAATGATATTGGTGATTATGATGCTTTCTGCAGCATCTTATGCCGAGGGCAGAGTAGAGAAGATTATAAAAAATAATAAAATAAGAGTGGGGACCACAGGAGACTATAAGCCTTTTACCTATTATAACGGAAAGGATTTTGAAGGATATGATATTGAAGTGGCCAAATACATTGCAGAGGATTTGGGAGTGGAACTGGAATTTGTGCCGACGACATGGAAGACTCTTATAGATGACCTGGAAAGTGATAAATTTGATATCGCAATGGGAGGAATAACTAGAAATACCAAGAGAAAGATAAGAGTGGAACTCTCTAGGCCGTACCTGGTTTTCGGGAAATCTCCTATAGTGCGAAAGGCAGATGAAGGAAAATATACATCGCTAGAGGCTATAGATAAGCCTGGAGTAAAAGTGGGAGTGAATATAGGGGGAACCAACGAAAAATTTGCTGACAAAAATATAAAATCAGCTCAGATAATAAAATACGAGAGAAATCTAGATGTACCTCAGGCTGTTATTAAGGGTGAGGTAGATGTTATGATCTCAGAGAGCCCTGAAGCGATACATTATGCAAATGAATATAAAAAACTGGCAGCTCCTATGATTGACAATCCGATGACTAAAAGCCAGCTTGGATATCTAATTCCAAAAGGGGAATACGATATGCTAGACCTGATTAATTTCATACTAGATGAGATGGAGTTAAAGGGAATAATGGACGAACTGAAGGCAAAACAAATCAAGTAGCCTATATAAATGAGCCATAGAGGCTCATTTCTTTTTTCAAATATTGAGAATTCAGAATATTCAAGGGATATTTCTTTGTGGTAGAAAAAGACAGATGAAGATATTTGGATTTATAACTGCATAATTAAAAGGTTAAAAAAATCAAATTTTATATTTTTTGACTTATTTTTGTCAAAGGTTTATAATTGTAAAATAGCAATTAATTAAATAACAAGGGGGAACCTCGTGAAGATAAAAATTACCCAAGGCAAAGAAGTGGTTATAGAGACAGAAGTAACCTCTCTAAATATTTATGAAGACGGATGTGTTGAATTTCAAGTTCCGGATAACTGTTATTATATAACAACACAGGGAATAGACCAAGACAACGGTGAAGGGACCTTATGGTTTGAAAAGTTTAAAAACCCTGAGGATTTGGATGAGCCTACAGAGATAAAAAAAATTCCTTTGAGAGATGTAAAAATAGACTTGATGCTAAATAGTAAGTGGGAAGAAATTCCTCTTAGGGGATCTTTTTTAAAAAAATAGGTACCTAGATTTTGGAAGTGAAAGCTATTTCGTATTTATTTTAAATTATCGCTAATAAAGAAAGAATGGAGAAAGTTAACTATGATTGATTTACCAAATTGCCCAAAATGTAATTCAGAATATACATATGAGGACGGGAGTGTATTTGTATGTCCAGAGTGTGCCTATGAATGGACTTTAGAGGCTGAAAGTGGAAATAGTGAAGAGGAAAATGTAATAAAAGATTCAAATGGTACAATTTTAAATGACGGGGATTCTGTAACGGTGATCAAAGACCTCAAGGTAAAGGGGAGCTCCCTGGTAGTAAAAATAGGTACAAAGGTTAAAAATATAAGACTGGTAGAAGGTGATCATGATATTGCATGTAAAATTGATGGTATCGGGTCTATGAATTTGAAATCTGAATTTGTAAAAAAAATATAGACATATATTCTAGTAGGAAGGATCTTTTAGTTTCAGAAGATGGGTCTACTGGGGTGCACAGAAACCGGGATCAAAAACTCCCGGTTTTTTTGTGGACTAACAAAGGGTAAGAGCTTATACTGTAAGTAGATAAAAAAATTTTAAGTTTGGTAGGGGGAGATCATGCTTTTTAAAAAGAATTCTAAATCTATATTTAAGCTGGAGTATAGAAGAGATTGAATGGTATGAAAAGGAGCCCTGTGGATCTCTAAAACTGATAAAAAATCAATGTTAAAAGCAATATTCTAGATGTTGTTAATGAGAAAGCTACTTTGGTCGTTTCTTGAAAATGGATATGAAAATATTATAGGGGTTGATCTGAGTGAAAGTGCCATAGAAGATTTGAGATAAGGACTAAAAGAATACAGTGATAAAATTAATATTTTTCAATGTAATATATTGGAATTAGATCTCGATGAAAGGGTGGATCTGTGGCACGATAGGGCCGTTCTGCATTTTATGGGGTCTAAAAAAGAGGTCTTGGAAATACCGAGAGAAAACTTATCCCTAATCGAGGCGTACAATTATCTATATACTATGCCCACTGGAGGTATTCGTGAGTTCAGATATATGATGTTTAGGAAAAAGGTCCGTTAAAAAACAACTGTATAAAAATTACAGTAGGGTTTTTTTGACTTATAGTTGAGATAAGTAGAGAGGGGGTAGAATGAGTAAAATTAGCGATATTTTAAAAAAATATTTTGGTTACTCTTCCTTTAGAGATGGTCAGGAGGAGATAATTGAGAATATTTTAAATAAAAAAGATACACTGGGGATAATGCCAACAGGCGGAGGGAAATCTATTTGTTATCAGATACCTGCACTGGTCTTTGACGGTATCACACTGGTCATTTCACCTTTGATCTCCCTAATGCAGGACCAGGTCAGCGCCCTGAATGCCTTTGGAATACAGTCAGTATACGTAAATAGTTCCCTATCCCAGAAAGAATCAAATGAGATATTTAAAAATATATCCGCTGACAACTATAAGATTGTATATGTGACTCCAGAAAGGTTAGAAAATGAGTATTTTATAGAACAGATAAAAAACAAAAATATATCTCAGATTGCCGTGGATGAAGCTCATTGTATATCACAATGGGGGCATGATTTTAGAAAAAGTTATCTGGGAATACCGAGGTTTTTGGAAAAAATTAAGTCTAGACCTGTGATATCAGCTTTTACAGCTACAGCCACTCCAAAGGTAAGAGAGGATATAGTTGGGAATTTGAAATTTACCCCAGAAATATTTTTGAATGGATTTGACAGGAAAAATCTAAAATTTTCAACAGTAAAGGGTGTAAACAGTCTGGTGTACATAAAAAAGTATCTGAAAGAGCATAGGGACGAAGGCGGGATAATCTATGCATCTACACGTAAGGAGGTGGACTCTATTTATAATGAGCTCCTTAGCAGGGGATACAAGGTGGGGAAATATCATGCAGGGTTGAGAGATGCTGAAAGAGAGGATTATCAAAATAGGTTTGTAGAGGATGAATTGGATATAATGATAGCCACAAATGCCTTTGGTATGGGGATAGACAAATCTAACGTAAGGTTTGTAATACATAATAACCTCCCTAAAGACATAGAAAGTTATTACCAGGAAGCAGGCAGGGCAGGCAGGGACGGACTTGAGTCTAACTGCGTTCTTATATTTAATCCTAAAGATATTCTGACTCAGAGATTTTTTATAGAAAATAATCAGTTTGAGAATTCTCAGGAGATCATAGACATAAAATATGAAAAACTAAATGCCATGGTGAACTACTGTCACACCTCTAAATGCATAAGATCCTATATACTCGAATATTTTGGTGAGGATAAAATAGATAACTGTAACAACTGCAGCAATTGTCTCGATACCGGTCATACAGAGGATATAACTATAGAAGCACAGAAGATAATCTCGTGTATAGGAAGAACCGGAGAAAGATTTGGGGTAAACATGATAGTAAGCATACTCTCAGGATCTAAAAATCAAAATATACTCAAATGGAATTTGGACAAGGTGACCACTTACTCTCTAATGAAGGATTATAAACAGAAGGAGATAAGAGCTATTATAGACCTGCTTATAGGGGATGGGTATATAGAGGTTTTAAAAGGAGAGTTTCCAACCCTGAAGCTGAGTAAAAAGGCCTATTCATTTATAAGAAATAGAGAAACTTTTTTAAGGAAGACAGCAGTTGTGGATAAAAAGGTAAGCTATGAAGGGGAGCAGTACTTGGAAGCCCTGAAAAAATTGAGGTATGAAATAGCTAGGGGAGAGGGCAAGCCCCCCTATACTGTCTTTTCTGACAAGACCCTTCACGAGATGTCCAAGTACCTTCCTCTGAACAAAGAAGAGATGCTTGAGATAAACGGAGTGGGAGAAATAAAGTTTGAGAGGTATGGGGTTCAGTTTATAGATGTGATAAAAAAATTAAAATAGAAATATAAATTTGGTATAGAGGTGCCTTCGTAAGAACATAAAAAATTCTAATGAATAGAAATATGAAAAATCTCGTCAAATTCTTTTAGGGCGCTTACAAGGCTTTCTGTACTCATGTGCTGAGGAAGAGAGAGTGTATATACAGTCTCTTTTTCAGTGTGAGTATTTTTATCTGTTTCCCTCAAGTATTTCGCTCCGATAACTTTTATATTATTATTTTTAAAATATCTTTTGATTTTAATTTCAGTTTGAATATCTCCAGAATAACTTATTTTTATCACTCTCTGTTTTTCTCTTTCTATGTAAAGAACTTCAAATTTCTTCATGATAAGCATAATAAAGACTATGAATACTGCCGAAGTAATGGAAAGGAAGAAATACCCCATTCCTATGGCGATGCCGATACAGGCTGTGATCCAAAGTGTGGCAGCAGTGGTAATTCCTTTGATACTTCCTTGAGTATGAAAGATAGTTCCTGCACCCAAAAATCCAACTCCGGATACTACCTGAGCCGTCATTCTTCCCATATCAATTTTTACGACGGAAGAGAGGTCAGGATTCTGCAGAACCATACCCATACTGCTTTGGGAAACCAAAATTTGTATAACTGCAATTACAGCAGCACCCAGGCAAACTAACATATGAGTTATAAAACCTGCAGGCTTTCTTTTTTTCTCCCTTTCATAACCAATCAGTCCACCTATAATAATGGCCAGAATGATTCTTATAAATATTGAAAATTTGGTTATTTCAAACATAGCTCCCCCTAACTAAAGAAAGGAATCCGAAGATTCCATTCTTTAAAGTATATGGATTGAATTTGGATCTAGTGCAAATTTTAGGTTTTCATTAATTTTTACCATATTTTTGTTCATGGGATTATTGACAGAGATTTCAAGATGCTGTCCAAAGAAGTTAACTTCATATTCATGATGAGCTCCCATAAACATACTCTTTGTGACCTTTGCCTCAAAGTCAGATTTTCCAAATTCTATGGATTCTGGTCTTACTACAATCTTCACCTTGTCACCGATATTATACGGTTTAGTCTTGGCAGTCTCATATTTTATTCCTTGGACGTCTATGACTAGGGTAGATTCCTTGACCTCTTCAACAGTTGCTAAGATTATATTGGCTCTTCCAATGAAATTCGCAACGAATGCATTTATTGGTCTCTGATAGATCTCATCTGGAGAACCTACCTGTTCGATGAGGCCGTCTTTCATTATGACTATTTTATCTGATAATCCCATGGCTTCAGACTGATCGTGGGTAACGTAGATGGATGTGATTCCCACTTCCTGCTGAATTTTTCTGATCTCATCTCTCATGTGGATTCTAAGTTTTGCATCTAGATTTGACAGGGGCTCATCAAAGAGTAAGACTCCAGGCTCCATAATAAGGGCTCTAGCTAGGGAGACCCTCTGCTGCTGACCTCCAGACATCTGAGAAGGAACACGCTCTGCAAACTCCTCCATCTTCATGAGACTCAATATTTTTTTTACTCTTGAATTGATCTCTTCTTTTGGTAACTTTTGAAGTTTCAGACCATAGGAAATATTATCAAATACATTCATATGAGGAAAAAGTGCATAGTTTTGAAAAACCATGGCAGTATCTCTCTTGTCTGGAGTCAGTCTTTCGACATTTTCATCCCCTATAAAGATTTTCCCTTCAGTAGGAACTTCAAATCCCGCAAGCATCCTCAAAGTGGTTGTTTTTCCGCAACCGGATGGTCCCAGGAGACAAACGAATTCACCTGGATTAATGTCTAAGTTGACATTTTCTACGGCTTTCACTTGCTTGTTTTTATCTGTTACAAATATTTTGGTCAGATTTTCAAATTTAACTCTTTTAGCGTTCATCATTCACTCCTAACTTTCTATTCCTTCTTCAATACCAAATTTTTTCAATACTGATTTCATCATAATAACTACAATAGATACGATTATTATAAGGATAGTACAATATGCTGAAGCCACCCCTATTTTTCCCACGTCAATCTGGTTCATGATTGCCACAGTAAGCAGGTTGTACTTAGCAGATACCAGAAAAATAATCGTGCTTACCAAAGTCATACTTCTGACGAAGGCGTATATAAGACCTCCGAAGAAAGCAGGTTTTATCATAGGCAGAGTGATAGAGGTGAAAACCTTTTTACTGTCAGCCCCTAGGACACTTGCAGCTTCTTCTATAGACGGATCAATCTGTTGAAGAGATGCTATGGCAGACCTTATACCTATAGGCATACTTCTTATGATAAATGCTATTATTAAAATCGTGGCGGTACCAGTAAGAACAAAAGGCCTTTTGTTATATGTGATAACATATCCGAGACCTATTATCGTTCCAGGAATTGCGATAGCCATCATGGTAGTAAACTCTATAAAGTTCTTACCGATGAATTTTTTTCTTACAATCAGGAATGCAATAATCATGGCAAAGATACCTGTTATCGGTGTAGAAATAAGCGCAAGTCCGGTAGTGTCAATGATAGGCTTCATACCCAGGTCAAAGACGTATTTATAATGGTTTAGGGACAATGAATAGTCAGCTCCCCACAACTTTATAAAGGATCCAATAGGTATGAGAATATACATGAGAATTACCAAAAAAGTGAGCAGAATCATGGTTATGAAAATAGGCATAACGATCCTTTTTTCAGTGATCATCTCTCTTTGTTTTGCCACTTTACCTGTAACTGTGACATATGATTTTTTACTGATATAGTATTTCTGAGTCACGAAAATACTAATGGATATAAGAAGAAGAATTATGGAAAGGGCAGTAGCACTCCCCATATCATAGTTTCCGATACCCTGCAGATAAATCTGTACAGCAGCTACAGTATAGTTTCCTCCGATTACCATAGGATTTCCAAAGTCAGCTATAGTCTGAATAAATATAACCAGGAAAGCATTGGCAAGACCTGGCATCATCAGAGGAAGAGTGATAGTCCAGAATACATCCCATCTAGAAGCACCCAGGTCTCTAGATGCTTCTTCTACAGAAGGGTCGATTTTTGCCAGAAGACCCACCAGCATTAGATAGGCCACCGGGAAAAATGTAAGTACCTGTACCAGCACAAGTCCGTGAAATCCATATATATCTGCATCGAGCATTCCCAATAACTCCCTTGTTATGAATCCACGCCTTCCAAAGAGAAGGATAGCAGATAACGCTATAACAAAAGGTGGAGAAATTATTGGGAGTATAGCTATAGAGGTAAATATCTTCTTAAATGGCAGCTTAATATATGTAAGAGCATAGGCAAAGAAAAATCCTATTACAGTAGAGATAAGACCAGTAGTAATTCCAAGTTTAAGAGTGTTGTACAGAATGGATATATTTTCACTCATACGCATGATATTTTTATAATGTCTCAGTGAAAATTTATCATCGTATGAAAAACTCGAATTTAATATATTCATAAGAGGCAGCAATATAAACAGGGTTACTACAATCAATGTAAAGATTATAGTTGAAAATAGTATGGGGTCATTAAAAATTTTTTTCATATTTTTTAAATCTGATCTGATTTTCAATGAAAATGAAGTTTTTTCCACAGCAATGCTCCTTTATTCTTTCGGTGCAGTAGTTCTGGTCACCTGACTGAAGTTTTCGATTAGTCTTTTTCTGTTTAATCCAGCCCACTCAAAGTCATAGTCTATTAACTTAGTATCCTTGATTTCGGCCGCTTCCTGAGGAGGCATAGCATTTTCATTGGTTAAAAATTGGTAAGAACCAACAGTCTGTCCCATCTCTTGAGCTTTTTTAGACAGAGCCCAGTCAACGAATTTTTTAGCATTTTCAAGATCGGGACCGTTTTTTAATATTGCCACTCCGCCGATTTCAAAACCTGTTCCTTCAGATGGTGCAGATATAATTATATCCTTGTATCCTTCTTTTCTGTATTTGATGGCATCGTGCAAGAATGTGATACCGACCCCTGCTTCTCCTAAACCAACCATTCTTCCAGGAGCTGTTCCAGACTTGGTATACTGCCTAATTTGTCCGTTTAATTTTTGCATGTACTCCATACCCTGTTCCTCTCCCATTAACTGAACAACAGTTGAAAGCATTGTATATGCAGTACCAGAAGAACCAGGATGAGCAGTTACAATTTCTCCCTTGTACTCAGGTTTTAAAAGATCCTGCCAAGATTTTGGCATTTCCATACCTTTTTCTTCAAGAATGGATTTGTTTCCGACGAAACCTAGGTAGCCTACATAGATACCTGTCCATACTCCGTCAGCATCCTTGAATTTAGCAGGTATTTCTTCTGATACAGGAGATTTGTATGGCTCGATAAGTCCTTCTTCATTTGCAGCAACAAAGGCATCAACAGGACCTCCATACCACACAGAAGCTGACATGTTTTCTTTTTCTGCCCTAACTCTCGCCAGAGTTTCTCCGCTACTCATTCTTACAAATTCAGTTTTGATTCCCGTTTCTTTTTCAAATTCTTTAGCGGCCATAGAAGCGTGATCTTCCATCAATCCAGCATAAATCAATAATTTTCCATTGTCTGTTTCCTTCTTTCCGCATCCTACAAATAATGCGGCTGCAGCTAAAACCAATAAAATAGTTTTTTTCATAATTCAAATACCTCCTTTTATTTTTTTCATTTATTTTATACAATATGATTGTTACAAAACGGTTACAGTTTTTTTATTTTAAAACACAAAGTTTAAAAAGAGGTTGATATGAAGCTTATTTTATTTTTTATTTTGACACTGGGAGTATATGGCCAAGATATACTGGTTTTGAACTTCAGCAAAAGAGGTGTGGTAAAATATGACCAGCTTATTCAGGGGTTAGAGGACAACAGGGGAATAAATCAGAGCCTGGAAATAGAGTACCTAGATATTTTGAAAAACAACGATGAAGAATATAGAAATATTCTCAAAGATCTGTATGACCATAAATACCAAAACAGACATTTTGACTATATAATAACAATAGGGAAAAATATCGATTTGGATTTCGAAAAAAGATTTGAAGGGGATAAATATATCTATTTGGAAAGCTATTATGGTCTTGACAACGTGGAAATCGAAAAGGTAAGTCTAGAAAGGTTTATAGAGATAATTATAAAGATGCAGCCTGATCTAAAGAATATTTACATACAAAATTTTTACAATATAGACTTAATTACCCTTAGAGAAAAATACAGAATAATTAATTTTCATAAAGTTGATCTGGCAAACAGAAAAACATTTGAGGAACTAGTGAAAAAAGACAAAAAAAACGCACTTATTCTGGCAGATGAGGTGAATAAAGAACTCCTAAATTTTTCTTTTCCAGTATATTCTTATAAACTTGTTCCCAATGAAAGATATACAGTTTCTCTAATAAGGGATTATTACATGGCAGGTAAAAATCTTGCTTCTGTGGTTTTGAATAAAAACAACAGGATAAAGTTAGATGACATCTCCTATCTTATAAATGATACAAAGTCTAAGAAATACGGTCTTTATCTAGAACCTCTGGGAATAAATATAAAATATTTTAATGCTGATATATTCAACATAGACAGAGGCATTGTAATGTACATTTTGCTGTCGGTATTTTCATTTTTAAATATAATCTTTATTCTAATAGGGTTAAGATGGAGCAGAATGGTAAAAAAGTATAAAAAAATCAAGATAATTGCCGAAGAAAATAGTAAAATAAAGGATAGGTTTTTGGCGAATATGACTCACGAACTGAGAACTCCTTTAAACGGAATAATAGGTATGGTAGAGATAATGAAGAACCACAGCAGGAGTAAGAAACTCCAGGTAATAGATGCATCTGCAAAACATCTTCTCTCTATGGTTAATGATATCCTGGATTTTTCAAAGCTTACAGCAGAAAAGGAGAATATAAATATATCTCTGATTGACATAAAAAAATTAATGAATGAAATAATACCTATTTTTTCTAGCATCAACGAAATACAGATATCATGCAATGTAGACGGTGATATGCCTAAAAAGGTTTATGGCGACTATCTGAAGCTGAAGCAGATCCTTATAAATCTAATGAGTAATGCTGTGAAATTTACAAAGAGAGGAAGCGTAAATCTAGATTTGAAAGTTATGACGAAAACTTCTAGCGAGGTATCGGTGTATTTTGCTGTTTCTGACACTGGGATAGGCATCCCCGCGGATAAAATAGACAGACTTTTTGAAAGTTTCACCCAGATAGAAAATTTTCATTCTAGAACTTACGGTGGGACAGGATTGGGGCTGACAATAGTAAAACAGCTCATAACTCTCCTTGATTCCAATCTAATAGTAGAAAGTGAAGTTGGCAAGGGAAGCCGATTTAGTTTTCAGATGAATTTTAAGGTTGGGGACAATTCGTTTAAAAGTGAAAAAATAACGGCGATAGTAGTGGCAGACAAAAGAGCTTTTATTTTGAAAGAACTTTCTAAACTAGGAATAGAGAGCATAACAGCTGACGAAGAAGATGCCCTTGAGATAAAAAAAACAACCGAAAATTCAGTCATCTTTACAGAAAAAGGAAAAAATATAAAAGGAACTAAAATAATAGAGAGTCTAGAGGACACTTATGAACTAAAAGATGATGATTATATTTTGTTAAATCCATTTATAAATCTAAATCTGATTCCTGATACAGAAGAAACTGAGGAGAACAACCTCATGTGCAAGGGGCATGTACTTGTGGTAGAGGACAATGCAGTCAATGCAAATATACTGAAGGAGTATCTCAAGAAGAGTATAGAGGTGGATGTTGTCTATAGTGCTGAGGATGTTGAAAGTAAGGAAGTTTCAAAGTACGATCTTATATTGATGGACATAGAGCTCCCTGGAATGTCAGGGATAGAACTCACTAAAAGGCTTAAAACAAATATTCCTATAATAGCCTTGACCGCTCATTCACTGGAAAGATACAGAGAAGAATGCCTAGCTGCAGGCATGAACGGATTTTTAACAAAACCCATAGAATTTGATAAACTCAATAGGATATTGCATCACTACCTACATCTTGATATTGATGAGTTGACAGAATATTATGGAGAAGATTTTATTAATAAAATTATTGAAGTTTATTTGGAGGAATCAGATGAACTTTTGAATGAACTAAAGACAAATAAAAAATCAGCTGCACATAAACTAAAGGGAAGCATCGGATATTTTAAAAGAGATGACATAATAAAGTTATTGGAAGAGATAGAGAATGAAAACTTTACCTTAATGGATGAATTATTGGAAAAACTGGAGTCATTCAATAGAATGCTTGGCAAACATGGAGGAAAAGATGAAGGTTCTGATAGTAGACGACAGCTTAATGGGAAGAACATTAGTCGAAAAAGTTCTTGGTAATGAATTTAACAAAATATATACAGCCACCTGCGGTAAGGCAGCACTGGTAATGACGCTACAACATAAGCCTGAATTTATAATTTTAGATGTAATGATGCCTGATATAGACGGGTTTGAGATATGTCGTAAAATAAGAAAAAATCCAAATATTTACGGATTTCCTTATATAATGATGCTCACAGGAAAAGATAGTGACGATGATGTAATAAAAGGATTTGAAAACGGGGCAGACGACTATCTGAAAAAACCATTCAATTCCCGTGAACTTTTGCTAAGAGTTAAATCCGGACTCAGGAAGAATAACAAAATAATAAAATCTATTCACTATGGAGAACTTACTATTATTGAAGAATCGAGAAGGGTAACACTGGATGAAGAGGAATTTAAACTATCTAATACCCTGTTTAAACTCCTTGTTTATTTTATAAAAAATAAGGGGATAAGTCTTTCTAGGGAGCTGATATATAAAAATGTATGGGAAGATGATTTTGTAAAAGGGAACAGAACTGTCGATGTATATGTAAGAAGACTCAAGGATAAGATAGGATATTTGGAAGATGCCATCGAAAGCCAGAGTGGCTTTGGTTATAGGCTGAAATAAAAATATTGCCAAAATATAACACTTATGATATTGGGGAAGTAATTTTGAAGGGGATTATTTGCTATATATTTGAAAAAAAAAATTCCGTATGATATGATTTAATCATATTAAATTTTATCCAAGGGGGAATTATGAATTTAAAGGGAACTAAAACAGAAAAAAATTTACTTTCTGCTTTCGCAGGAGAATCACAGGCCAGAAACAAGTATACTTATTATGCTTCTCAGGCTAAAAAAGAGGGTTACAATCAGATTGCATCATTTTTTGAAGAAACGGCACATAATGAGATGGCACATGCAAAAATATGGTTTAAACTCCTTCACGAGGGGATGCCTTCTACTGCTGAAAATCTGAAAAGTGCAGCTGATGGAGAAAATTATGAGTGGACTGATATGTATGAAAATTTTGCAAAGGATGCAGAGGAAGAAGGGTTCAAAAAGATAGCTTATCTTTTCCGTGAAGTTGGGAAAATAGAAAAAGAGCATGAGGAAAGATATCTTCAGCTTTTAAAAAATGTAAAAGATGAAAATGTCTT